>NZ_CADFEH010000001.1:3696-462206 GCF_902833155.1 Burkholderia sp. BCC1047 | reverse complement strand
TGGGTTCCTGGAAGGTTGGGTGTTTGGCGACTTCCAGTCTCCCAGACTCAGTCCGGATGAACCATCGATACAACCTATTGAAGCTTCACAGCTAGCCGAGGTGGGCGGCCAGCCGGCGGCGGATCGCCTTCGCTTCGGCGCGCAGCGCATCGGCGAACGCGTCGACGAGCAGGTTCTTCGGCCGATGCTCGGGCACGATCACGCTGACCCGGTACGGAAACGACCGCGTCAACGGCCGCACGTGCAGGTCGCGGCCGACGAAATCGAGCGCCGTGAGCGGGTTGACGATCGCGGCGCCGAGCCCTTGCCGCACGAACGCGCACACCGACACGGCCGACGGCGTGTCGACCACCGAGCGCGGCGCGACGCCGAGTTGCGCGAACGCCTCGTCGATCAGGATGCGATACGGATCGTTCAGCGACAGGCTCACGAACGGGCGATCGGCGAGATCCAGCAGGTCGATCGCGTCCTGCGCGAGCAGCGGATGGCCGCCGGGCAGCACGCACACTTCATCGACTTCGAGCAACGGCGTAAGCACGGTGCCGGCCGGCGCGACGTCGCGCTCGGTCAGTCCGAGGTCATAACGCTGCGCGGTGAGCCATTCCTCGAGCACCGGCGACTCCTGCGTCGCGACCGACACGCTGACGCCCGCATGCGCGTCGTGAAAGCGCCGGCATGCACCGGGCAGGATCGCGTGCGAGAACGCCGGCAACGCGATTACCGACAGTTGCCCGTCGCGAAACTCGCGCAGGCGTGCGGCCGTCGCCGCGATGCGCTCGAGCCCCGCATACGCGAGCCGCACGTCGTCGAACAGCGTGAGCGCGGCCATCGTCGGCCGCAGCCGGCCGTGCGCGCGTTCGAACAGCGCAAAGCCGACGACCTGCTCCATCCGCGCCAGCTCGCGGCTGATCGTCGGCTGCGACGTGTACAGCATCTCGGCCGCGCGCGTCGTGCTGCCGGTGACCATCAGCGCGCGGAAAACCTCGATATGACGGTGCGTCAGCATGGTCGTGTATATCAGAAATGAATCGAATGAAGATAAACAGGCATTTTACTGTATAGCCAATCAGGCGCATCATCCGGCTATCCGTTCATTCGATCCGATTCATCCGCCATGTCCCTCGATTCCCGCCAGCTCGCGACGCTCGCGCAGCAATACGGCACCCCGCTGTGGGTGTACGACGCCGACGTCATTCGCGACCGCATCGCCCAACTGCGCCAATTCGACGTGATCCGCTACGCGCAGAAGGCGAACTCGAACGTCCATATCCTGCAGCTGATGCGCGACGAAGGCGCATGCGTCGACGCCGTGTCGCTCGGCGAGATCGAGCGCAGCCTCGCGGCCGGGTTCAGCCCGGGCGGCGAGCCGGAAGGTGTCGTCTTCACGGCCGACCTGATCGACCGCCCGACGCTCGCGGCGGTGCTGAAGCACGGCGTGACCGTGAACGCCGGCTCGCTCGACATGCTCGCGCGCATCGGCGAGCACGCGCCCGGCCACCGCGTGTGGCTGCGCGTCAACCCCGGGTTCGGCCACGGCCACAGCAACAAGACCAACACCGGGGGCCCGCAGAGCAAGCACGGCATCTGGATCGACGACGTGCCGCGCGCGATCGAGATCGTGCGCCAGTACGGGCTGAAGCTGGTCGGCATCCACATGCACATCGGGTCGGGCGTCGACTACGGCCACCTGTCGCAGGTGTGCGATGCGATGGTCGATCTCGTCACGTCGCTCGGCCACGACATCGACGCGATCTCGGCCGGCGGCGGCCTGTCGATTCCGTATCGCGACGGCGAGCCGCGCGTCGACGTCGGTCACTACTTCAGCCAGTGGGACGCCGCGCGCAAGCGCATCGAACGGCATCTCGGCCACCCGGTGCGCATCGAGATCGAACCGGGCCGCTTTCTGGTCGCCGAAGCCGGCACGCTCGTCACCGAGGTGCAGGCCGTCAACCGTCGGCCGAAGCACGATTTCGTGCTGATCGACGCGGGCTTCAACGACCTGATGCGCCCGTCGATGTACGGCAGCTATCACGCGGTGTCGGTGCACGCGCACGATGGCGCGCTGCCCGCCGGCCGGCCGCTCGTCGATCTCGCGATCGCCGGGCCGCTGTGCGAATCGGGCGACGTGTTCACGCAGGATGCAGGCGGCGTGGTCACGCACCGCAAGCTCGCGCAGCCGCAGATCGGCGACCTGCTGTTCCTTCACGACGCCGGCGCGTACGGCGCGTCGATGTCCTCGAACTACAACAGCCGGCCGCTCGCGCCGGAAGTGCTCGTCGATCGCGGCACGCCGCGGCTCATCCGCCGCCGGCAGACGATCGGCGAATTGCTCGCGCTCGAAACGTTCGAGTAACCCGCGCGCGGCGTGACGAACGCCAACGGCCAGGCTTGCCGCAACCGGCAGCCTGGCCGTTTTGCCTGGGGTCTTGCTGCCGGGCGCAGGATCGCTATCGTGCGTTCGGCAGCAACGGGCTTACCGCCAGCCGTGGCGCCTGCATCACCCCATGCGCTGCACGGGCGCCATCTTCGAGAAGTACTTCGCGCCCGCCACGCAGCCGACCACGATTACCGTCACGACGACCATCGACGGCGGCACCGTCTCGTGCAGCAGCCCGGCCGCGAGCAGGAAGCCGAAGAACGGCTGCAGCAGCTGCAACTGGCCGACGCCCGCGATCCCGCCGAGCGCCAGCCCGCGATACCAGAACACGAAGCCGATCAACATGCTGAACAGCGACACGTACGCGAGCCCCCACAGCGCGGCGGCATCGACGCCGTCGAACGACGCGGGCCACGTCAGCCACGTGAGCGGCAGCATCAGCGGCAGCGACAGCACGAGCGCCCACGAGATCACCTGCCAGCCGCCGAGCTGGCGCGACAGGCGCGCACCTTCCGCATAACCGAGCCCGCACGCGACGATCGCGGCCAGCATCAGCGCATCGCCGACCACCGACGCGTGCCCGCCGTTGCGCAGCGCGAACGCGGCCACCGCGCCGCTGCCGACGATCGAGAAGATCCAGAACGGCAGCCGCGGCCGCTCGCCGCCGCGCCACACGCCGAACAGCGCGGTCGCGAGCGGCAGCAGCCCGACGAACACGATCGCATGCGCGGACGTCACGTGCTTCAGCGCAAGCGCCGTCAGCAACGGAAAACCGACCACGACGCCGAGCGCGACGACGGCCAGCGACACGGCCTCGGCGCGCGACGGCCGCTTCTGCTTCAGCACGACGAGCAGCAGCAGGCCGAGCGCGCCGGCGATCGTCGCGCGGGCGAACGTGAGAAACAGCGGGTCGAGCCCTTGCACCGCGACCCGTGTCGCGGGCAGCGAGCCACTGAAGATGATGACGCCCAGCATGCCGCTGAGCCATCCGTCGGTCGTCTTTTGCACGGTCAACCCTGAATGGAAGATGGATGACCGATGATCCGCCGCCGGCGAAAACGGCGTAAGCTACAGCCCAATACAATTCAGACAAACTGTACTGAACAACCGACCGTACAGTTCATCGTTCGCCATGCGCCCTTCCGCCCCGATGCCCGCTCCACCCGCGCCGTCGCGCACGCGCGTGGAAACCGTCATGGACACCCTGCGCGCGCGGATCGCGAGCCGCGCGCTGATGCCCGGTGCGCGCGTGCCGTCGATCCGGATGATGGCCGACGCGCTCGACGTATCGAAATCGACGGTCGTCGATGCGTACGAGCGGCTCGCGAGCGAAGGCGTGCTCGTCGCCCGGCGCGGTTCGGGCTTCTATGTGTCGGGCCACGCACCGCCGCTCGCGCTCGCCGAACTGGGCCCGCGCCTCGATCGCGAGCTCGATCCGCTGTGGCTGTCGCGCCAGTCGCTCGAAGCGGCGCCGACGTCGGTGAAGCCCGGCTGTGGATGGCTGCCGTCGTCGTGGCTGCCCGACGAAAGCCTGCGTCGCGCGCTGCGCGCCGTGTCGCGCGACGAAGCCGATGCGCTGACCGACTATGCGACGCCGCTCGGCCTGCCCGCGCTGCGCCAGCAGCTCGCGTGGCGGCTCGCGCAGCACGGCGTCCACGCGGAACCCGCGCAGATCATGCTGACCGACGGCGGCACGCACGCGCTCGACCTCGTGTGCCGCCTGCTGCTGGAGCCCGGCGATACCGTCGTGCTCGACGATCCGTGCTACTTCAACTTCCAGGCGCTGCTGCGCGCGCACCGTGCACGAATCGTCAGCGTGCCGTTCACGCCGAACGGCCCCGATCTCGTGCGCTTCGAGCAAGCACTCGCCGAGCATCGACCGCGCCTGTACATCACCAACGCAGCGCTGCACAACCCGACCGGCGCGACGCTCGCGCCGCCGGTCGCGCACCGGCTGCTGACGCTCGCGGCCGAGCACGGGCTGCTGATCGTCGAGGACGACATCTTCGCGGATTTCGAGAGCACGCCCGCGCCGCGCCTCGCGGCGTTCGACGGGCTGTCGCGCGTCGTGTCGATCGGCAGCTTCTCGAAGACGCTGTCGGCCGCGATCCGCTGCGGCTATGTCGCCGCGCGGCCGGAATGGATCGACGCGCTCGTCGACCTGAAGCTCGCGACGTCGTTCGGCAACGCGCAGATCGGCGCGAACGTCGTGCATCGGCTGCTGATCGACGGCACGTACCGGCGCCATCTCGACAGCCTGCGCGCGCGGCTCGCGGATGCGATGGGCGAGACGATCCGGCGCCTCGCGCGAGCCGGGCTCGGGATCTGGACGGAGCCGCGCGGCGGGTTGTTCGTGTGGGCGCAATTGCCGGACGGGCTCGACGCGGCGCGCGTCGCGCGTCATGCGCTCGACCACGACGTGGTGCTCGCGCCCGGCGACGTGTTCAGCGCGTCGCGCAGCGCGACGTCGTACCTGCGCTTCAACGTGTCGCGCTGCAAGGGGCCGGCGGTGTTCGATGCGCTTGCGCGAGCGATGGAGGCGGCGCGGGCGGTGGAGCGCGGCGGTGCGCCGACGGATGCCGACAGCCAGGTGCTGACCGGCAAGTGAAGCGAGCCGGCTGCACAGCGGCGGGATGCCCCGCCGCCTGCATCACACCTCCCCCGCGTGCGCCCTCGCCCTCACCTCGGCGAACGACGTATCGACGAGCAAACGCCCGGTGTCGAACACCGTCTCGAGCGCCTCGTCCCATTCGCCTTCCAGCGCACGATCGTCCCACGCAACCGGCAACGTCACCGTCCGATACTCGCCGGTGCGCCAATTGCGCAGCAGCGTCAACCGCCCCTGCTTCGAGCGCTTGCCCTGATCGGTGACCGGATCCTTGCGGACGTCGTGCCACACGCCGCCGCGCCGGATGGCCGAGCACTTCATCGCGAAGCGCTGCGTATCGCGATTCACCCGCTGCAACAGCGCACCGCCCATGCCGAACACCACGTTGCCGGCCGCGTAGCCCGCCTCGTCGAGCGCGACGAGGATCGCTTCGATCGACTGCTCGTCGACGCCGTCGCCCTGGATCACGCGCACGTGGTTCAGCACGCGCCGCCGCTTGCCGTTCACGGTCGACCCGAACGATGCGTCGAGCGCCCGCACCGTTTGCAGCACGATCGTCACCGGGTCGCCGGAATCGGGACGCACGACGAGCGTCGCGCCCGAATCGATCACCGCCTGCCGAAGTTCGCCGCCCCACAGATCGAGCGCGGCGAACAGATCATAGGAGTCCGATACGACCGATACGATCGCGCCCGGCAGACCGAAGCGGCTGATCATGTTTCGATACGCATCGGCCTCGCCTTCGCGCCCCCACGACGTGATCGTGCTGTGCTCTGCCGCCGGCACCGAGTAGGCGGCCATCGGTTCGCGATAGAAGCGGTTCGCGGCCAGCACGCCAAGCACCGTGTCCGAGCCCATGAAGCTCACGAGGTGCGCGGCGCCGCCGATCGCGGCCGATTCCGCGCTCGACACGCCCCGCGCGCCGAAGTCGTGCAGCTTGAACGGCAGTTGCGCGAGATCGTCGTCGGTCCTTTCGAGGAAGCGGCAAATCGTTTGCCGCAGGTGCCAGCTGCGGGTCGCCACCGTCACCGGATACCAGATGCGCAACAGCATCGTCTCGAGATACGACGCGAGCCAGAACACCTGCGGATCGTCGCATTCGACCGTCATCAGCACGTTGTGCACCGGCACGATCGAGCCTTCCGGCACCGCGCGGATCTTCACCGGCAGATAGCCGTCGTAGTGCTCGACGATATGACGCCATCCGGCTTCGTTGAACGGCTCGCCGTGCACGGCGAAGAAATCGCGCGCGTCGTCGATCATCGCGTGCGTGACCGGCTTGCACAGATACTCCTTCAGCAGCATCTGCAAGCCGAAGAACAGCGTGCGGTCGTAACGGCCGCCGCGCGATTCGACGTACGAGAACATCGCCGATGCGTCCGGCGGGTATTGCAGGAAGTGGGAAGCCTTGTACGAATCCGTGTTGAGAATCGGATTGGCGAGAACCGCGGCAAAGCCGCCGGGATCGTTTTGCATGGCTAGAGCTCCTCTAGGCCGTTGAAGTGCCGCCGCGTCTGTCGCGGCGGACCGAATGCGGGGAATCAGCGCGTCACAGCTTCCCCAGGAAGTGATACGCGATGTCGAAGTGATCCTCGAACATCACGTTGCGCATCTGCGCGAATTCGTTGAGCGGGACCCAGCGCGCCTTGTCGGCGTCGTCGCTGCCCTTCACGCGCGGCAGCTCGCCGGTCGGAAAGTTGAACAGGCACGCATGCGTGATCGTGCGGCCGCGCAGCGAACGCGTCGGGTGATCGAACACCTGGCGATCCTTGATCGAACCGCGCAGCACGGGCTCCGGCAGCTTGAGGCCGGTTTCCTCGCGCAGTTCGCGAATGCACGCCGCATCGAGCCGCTCGTCCTGGTTCACGAAGCCGCCCGGCAGCGCCCACAGGCCGCGGCCCGGTTCGCTGCGACGACGCACGAGCAGGATATGCCCGGAGTGCACGACCACCGCGTCGACCGTCACGAACGTGACGGGATACGGCGCGGCCGCCCAGGCCTTGCGATACGCGGCGATGAATTCGGCTTCCGACTTCAGTTGCGCGAATTCCGGCTGCGTGCGGAACCGCTCGAGCCAGCCGAACACGGGTTCCGGCACGGCCCACTGCACGAAGCTGTTGGTCCGTTCGGCGAAATACTGATCGCGGATCTCGGTCGCGGAAATGTCTTCCGTCGCGTCGACGTCGACGAGCTCCCATTGCGGGAACATCCGCAGGTAATACGACGTGGCGTCCTTCTCGTGGCCGATCAGCCCGACCTTGCGCTGCGCGACGTCGCCGAGCGCGCCGGCCACCGCGTCCTGCACCCAGCGCACCCAGTCGCCGTCGTTGTAGGTCGAATCCTGCAGCGGGGCGATCGTCACGCGGTCGCGCTCGGACGCGTCGAGCAGCGAAGCCAGCATCTGGCGGCGCTCGTCGAACGAGAACGGATCCTTGATGGTGCGGGGCTTGTCGGTCGACCCGATCAGCACGCACACGCGCTCGGCCCGGCTCAGCGCCGACTTCAGCACGTTCAGGTGACCACGATGCGGAGGCTGGAAACGACCAATGAAAACGAGCGCGTCGAAGCGCCGGTTCTGTTGCGTACTCATGAGGCTCCCTCAAGAGATTGAAACGCTCCGGGTCTGTCCCGAAGGGTTGAAATGAATCCTAGGGGAAATCCCGAGGTGCGTCAATCGCGTCCATTCGAGAACGCGCTCGACTTGACGAAGTCTGACGAAACACAGGTTATTGGCGCGATACACTCGATTGCATCCCAATCCGAACCCTGGCGCGCGCCCTCATGAGGATCTCAGTCAGCCGGACCGTCGGCGTCGATCGCAGACGCCTGTTCACGTGGTCGCAGGATTACGGACGGCGGCTCGTGTGGGACAACTTCCTGATCGATGCGTATCTGCTCGACGGAACGACCGCCGACGTCGGCGTCGACGCGTTCTGCCGCAGCCAGTCGGGTGCGACGATGGTATCGCGCTACATCTCGTACCGTCCGCCGCAGGTCGCCGCCGTCGAAATGGTCGAAGGGCCGAAAGTGCTCGAACGCTTCAGCGGCAGCTGGAACTTCACCGAGCACACGCCCGGGTCGACCGAGGTGAAGTTCACGTACCACTTCCGTGCGCAGCCGTCCTGGCTGCGCTGGCTGCTCGAACCGCTGATCGGCGCGTTCTATCTCGTGCACACGCGCCGGCGTCTCGATTCGTTCAAGCGCTGGGCCGAAGCGGAAGCGCTGCCGCACTGAGCGACGCACCGCCCCGCGCCACCTGCTGCCGAACCTGCGCCTGCGTGCCGAGCGCCGTGGCGATCGCATCGACCGCGTCGGCCGCGCGCGCCGCGCCGCACATGAATGCGTCGACGGCCGCGAAACGATGCTCGGGCCACGTATGGATCGTGATGTGCGACTCCGCCAGCAGCACGACACCCGTCACGCCATGCTCGCCGCCGAAATGATGGAAGTGCGCGCCGATCACGCGCGCGCCGGCCCGTTGCGCCGCGTCGGTGAGGATCGCCTCGAGTCGCGCGGCGTCGCGCAGCAGCGCCGCGTCGATGCCGGCCAGGTCGGCCAGCACGTGCGAGCCGAGCACCGCGCAGGGCGGCGCGATCCCGTCGCGCGCGGTCATTTGTGCGACCCGTACGACGAGTAGCCGCTGCGCGCCGACGAACTGCCCCACCCGCCGCCGCCCGAACCGCCGCCGATCGACGCGCAACTGAACAGCGTGACGACGATCAGGCCGTAGATGCCGTAGAGGATGTACCGGATCACGCGTTGCCCCCGTCCGACGCAAAACGCGCCCACAGCCATTCCGGCAGCCACAGCACCAGCAGGCCGACCAGCACGTACACGGAGCGTCCGGTGAACGAGAACAGCGAACCCAGGTTGAAGATCACGAGCAACGCGCTGAACATGAACGGCAGCGGCGCGAAACTGTGCGGCCCCTTCCTGCCGAACAGGCCCATCGATTCGGTGGCGCCCGCGGCAGCCGCGGTGGCTGTGGTCGTCGCCAGCGCCGGCGTGCCGAAACGCTCGGCGAGCGCGCTGCCCGTCAGCGGCCGCGCACGCGACCAGACGATCTCTGCGTCACTGCGCTCGCGCGTGAGCTTGTCCTTCTGCCAGCCGTAATCGATGATCGACGTGCGGTCGCCCGCCTGCACGCGCCAGTTGAATGCGCCGACCACGTAGACGACCTCCGATTCGTATTCCTCGCGCAAACGGTAGGTCTTGCCGCCATCGGTCACGCTGGATTCGCTGCCGATCGTCGGCCAATGGTCGAGCACCTGCACGCGTTCCCAGCGCCCTTCGCTTTGCACGAGCCACAGGAAGCCGCGCTTCGGGTTCAGCAGCAGGTATTCGTCCCAGGTCTCGGCGTCGCCCGGCACGCGGCAGCGCATCATGCCGATCACGGTGTACTTCACGCCGTCGAACGTGCCGATCGCGCCGAGTTCGAGCGCGCCCTTCACCGATTCCAGCTTGCGCTGCGCCGCGAACACGGTCTGCTGCTCGGCCGTGCACTGCACGCCCGCATGGCAGCTACCGCATACGACGTAGTCGGCCACGTTCGGCGCATAGGACAGCGGCGCACCGCAGCTCGGGCACGCGAACGGCACCATCTCCGCGCCGCGCTGCTCGCGCGTATCGTTTTCGGTATCGCGCAAGCCCGTGAACCCGAGCGCATCGAATTCCAGCGCCTCGCCCGAATAGACGGCCGGGCTCCCGGCGTTCGACTCGGCGTCGGAATAGTCGTAGGTCGCGAATGCATTGCCGGTGCGCAGGTCGACGACGCGCGCCTCCCAACCAGCATCGACGCGGAACGGCAGCTCGCCGTCGCCGCCCGTGCAGCGTGCGCTACGCACGTCGGACACCAGATACGCGCGGCCGCCGTGGTCGATCCGCATGCCCGGCTCGAGCGTGCCGAATGCGGGCCACGCGGCGCCTGCCGCATCGTCGGGTTCGCGCACCGTGATCGCGTACTGGCCCGACGCATCCGACAGCCAGCCGAACGCGCCGTCGTCGAACACGACGTACCATTCGCTCCACGCGCCGGCGTCGTAGGTCATCTGGATGCGCCCGAGCACCGTGAACGCGCGCGTGCCGTAGCGCCCGGCCGTGCCGATCTGGATCGGCGACGCATCGTCGAGCACCGTGGCCAGTTCGCCGATGCGCTCGACGTCGGCGCCGCGCTTGAGCAGCGTGCTGCGGCAGAACGCGCAGACGGCCATCACCGCCGCGGCCGAGCGAAACTCGACCGGCGCGCCGCATTGGGGGCACGAGGTACGGAACATGCGCGACGCTTACCGCGTGAGCTTCGCGAGGATCTCGGCCTTCGCGCGCGAATAGTCGTCTTCGGTCACGAGGCCCTTGTCGAGCAGCGCCTTCAACTGCTCGAGCCGCTGCACGTAATCGGTGCTCTCGGCCGCCGCCGCGGCCACCGGCGCCGCAACGGGCGCGGGCGGCACAGCCTGCGCCGGTTGCGCGGCGCCCGCGATCTGGCCGGCCATCGCCTGCCCGATCGCCGCACCGGCGGCCAGCCCCGCGCCGACCCCGGCGATGCCGCCCGGGTTTTGCGCGGCGAGCGGAATCGCCTGCGCGGTCTGGTATTGCGTGGCGCGCGCGAGATCGCCGGCCATCCCCGCTCCGATCCGCAAGTCGAGCGCCTTTTGCAGCTCGGCCGGCAGCGACACGCTCTCGACCGCGAACGCGTCGAGCGCGAGCCCGTAGCGCGTGAACACCGGCACCAGCGCGTCGGCCACGCGCTGCGACAGCAGCGACTGGTTCGCGGCCATGTCGACGAACGGCACGTCGGCCGAGCCGAACGTCGTGCTCATCGCGGTGACGACCAGGTTGCGCAGTTGCTGCTCGAGATCGTCGACCGTATAGGCCGCGCGCGTGCCGCTGACCTCGCGATGGAATGCGGCCGCATCGACGATCCGGTACGAGTAGATGCCGAACGCGCGCAGTTGCACGAAGCCGAACTCGCGATCGCGGATCGTCACCGGCTGCGCGGTGCCCCAGCGCCGGCCCAGCTGCAGCCGCGTGCTGAAGAAGTAGACGTCCGACTTGAAAGGCGACTGAAAGAATTTATCCCAGTTCTTCAGGTTCGTGAGCACCGGCAGCGTGCGCGTTTCCAGCGTATAGAGCCCCGGCTGGAACACGTCGGCGACCTTGCCCTCGTTGACGAAGATCGCGACCTGCGTTTCGCGCACGGTCAGCTTGCCGCCGTACTGGATTTCCTGGTCTTCCATCGGATAGCGCCAGGCCAGCACGCCGTCGGTGTCTTCCGTCCATTGCAGGACGTCGATGAACTGCTTGCGGATGAATGAACCCAGACTCATGTCGGTCTCCTCGAAACGCGTGGCGCGTCAGGTCAGGCAGGCGGCATTGATGATGCCGACGACGAGCGACGCGGTGCCCATCAGGCCGCCCATCGCGACGTTGCGATCCTCGATTGCATGATTCATGCCGGGCATCACGCGCGTCAGCACCGCATAGGTGATCAGTTGCACGACCATCGCGCCGACGGCCCAGATCACGACTTCGCCGAGCGTGGAATTGTGCGCGATGCTGGACGCGAGCGTCAGGCAGAAACCGATCAGCGCGCCGCCGAACGACAGCGTCGCGGCCGCGTTGCCGTCGCGGATCAGCGCGAGTTCGTCGAACGGGGTGACCTTCAGGTACACTGCCGCGAACACAAGAAGCAGCACGAACGCCGACAGTAAATGAACCGCATAAAGATAGGCACTATTCATTCTTTTCCTCGGATTTTGTGCTCGGTTCGCCGCCCCGTCGCCGGTCGGCCCGCACGGGGCCGCCAGCCGAAAATCCGCGCCAGTATATCCACATTGCCGAACACTGCACAACGGATGCGCGATGCTGCATAAGCGTGCGCTCGTCCTGTCGATTCTCGTGCTCGCGTCGTGCGGGCTCGGCTACGAACTGATCAGCAGCGCGCTGTCGAGCTATCTGCTCGGCGATTCGATCCTCCAGTTCTCGTCGGTGATCGGCTGCTACCTGTTCGCGATGGGGATTGGCTCGTGGCTCGCGAAGTTCGTCGAGGACGACGACGTGCTCGACCGCTTCGTCGACATCGAGCTGCTCGTCGGCCTGCTCGGCGGCGTATCGGCCGCGCTGCTGTTCGTCGTGTTCGCGTGGCTCGCCGCACCGTTTCGCGCGGCGCTTTACGCACTGGTGCTCGCGCTCGGCCTGCTGATCGGGATGGAGATTCCGCTCGTGATGCGCGCGTTCCAGCAGCGCCGCCAGGCGTTCCGCCATACCGTCAGCGAGGTGCTGACCTTCGACTATCTCGGCTCGCTGGCCGTATCGCTGATCTTCCCGCTCGTGCTCGCGCCGCGTCTCGGCCTGCTGCGCACGAGCTTCCTGTTCGGTCTCCTGAACGCATTCGTCGCGTTGTGGACGACCCACCTGTTCCGCGACGAAATCCGCAACGTGCGCGGCAAGCTGATGCGCGCGTCGCTCGTGATCGGGCTGCTGATCGCCGGGTTCGCGCTGTCGGAGCGCATCACGCACTGGGCCGAACACGGCGTATACGGCGACGAGACGATCTATTCGGAAACGACGCCGTACCAGCGCATCGTGCTCACGCAGTGGCACGACGACATGCGGCTGTACCTGAACGGCAACCTGCAATTCTCGTCGCGCGACGAGCACCGCTATCACGAAGCGCTGATCCATCCGGCCATCGAAGCGCTGCCGTGGGCGAAGCGCGTGCTCGTGCTGGGCGGCGGCGACGGCCTCGCGGTGCGCGAACTGCTCAAGCACCGCCATCTCGAACGGATCACGCTCGTCGATCTCGATCCCGCGATGACGAAGCTGTTCTCGACGTCCGCGCCGCTCGTCAAGCTGAACCAGGGCGCGCTGAAGGACCCGCGCGTGCAGGTGATCAACGACGACGCGGTGCGCTGGCTCGAATCGAATGCCGACGTGTACGACGCGATCGTCGTCGACTTCCCCGATCCGACCAACTTCGGGCTCGGCCGCCTGTAT
The DNA here is from genome assembly GCF_902833155.1 of Burkholderia sp. BCC1047. Classification (NCBI taxonomy): domain Bacteria; kingdom Pseudomonadati; phylum Pseudomonadota; class Betaproteobacteria; order Burkholderiales; family Burkholderiaceae; genus Burkholderia; species Burkholderia sp. BCC1047. Next base: position 449,229 of record NZ_CADFEH010000001.1, on the reverse strand, counting down.
TCGGTGCCGGTATTCCGGCTGCTCGCGCGGCACCTGTCGGAGAACGGCTACACGGTGATCCAGTCGACGTCGCCGTATTTCGCGCCGCACGCGTACTGGACCATCATCGCGACGCTGCGCGAAGCCGGGCTCAACACGTGGCCGTACCACTGCTACGTGCCGTCGTTCGGCGACTGGGGCTTCGTGATCGCCGGCAAGCGCCGCGATTTCACGGTGCCGACGCACTACTCGGTGCCGACGCGCTGGCTCGATCCGCGAACCGCCGCCGAGATGTTCCACTTTCCGGCCGACATGCCGGCGCTGCCGATGTCGCCGAACGAACTCAACGACCAGCCGCTCGTGCGCCGCTTCGACGACGACTGGAAGCACGTGCTGCGCTGATGAATCGCCGCACGTTCCTCGTCGCGTCGGCGGCCGCGTCGCTCGCCGCCTGCGGCCGCACCGGCTGGATCGAGACGACGCCGCGCGTCGACTACCCCGGCATGCGCGAAGGCCATGTGCTGCGCGACCATGCGACGCTGCCGCTGCCGTCCGGCACGATCGACACGGATGTCGCGATTCTCGGCGCCGGCGCGGCCGGGCTGTCGTGCGCATGGCAGCTCGCGCGCGCGGGCCATACGCGCTTCACGGTGCTCGCCGGGCCCGAATTCGGCGGCAACGCGGCCGGCGGGCGCTTCGGCGCGCTCGGCTATCCGAAGGGCGCGCACTACCTGCCGCTGCCGTCGCTCGAATCCGCGCATCTGCGCGACATGCTCGCCGATCTCGGCGTGATCGAATCCGCGCCGTTCTCCGCGCGCCCCGTGTACGACGAGCGTGCCCTCGTCCATGCACCCGACGAACGGCTGTTCATCGGCGGGCAGTGGCAGGACGGCATCGTGCCGACCGCCGGCCTCGACGCCGACGCACTCGCGCAGCAGGCGCGCTTCTTCGCGTACACGGACGGGCTGCGCACCGCGCGCGGCGCCGACGGCCGCAAGGTGTTCTGCATCCCGATCGCGGAATCGTCGCGCGACCCGCGCTGGCGCGCACTCGACCGGCGCTCGTTTCGCCAGTGGCTGCGCGACGAGGGCTACACCGCGAAGGCGCTGCACTGGTATCTGGACTACTGCTGCCGCGACGACTACGGCGCCGGTTACGAGCACGTGTCCGCGTGGGCCGGACTGCACTATTTCTCGTCGCGCGGCGGCCATGCGGGGGACGCGGGCGACGGCGCGGTGCTGACTTGGCCCGACGGGCTACACACGATGGTGACGAAGCTGAGCGATTCGATCGCCGCGCGCACCGGCTCGAACGCATGGTCGCGGGACGGCTTCGCGGTACGCGCAACCGAACGCGCGGGCGGCGTCGACGTGCTGTGCGCCCGCGTCGGCCACGACGGCACGCTGTCGACGTTCATGCTGAAGGCACGCCGGGTCGTATGCGCGATGCCGCTGTTCGTCGCGGCGCGCGTGTTTCCGCAGCTCGCCGCGTACGGCTTCGAACCCGCGCGCGACCTGCCGCCGCGCGCGCCGTGGCTCGTGTCCAACTTCCTGCTCGACGGCATGCCGGCCGAGGAAGCCGGCGTGCCGCTCGCGTGGGACAACGTCGTCTACGACGGCGCGGGGCTCGGCTATGTCGTGTCGACGCACCAGTTGATCCGGATGTCGCCGCCGACGCGCTCCGTGTTCTCCGCCTATCAGGCATTGAGCGCGCAAACGCCGGACGAGACGCGCCGCTGGCTCGCGCAGGCGAAACCCGACGCGTTGCGCGAGCAGGCGGCAACCGATCTGCAAGCCGTGTACGGACGCGAGCTGTGGAAGCATGCGACCGCACTCGAGATCACCGTGCGCGGCCATGCGATGGCCACGCCCGACGTCGGCTTCCTGAGTCGGCCGGGGCTGCTCGCGCTGCGCGATGCCGACGGCCCCGTCGTGTTCGCGCATGCGGACCTGTCCGGGCTGTCGCTGTTCGAGGAAGCGTCGTACTGGGGCATGCTGGCGGCCCGGCGCGTGCTGGCCTGAGCACCGCCGTTCGTCATTGCGGCGTCGTCGCCACCCGCTATAATCGCGCGACATTCCGACTGCATAGAGCAGGCCGACGGTGGCGCGCCGTTCGACGCGCCATACGCCCTTCTCGACAACAACAATGACGAACCGAACCTTCCGACGCCTTCGCCCGCTGGTGCGCGCCGCCGCGCGCGTGCTCGCGTGCGCCCCGCTGCTCGGCGCACCGCTGGCGCTGCACGCGGCCGACGCCGCCGGTGTCCGCGGCGCTTCCGGCGCTTCCGTTACCGAGCCCGCGAGCGGGCGCTACATCGTCGTCGACACCGGCCATACGCCCGCGCACCCGGGCTCCACCGGCGCGAGCGGCCGCGTCGAATACCTGTACAACCTCGACCTGTCCGGCGCGGTCGCCGACACGCTCGCCGCGCACGGCGACCGCGTGCTGCGCATATCGGCGGACGGCCGCGAGATCGCGCTCGATCGGCGTTCGACGCAGGCGCCCGACGCAAACCTGTTCGTGTCGATCCATCACGACTCGATGCAGCAGCAGTTCATCGACGCGGGGCGGCAGCGCGAATTCCGCGGCTTCTCGGTGTTCGTGTCGGAACGCAATCCGCACTATGCGGAAAGCCTGCGTTGCGCGAAGGCGATCGCCGAACGGCTGGTCGCGGCCGGCGAACGGCCGTCGCTGTATCACGCGCAACCGATCAAGGGCGAGAACCGCCCGCTGATCGACCCGCCACTCGGCATCCACCGCTTCGACGATCTCGTCGTGCTGCGCACCGCGCCGATTCCGGCCGTGCTCGTCGAAGCCGGCGTGATCGTCAATCCGGACGAGGAAGCGCGGCTCGCGCGGCGCGAAACAATCCAGCGCCTGTCCGCCGCGATCGCGGGCGGCATCGACGCGTGTACGACACCCCGATAAACGACGGTATCGCCCGTCGGATTCACCGGTTTTCACCCCGTCAGGAGACTCACCATGAAGAAGAATCTGCTCGCATCCTGTGCGCTGCTCGCGCTTGCCGTTCCGTTCGCCGCGCACGCGGCCGGCTGCGGGAAGCCGCGCAGCGCGTTCGACCAGGTGTATTGCACGAGCACGCAGTTCTCGCAGTCCGACCGAGATCTCAACGACGAATACGGCCGGCTGCGCAAGCAACTGAGCGGCGATCAGCAGGCAACGCTGAAGGCCGGCCAGCTCGCGTGGTTGAAACAACGCGACGCGCAGTGCAGTGAAACGCGCGGCAGCAGCTACCTCGTCGATATCCAGTGCGCGAACGACATGACGCAGTCGCGGCTGTCGTTCCTGCGCGAACGTGAGCGCGAATGCTCGAGCACGGGGTGCGTGACGTCGAAGCTCGGGGAGTAAGGGCGTCGAGCATGCCATGCCGCGAAGCCGCTTCGCGGCATGGTGCGCTCGAAGAGAGCGGCGATGCGGCACACGGCAACCGATCACACGGGGCACGCATGACACCGAACACGACGATCGACATCCGCGCGGCCACCGCCGCCGATGCATCGACCATCGCCGACATCCACGTCGCGTCGTGGCAAGCCACTTACACGGACATCATGCCGGCTCCGTTCCTCGCCGCCGGCCTGTCAGTCGAAAAACGGACGGCCGCGTGGCGCCACGCACTCGACGCAGGCCGGCCGAGCGTCGCGCTCGCGTTCACGAACCACGCACCGGCCGGCTGGATCGCCTACGGTCCGACGCGCGACACCGACAAGGATTGTGCCTGGGGCGAAATCGAAGCGATCTATCTGCATCCGTCGCATTGCGGGCAAGGCATCGGCGCGTTGCTGGTCCACCATGCATGCCGATCGCTGCATGACGCGGGCCATGCGTGGGTGTCGCTGTGGGTGCTGGTCAGAAACCGTCGGGCACGGGCGTTCTACGAACGCGAAGGTTTCGTCGCCGAACGCGACGTCAAGACCTTCGAGATCGACGGTACGCCGATCGAGGAAGTGCGCTACTGGCGCGCACTCCCGTAGCCGGCTGCGTCGACGCGCGCGGCCATCACAGAAACCACCGATACTCCCGCGCGCCGATTTCGTTGCGAAAATCCAGCTCCTCCTGCCGCTTGTTCTCGCAATACACCATCACGAACTCGCTGCCGAGCCCGTCTCGCACGGCCGGATGATCCTGCATCGCGGCGACCGCCGACAGCATCTCCTTCGGAAAATCGATGCCGCTGCCGCGATCGTCGTTGAGCGGCGCGATCGGCTCGAGCCGCGCATCGAGCCCGTGCTCCATCCCGCTCAGGATCGCCGCCAGCACCAGGTACGGGTTCGCATCCGCGCTCGCGAGCCGGTGTTCGATCCGCAGGTTGCGTGTGTCCGATTCCGGAATCCGGATGCACGCGTCGCGATCCTCGAAACCCCAGCTCGCGCGGCTCGCCGCGTTCACCATCGACCCGTAACGGCGAAACGCATTGTGATTCGGCGCGAATACCGGCATGCAATGCGGCAGCAGCGCGAGGCAGCCGGCCACCGCATGCCGCAACGGCCGCTGCCCGCCCGCGGCAAGCACGTTGCGCCCCGCGTCGTCATACAGGCTCACGTGCACGTGCATCCCGCTGCCCGGCGCATGCAGATACGGCTTGCCCATGAAGCTCGCGCGATAGCCATGCCGCAACGCGACGCCGCGCGTGCTGCGGCAGAACAGCGCCGACCAGTCGGCCGCGCGCAGCGCGTCGTCGGTATGCCCGAAATTGATCTCGAACTGGCCGGGCCCGAGCTCCGCGGTGATCACCGTCGCATCGACGCCCTGCTCGCACGCGGCGTCGACCATCTCGTGCAGCACGTCGGAGAAGCGCGACAGGCGCTCGATATGCATGTTCGGCTGATCGTCGCGGTCGTCGCTCAGGCGGTCGCGCGGATACTGCGGCAACCCTTCCTCGAGCTGCGCGGCGAACAGATAGAACTCGAGCTCGAATGCGACGACCGGCCGGATGCCGCGCGCCGCGAACCGCCGCAGCACGCGCGCGAGCACTTCGCGCGGCTCGAATTCGATCGGCGAATCGGTGCCGTCGGAACTGATCAGCATCTGCGCGAGCGGCTGCCGCTCCCAGCGCACGGGCTTCAGCGTCCCCGGGATCAGGCGACGCGGCGCATCGGGATCGCCGTCGTTGAAACAGTAATCGCCGATCTTGTAGAGGCCGCCCTGCGTGCCGAGCAGCACGCAGTTCTGCGGCAGCTTCAGCAGCGAGCCGGACGCGACTTTCTCGAGCGCATCGATCGGATAGCGCTTGCCGTAGAAATGTCCGGGCAGGTCGAGGCAGATCAGGTCGACATAACGGATCTCGGGGTGCGCCTGCCGGAACGCGCGGACTTCACTGACCAGCGCGGGAACGACGTCAGCCATGTCTCATCCTTTCGATGTCTTGTAGGGCGGTGCCGCCACGCGGCGAACCGGATTCATGCGGCGCACGGTGCAACGCATGCCAAATGTCGATCAGTACTGCAAACAGGCTGCGTGGCGTGACGGATTGCGACGCCGCCCGCCCCGCCGACCACTCAACTCAGGTGAATACCCAGATCACGCGCGTCGGCGCGTCGGTCAGGTTCGCATAGCGGAAGCGCTTGTGCGCGGGAAGCTGAAATGCATCGTTCGGGCCGAGCGTGACGGGCGTATCGTCGCCGTCGATCCAGATCGTCAGTTCTCCTTCGAGCACGAAGCCGCCCTGCTCGTCGCTGTCGTCGACCGGGCGCTCGCCGCTGCTCGCGCCCGGCCCGAGATGGCTTTCGAGGATCGAGAAGCGCGAACGCATATTCGGCGACACGAGAATGTCGGTAATGCCGGCCGCGTAATGCACGGTGCGGCGTTCGTCGGGCCGCGTGACCCACGGCACGCTGCGCGGCTTGCTCAGGCTGTAGAAATACGTGGTCGGCACGCCAAGCGCCTCGCCGATCGCGGTGAGATCCGCGACCGTCGGACGCGACAGCCCGCGCTCGACCTGCGACAGAAAGCCGACCGAGCGGCCGATCCGTTCGGCGAGATCGCTCAGCGTGACCTTGCGATGCTTGCGCAGATCGCGGATCAGGATCGCCAGACTTTCTATCTCTTCCTGTTCGTTCATGATGAGTTCCGGTGCAATCAAACGGTATCGCGCAGGCGGTACCAGGCCTTGCCGATCGCCTCCAGCGGCGCGGCCAGCCGGTCGCCGCCGGGAAAGCGCGGGTTGCGAATGCGTTGGTACTGCGCGAGCAGGTGTGCGTCGCCGAGCACGGCGTCGGCCACCGCGCGCGCGCCGGCGAGCGTCGGCAGCACGCCGTGCCCCGAAAAACCCTGCAGCCAGAAGCGCTGCCCGTGGCGGCCGATGTCCGGCGTGCGGCGCATGCTGATGTCGATGTGACCGCCCCACGCGTAGTCGAGCGGCACGCCGGCCAGTTGCGGAAACACGCGTTCGAGATGCGGGCGCGTCGCCGCCGCGATATCGGCCGGGATGCCGCCGAGATACGTGCAGCCGCCGCCGAACAGCAGCCGGTTGTCGGGGCTCAGGCGGAAATAGTCGGGCACGAACTGGTTGTCGATCACGCAGCTGTTGCGCGGCAGCAGCGCATGCGCGACGTCGGGCGCGAGCGGCGCCGTTGCGACCTGGTACGTGCCGACCGGCAGCAGCCGGCGCGCGAGGTCGCGATCGAGCCGGTCGACATACGCATTGCAGGCGAGCACCAGCACGTCCGCCCGCACTTCGCCGCGCGCCGTGCGGGCGACGTGGCCGCCGGCCGTCTCGCGGCAGTCGAGCACGCGGCTCTGTTCGAAGATGCGGCCGCCCGCGCGCTCGATCGTCTGCGCGAGGCCGAGCGCGAGCTTCAGCGGGTTCAGGTGGCCGGCCTCCGGATCGTGGAGCGCGGCGAGATAGCGCGTGCCGCCGATCCATTCGGGCATCTCGTCGCGGCCGATCACGCGCAGCCGGTCGTAGCCCCACCGCTCGGCGGCCTCGTCGCGGGCCTGCGCGAGCATCGCGACGCGCCGCGGCCGCACCGCGGCCCACAGGCTGCCGGGCCGGTAATCGATGTCGAAGCCGTGCCGCGCCGGCAGTTCGCGCACCTCGGCCGCCGCCCAGCGCATGCTGTCCCACAGCAGGCGCGCGCCGTCGCGGCCGAGCGCATCTTCGAGCGGCTGCATGTCGCACGACCAGCCGAGCAGCGCCTGTCCGCCGTTGCGGCCCGATGCGGCCCACGCGACGCGGCTCGCTTCGAGCATGACGACGCGCTTTCCCGCGAGCGCGAGCCGCAGCGCCGTATGCAGCCCGCTGAAGCCCGCGCCGACGACCAGCACGTCGGCGTCGACGCGTTCGTCCAGCGCCGGCCAATGCGGGATCGGCGCCGGGTAGGTGCCGGCGTAATAGCTTGCGACGTGACGGTCGGACTGCATGAACATGCGGATTTCCGTGAAAATTACGCCGGTAAATTTCATGAAAAACTAGCATGACAATTTCACGGAAGCAAGGCCGGGCATGATTTCACCGATCGTCGGCGCGACGGGGTCGGGCCTTCCGGATCGTCCGACGGCTTATTCGTCGCACGCTCCACCGACGCCTGCCCGACGCCCGGCAGGTGTGACGGCAACGAAACGAGCATCGGGAATTCGACACGAACGCATTCCCCGCTGTCCGAATGATATGGACTGCGAATTCAATCGAATCGACCTGGACGACGAAGCATTGGCAATCCCACCGCGTGTCGCCCCACCACCGACGCGCGATCGTCTTCCGTCATCGAAGCGCCGCGATACCGCCGACAGCGGCACGGTGTGACCGCCATCGTCCGGCGGTCGTCCGGCAGCCATCGCTCGCGCCAATGCGCGCGACGGGCATCACGATCACGTCCGCGTCCGGCAATCTCGATCCGCCGCCCATCGCAACCCCGCTTGCACTCGAATCATCCGCCGCCGCGCACCGCATCGAAGTGCAATAACTGACAGTTTCTCGCCCCCGGGCTTTTCATTAGATTGGCGACACGATCCATGCAAAGTCTCGCGCCCCGACATGACTCTCACCGCCTGCGAAGCACAGCACACGACGACCGCCGCATACCGGGACATCGCCGAACGCCATGCGCGGTCCGCCCCTTGCGGCGCCTTCCATCGCGATGCGTGGGATGCCTTGTCCGACGCGGGACTGTGGCGCGTGCCGGTCCCCCGCGAACTCGGCGGCGCGGGCGGCACGTGGCACGACTTCGTCGATGCGTTCGAAGCGGTCGCCGCGGCGCTGCGCTCCGTCGGCTTCGCGATGGCGCTCGCGAATCAGGCGACGCTGATTCGCGCGCTCGTCGCATACGGTTCCGACGCGCAGCGCACACGGCATCTGCCGTCGCTGCTGTCCGGCGCGATCGGCGCCACAGCGATCTCGGAGAAAGGGACCGGCACCGAAGTGCGTGCGCTCGAAACGTGCCTCGTTCGCGACGGCGACCACTACCGGCTCGACGGCCACAAGTACAACATCAGCCACGCGCCCGAAGCGCGCCTGATGATGATCGTCGCGACCCTGACCGGCGACGGCAAGCCGGCCACCGCGCTGGTGCTGATCGATCCTGAACGCGCGGGTGTGCAGCGCAGTGCCCCGCAGGCGACGTTCGGCGTCGCGGATCTTCCGATCGGCGACGTCGCGCTGTCCGGCGTGCGCGTCGACGCCGACGAACTGCTCGGCACGCCCGGCGACGGGCTGCGCCTGCTGATGGACATCGCGTCGATGAATCGCGCACTGTTCGGCCTGCTGTGCGCGAACGTCACCCAGCCGTTTCTCGCCGACGCACTCGCGCACGCCAGCGCCCGCAAAACGCTCGGCGTCGCGCTGGACGCGCATCAACACGTGCAGCGCCGGCTGGTCGACGTCCAGGTCGGCATCGAACGCACTCGCTGGACGGCGCGCGCGGCGCTCGACCTGCTCGTCGCGCAGCGTCCCGAGGCGCTCGCGAACTGCTCGATCGCGAAGCTCGCGGGCGCGCGCGATCTCGCGCAGGCCGCGCTGCACCTGCTCGCGATTCACGGCAGCGACGGCTACCGGCGCGGCCCGCTCGCCACCTTCGTCGCCGACGCGCTCGCGATGGGCTCGGCCGGCGGCACCGAGGAAATGCATTACCGCAACATCTTCAGCCAGATGCAACGCCGCGCGGCCGCCACGGCGCGCGCGGCGTGACCGCACACCCTTCCCTCACCCGTTCAGGAGTTGCCCTTGACTATCCAGACTGGCCTGCGTGCCCGCGCCACCCACCGCGTCGACACGATTTCGCTCGCCGATCAATGGGGCGGCGAAGCGCACGCGCTCGCGAGCCCGATCATGATCATCTTCATCGAACAGACCTGCATGCAGGCGACCGACCATCTGCTGCCGGCCGGGCAGATGACGGTCGGCTACAACTTCGAGATCAAGCATCTCGCACCGACGCCGCCCGAATGGGAAGTGACGGTCGATGCAGAACTGATCGAGGTCGACGGCCGCATGATGACGTACCGGGTCGAGGTGCGCGACGCGGTGGGCGTCGTCGGCGAAGGCGTGCATACGCGCTGCGCCGTAAGCCGCGACGGCTTCCACCGCCGCCTGGAAGAGCGGCGCGACAGCGCGGCGCTCGCCCGCTAACGAGCCGGAGCCCGACCATGATTCCGCTTCCGCTGCAGAATCTCCGGCTGCCGGTGATTGCGTCTCCGATGCTGATCGCGAGCTATCCCGAGATGGTGCTCGCCCAGTGCAGGAGCGGGATCGTCGGCGCATTTCCGGCGCTCAACGCGCGGCTCAGCGCGCAGCTCGGCGACTGGATCGACACGATCGACGGCACGCTGCGCGCGTACCGGGAGGCCCATCCCGACGCGCCGGTCGGCCCGTACGCGGTCAACCATATCTGCCATCCGTCGAATCCGCGCGTCGAACAGGACCTGCGCATCTGCATCGACCGGCGCGTGCCGCTGATGATCACGAGCCTGCGCGCACCGTCGCGCGACGTCGTCGACGCGATCCACGCGTACGGCGGGATCGTGCTGCACGACGTCACGACGGTGCGACATGCGCAGAAGGCGCTGGAAGCCGGCGTCGACGGCCTCGTCCTCGTCGCGGCGGGGGCGGGCGGCCACGCCGGCACGCTGTCGCCGTTCGCGCTGGTCACGGAAGTGCGGCGCTTCTACGACGGCTTCATCGCGCTGTCCGGTGCGATCGCGACCGGCGACGCGATCGCCGCCGCGCGCGCGCTCGGCGCCGACTTCGCATACATCGGGACGCGCTTCCTGGCGTCGCACGAAGCCAACGTGGTGCAGCGCTACAAGGACACGATCGTCGAAGCCAGCGCCGCCGACATCATCTACACCGACGCGTTCACCGGCGTCCACGGCAACTACCTGCGCCAGAGCATCGAGGCGGCCGGGCTCGACGCGCGGCGGCTCGCGCGGGTCGACGGCGCGCAGCTCGATTTCTCGCCGGACGGCGGCGCGAAGCAGTGGCGCGACATCTGGGGGGCCGGCCAGGGCGTCGGCGCGATGGACGCGGTGCTCAGCGTCGCCGAAATCGTCGAACGGCTCGCGGCCGAATACGCGCGCGCCGTCGCCCGCATGCAGCCGGGCGCGGCGACGCACGTCGCCCCGCACCGGCCGGCCGTTTCCGCGACTTCACGGACCGATACGCGATGACGCCGACCGAACTTGCCGCCCCGTCGTCCGTCGACGATGCGATCGCACGCCGCCGCGCGCAGATCGACGTGATCGACGACCAGCTTCTCGAGCTGATCGGCCAGCGCATCGCTCACGCAACCGAGATCGGTCATCTCAAGCGGAATGCGGGGCTCGCGGTGCGGCAGCCCGCCCGCGAAGCGTCGATCGTCGCCGAGCTGTGCACGCGCGCGCCGTGGGGGCTGCGCGACCGCGACCTGCGCGCCATCTGGCAGACGCTGTTCAGCGCGAGCCGTGACGCGCAATCGCTGCCGTCCGTCGCGTTCCTCGGCCCGTCGGGCACCTACACCGAAACCGCGATGCTGCGTCACTTCGGCGAATTCGCCCGCGGGCAGGCGCACGAGACGATCGACGCCGTATTCGACGCGCTCGCGCGCGGCGACGCGGAATGCGCGGTCGTGCCGGTCGAGAATTCGTCCGAAGGCACCGTGACCCGCACGCTCGACCTGCTGATCGCGCAAGCGGCGCCCGTCACCGGCGAGATCGAACTGCCGGTCGCGCACTGCCTGCTGAGCGCCAGCGGCTCGCTCGCCGGCGTCGACAGCGTGGTCGGCCATCCGCAGGCGCTCGCGCAATGCCGCGCGTGGCTCGACGCGCATGCGCCCGGCCTGCGCCGCATCCCGGTGTCCAGCAACGCGGTGGCCGCGCGTGAGGCCGCGCACCTGTATGACTGCGCGGCGATCGCCGGCGAACCTGCGGCCGCACTTTACGGACTGCGAATCGTCGCCAGCGCGATCCAGGATCACCCGGACAACCGCACGCGCTTCGTGATCGTCGGCGGCCAGACGCCGGCGCCGACCGGCCACGACCGCACGAGCATCGTGCTGCGGCCGACCGATGCGCCCGACGCGCTCGCGCGCGTATTCGACGCGCTCGCCCACCACCGCGCACCGCTGCTGTGGGTCGACGTGCGCCCGGCACGGGACGCCGGCCATGCGTATCGGTACTGCATCGACTTCGGCGGGCATCCGCTCGATCCGAACGTGCGCGCCGCGCTCGACGAGATTGCGTTCGCCGCTTCCGAGCTGCGCGTGCTCGGCGCCTATCCGCGTGCCGCGGGCGGTACCGACCGGCACGCCGACGGCCCCGCCGCATCATGACGACGGCGCCCGCTTCGTCCCGCGTCGCCGCCCGGCTGCTCGCGATTCGCGACGGTCGCGACGATCGCCTGCTCGTGCTGTGCGGCATCGCGGCGGCGGACTGCCTGCCGCTCGCCGCCGGGCGATGGCTGCGCGCGCTGCGCGCCGAATACGACGACGAACTGGAACTGCTGCCGTTCGTGCGCGGCACGCCCGACGCCGCCGGCATCGCGTGCCTGCTGCGGCGCTGCGAGCGTCTGCGGCTTCCAGCGGTGGCGATCGGCGACACCGCGGCGACCGCCTATGGCCGCTGGCGCGCGTGCCTGCCCGCGGCGCCGCTGACCTGGCGGGTGCTCGAAACGTCCGCTGCACGCGCCGCGACGCCGCTGCCCGGCGGCCTGCTGGCGCGCTGGCCGGTACGCGCGGCCGAGCCGGTCGACTGGCCGCGCTCGCGCCGCGTCATTGCGGATCTCGGCGCTGCGTCGCCGGCGCTTGGCGCGCGCATCGGCGCGCTCGCCGACGCACTGTGCGACGGCACGCTCGTGGTCGCCGGCATTGCGCTGGACACGGCCGCCGGCGCGCCGCACACCTTCATCACCGATGCGCTGGACCCGCTCGCGAACTACGTCCGGATGCAGCGCATCGCCGCCGTGACGCGCCGCGCGCCGTCGCTGCGGAGCCGCCTGTGAACCCGCGCCCGCAGGCCGGCCCGACGCGCATCGCGCTCGTCGGCATGCCCGGCGCCGGCAAGACGACGATCGGTAGCGCACTGGCCCGCACGCTCGCGTTGCCGTTCGTCGACGCCGATCGCGAACTCGAACGCCGCTTCGGCGCGCCCGTCGCCGTGCAATTCAATGCGGGCGACTTCCGCGCACGCGAAGCCGACGTGATCGACGCGCTGACGGGCGGGCCGGCGCTCGTGCTCGCGACCGGCGGCGGCGCCGTGCTGCGCGACGACACGCGCGCGCGGCTCGGCCAGCGCTGTTTCGTGATCCACCTCGCGACCGATCTCGACACCCTGTGGCACCGCACGCGCGACGACGCGTCCCGCCCGCTGCTGAACGTCGCCGACCCGCGCGCGGCGCTCGCCGCGCTGCACGACGCGCGCGAATCGCTGTACCGCGCCTGCGCGCACTGCCGCATCGATACCTCGGGCCAGTCCGTCGCACAAACGCTCGCGGCAGCGCTCGACGCACTCGCCATCGCGTAACCCGCGCGCCCTTGTCTGCCCCCTTCCGCTGTTTCGACGATGCCGGCCGGTGCGGCCGACTGCCATTTCTACCAGTTGCCGATCGCCAAATAATATCTAAAGATATATTTTTAGATACAGATCGTTTGCCTTCACGCGACAGGAAACCGACCATGCCCCTCCTCATCGACCGCGCGCGCGGCGCCCGCCGCCTGGTTCCCGCGCTCGCCGCGCTCGCGATCGCCGGCTGCGCGCCGTTCGGCCCGCAACGCCCGGCGGCCCGGATCACGCCCGTCGAGCAGCTCGATGCGGGCGCCGCGATCGGCGCGGCCAGCGCCGGCTCGCCGACGGTCGCCGAGCGCTGGTGGACCGCGTTCGGCGATGCGCAGCTGGATCGCCTCGTCGACGATGCGCTGGCCGGCGCACCGACGCTGCAGGCGCAGCGCGAACGGGTCGCGCAGGCGCTGGCCGACGCCGACGTCGAACACGCCGCGCTGCTGCCGCAGCTCGGCGCGACGGCGAGCGCGGTGCCGACGCGCCTGCCCGGCAGCTACCGGACGCCGCCGCCCGCGGCCGGGCACTGGCAGGTCGACGCGCAGGCATTGCTCGGCGCGTCGTGGGATCTCGACATCGCCGGCCGGCAGCATGCGCTGGCGCGCGCCGCCGCGCTGCGCGCGGACCAGCAGCGCGCGCTCGAACGCGCGGCCGCCGTGTCGCTGCAGGCGGCGATCGTCGAGACGTACCTGCAACTCGCGCTCGAACAGCGACTGCTCGCGATCGCGCGCGATACGCTGCAGCAGCACAGCTATCTGCTGCGCCTCACGTCGCAACGCGCGGACGCCGGCCTCGACATGCAGGTCGCCGTGCTCCGGGCGAGCGAACCGATTCCGCACGCGCAGGCCGACATCGACACGCATGCGGCCGCGTCGGCCCGGCTGCGCCACCGGCTTGCCGCGCTCGTCGGCCGGGGGCCCGGTTACGCCGATGCGCTGACGCCCGCCGCGCCGCCGGCCACGGCGCTGCCGATGCCGGCCGTCCTGCCCGCGGCGCTGATCGGCCGCCGGCCCGACGTCCTGGCCGCGCGCTACCGGGTCGAAGCCGAAGCGGCGAACATCGACGCGGCGCGCGCCGCGTTCTATCCGGACGTCAACCTGCTGGCCTTCGCCGGCGTGCAGAGCTTCGGCTTCCGCGCGCTGTTCCACGGCAACAGCGGCACGCTCGGCGCGGGCCCCGCGATCACGCTGCCGATTTTCGAGGGCGGGCGCCTGCGTGCCGGCCTGCGCGCGCAAACCGCCGCGTACAACGCCGCCGTCGCGACGTACGACGAAACGGTCGTCAACGCGCTCGCGCAGGTCAGCGACACCCTCGTCCAGATCGACACGCTCGGCCGGCAGCGCGCGCTTCAGCGCGAGGCGCTGTCGCGCGCGCAACAGGCCTACACCATCGAAACGCAGCGCTACCGGAAAGGCATTTCCGGCTACCTCGACGTCCTGCTCGCCGAAGGCCGGCTGCTCGAGGACCGCGCATCGGTCGCCCGCGCGGACGCGTCGTTCGCGATCGAGCATGCCCGCCTGATCGCCGCGCTCGGCGGCGCCACTTCTACTGGAGTCCCGCAATGAACCGTCCCGAATCCCCCGCCGCCGCCGAGCCCGCGCTGCAACGCGCGCGCCGGCGCTACTTCCGCTGGTTCTTCATTGCGCTCGCCGGCGCGGCCGGCCTCGCCGCCGTCGCGTGGGCCACCACCCGCGGCACCGAGACGACCGACGACGCGTACGTCTCCGGCGACGTCGTGCAGATCTCGCCGCAGATCGGCGGCACCGTCGACGCCGTGCGCGTGCAGAACGCCGACTGGGTCCGTCCCGGCGACCTGCTGTTCAGCGTCGACAAGACCGACGCCCGGCTCGCGCTGGACGAAGCGGTCGCGCAACTCGCGCATGCGGTGCGCCAATACCGCACCGCGCATGCGGACGCGGTGCGCGACGAAGCGCAGATCCGCGTGCGGCGCACCGAATGGGCGAAGGCGAACGACGACCTGCAGCGCCGCCTGAGCCTCGCGCAAGACGGCGGCGTGTCGCGCGAGGACCTGCGCCATGCGCGGGATGCAATGGACGGCGCGGCCGCCGCGCTGAACGCGCAGCAGGCCGCCTACGACGCGACGCTCGCGCGCACCGACGGCACGTCGATCGACACCAATCCGCTCGTGCGCGCGGCGGCCGCCCGGGTCCGCAGCGCGGCGCTCGCGCTGCGCCGCACCGAAATACACGCGCCGCTCGGCGGGCTCGTCACGCGCCGGGTCGTGCAGGTCGGCCAGCACGTGTCGCCCGGCACGCCGTCGATGGCGCTCGTGCCGCTCGATCACGTGTGGGTCGAGGCCAACTTCAAGGAGTCGCAACTGCGCGGCATGCGCGCCGGGCAGCCGGTCGAGCTGTTCTCGGACCTGTACGGCAGCGACGTGGTGTTCCATGGGCGCGTGGTCGGACTCGAAGCCGGCACCGGCGCCGCGTTCGCGGCCGTGCCCGCGCAAAACGCGACCGGCAACTGGATCAAGGTCGTCCAGCGCGTGCCGGTCCGGATCGCGCTCGATCCCGCCGAGCTGCGCGCGCACCCGCTGCGTATCGGCCTGTCGATGACGGCATCGGTGCCGGTCGATCACGGCCCCGGCACCGCGTCGGCGTCGCCGCCCGCCCGTCCGCCCGAAGCGCGCCGGTCGATCGACGCCACGTCGATCTATCGCGACGACGACGAAGCGGGCGAGGCGCTCGTCACCGAGACGATTCGCGCGAACAGCGGCGCACGCCCGCTCGCACCGGGAGCCTGACGATGCGCTTCTTCACCCGGAACGCGGCGCCGAAACTGCCGCTGGAGCCGCTCGCCGGCATGCCACTGGCGCTCGTCGCGATCGCGGTCAGCGTCGCGAATTTCATGCAGACGCTCGACCTGACGATCGCGAACGTCGCCGTCCCGACCATCGCGGGCGATCTCGGCGTCGCGCCGGACATGGGCACGTGGATGCTGACCTCGTTCGCGACGCCGCTCGCGATCACGCTGCCGCTCACCGGCTGGCTCACGCAGCGCTTCGGCCAGGTGCGGCTGTTCCGCGTGTCGGTGCTGCTGTTCGTGCTGACGTCGATCCTGTGCGGGATGGCGCCGAACTTCGAGTCGCTGCTGCTGTTTCGCGCGCTCCAGGGGGCCGCGTCGGGCCCGATCACCGCGCTGTCGCAGGCGCTGCTGCTCGCGGTATTCCCGTCGGCGCGCCGCCACGTCGCGCTGGCCGTGTGGCAGACCACGACGTTCGTCGCGCCGGTGCTCGGGCCGATCGCCGGCGGCTGGATCACCGACAACCTGAGCTGGCCGTACATCTTCTACGTGAACGTGCCGCCGGGCGTGCTCGTGCTGGGCGTGCTCGCGCGGCTGCTGAAGGGACGCGACAACGCGACGCGGCGGCTGCCGGTCGACGTCGTCGGGCTGCTGCTGCTCACCGCCGCGTTCGGCTCGTTCCAGTTGCTGCTCGATCGCGGCCAGAACCTCGACTGGTTCGCCTCCGACGAAATTCGCATGCTGGCGGTCGTGAGCATCGTGTCGTTCGTCGCGCTGATCCTGTGGGAGCTGACCGACAATCATCCGATCGTCGACCTGCGGCTGTTCGCGGACCGCAACTTCACGACGAGCACGCTCGCGATCACGGTCGGCTTCGGGCTCTACTTCGGCGCGCTGGTGCTCGTGCCGCTGTGGCTGCAGACCCAGCAGGGGTACACGGCCACCTGGGCCGGCATCGCCACCGCGCCGCTCGGCGTCGCGGGGATCGTGATCGCGCCGCTGCTCGGCCGCTTCCAGGGCCGCACCGACCCGCGCCTGCTCGCGACCGTCGCGCTCGTCGGCTGGGGCGCCGCGTCGTTCTGGCGCATGCATTTCAACAGCGACGTGACCCTCGGCGACATCGCCGCCAATTCGCTGCTGATGGGCGCCGCCACCGCGTTCTTCATCACGCCGCTCGTGTCGCTGTCGCTCGCCGGGCTGGCCCGCGAGCGGCTGCCCGCCGCATCCGGGCTGCAGAACGCGCTGCGCCGGATCGGCACCAGCGTCGCGACCTCGGTCGCGCCGACCTACTTCGAGCGTCGTTCCCGCGTGCACAACACCTATCTCGTCGACCACATCACGCCGTACGATTTCGCGTCCGGCGACTGGTTCGCGCGGCTCGATCACGCGGGGCTGTCGCCGTCCGGCGCGCTCGCGTCGGTCTCGCATGCGATCGACGTCGAAGCGCACATGCTCGCGCTGAACGATTTCTCGTTCGGCTGCCTGCTGCTGTTCGGCGCGACGCTGCTGGCGGTCTGGTCGATCCGCTATCGTCATGCGTGACGTCGTGAGGGGAAACCGGCGGAAGCCGTGTCGGCCGGCGGAGCGATCGACCGGGTAACCGGGCAACAGGCGGCGGGCGGCGGGCGGCGGGCGGCGGGCGGCGGAAGTCTCCGCCGGATCGCATCGCCGTCTCACCGATGAATCGACTACGCGGCGCTGCGCTCGACCGCGCCCCGAATGAAAAAGGGGGCTCCGCGCCGATCGACACGGCACGGAGCCCCTTCAACTTCGACTTCGACTTCGCTTAACGCGGATCGCCGGCGGCCGGCACGTAGCCGTCGGCCAGGATGCCGATCGTCCGCGCGGCCGGCTCGCGCAGCCGCTTGGCCGCCTGATAGCCCTCCGACCGATACCACTCGCGGGCACGCTCCGCCGACTCGAATTCGAGCACGACGACGCGCTTCGGCGCCCAGTCTCCTTCCAGCGTCTCGACTTCGGCGCCGCGCACCAGGAAGCGCCCGCCGTACGCGGCCACCGTCGGCGCGCCGAGCCGGCGGTAGGCCTGGTACGCGTCGACGTCGTGCACGTCGATATCGAACACCACGTACGCGCTCATGATCGCGCCTCCGCCGGCGTCGCCGCATCGGCCGGTGCGAGCTGCACGAACACGCGGCCGTTCTCGATCTTCACCGGATAGGTGTGCACGCACGTCGTCAGCGGCGCGCACAGCGCAATGCCGGTCCGCACGCTGAAGCGCCCCTGATGCAGCGGGCATTCGATCTCGTCGTCGAGCAGAAAGCCGTCGCTCAATCGCGCGTCGCCATGCGTGCACTGGTTCTCGGTCGCGAAGATCTCGTCGCCGACCGCATACAGCGCGATGTCGCGGCCGCCCACCCAGACGCCGAGTATTCCGTCGGCGCGCACCGCTTCCGGCGCGACTGCATCGATCCATTCCGTAGTCACTTTCGGCCCCTCGTTCAGATCGGATAAATCAGCGAGTTCGGAATCATCTCGCTGTCGTACACGCAGATGCGCGACTCGAAACGCAGCCCGTGCGGCGTACGCACGATCCGGTCCAGGTAGCGCCCGGTGTTGTACACGTCGCTCATCTGCTCGGTCTTCGTGCGCAGCACCGCGTAGTTCGTCTCCGCCTCGATCACCGCGTCGTCGAGATACGTGATGAACGGCAGCCCGATCACATGGCGCTGGTAGTACGGATCGAAGAACAGCGTCTCCTTGATCCCGTAGACGCGATCCTTCAGCATGCCCTTGCTCTCGAAGTCCATCACCGCGAGGGGCAGGTTGCGCTCGTGGTTCTCGCGCGGCACCACCGTGTACCGGCATTGCTCGACGAAGAATTCCGGCCACGCGTCCCAGTCGCCGCCGTCGAGCACGGCCGCGTATCTCGCATTGAGCTGGACGAGCGAATAGAAATCCTCGAAGTTCGCGCCGCCCGCGTGCGGCTCGGCGGACGGTCGGTCCGTTCGTGTCGTGATCGTGCTCATTCAGGCCTCCATCACTTGGCGCCAGTACTGGTACATGCCGCGCACCAGCGTTTCGCTGACCATATGGTCGGTCTGCTCGTCGATCTGCCGGCCGCCGAGCTCGTTGTAGACGTTGCCGTGCTGGATCTGCTCGAAGCTCTGCTGCACGCATTCGATGACCTCGCCGTCGTCCGCCGACACGAAGCCGGCCGGTCCGAACAGATTGGCCTGACGCAGACGGCGCCGCGTCATCTCCTCGGTGTCGGTCTCGAAACCGAAATGCGTCCACACGTAGTCGAACACGCCCGGGCCGATCGGCCGGATGCGACGCGTCGACAGCGCATTGACCTGCTGCTGGATGATGACGCTCGGCATCAGCGTGAGCATCACGACGGTCGGATCGCCCCACCACGGTTCGTGCACGACGTCGAGGAAGCGGTCGTCGTGCAGCGTCATGCGCTCCTTGAAGCTCGTCACGTTGTGGGTCACCTCGCCGCCGCCGCCGCCGCTGCGGATCGACACCATCGCGCCATGCCGGTGATGCGCATCGGTCACGAGCCGGGCGGGATTGTCCGCGCGCCACAAACCGAAGTTGACGAACCAGGTATGCAGCAGCCCCGCGTGATACGGATCCTTGATGTTCTCGACCATCAGCTTCCAGTTGCTCGGCACGCGCTGCCGCGTGTAGCCGAGCACGGTCAGCTTCGGGCCGTGGAACAGACGATCGTAGTAAGGCAGGATGCGCGGGCCGAGGAAGTCCTCGAACGATTCGACGTTCTCGTCGAACGACGCGAACACGGCGCCGCCGCGCGTCGATACGCGCAGGCGCCGCAGCGCATGCTTGCCCGGCTCGAAATCCGCCGGCATGCCGCCGTTGATCGTGCCGCCCTGACGCACGCCGCGCCGGAACGGCACGCCGATCAGGTTGCCCTTCAGGTCGTAGTTCCACTGGTGATACGGGCAGTGGAAATCCTTCGCCTTCCCCGAGCGCTCGCGGCAGAACTGCATGCCGCGGTGCGCGCACGCGTTTTCGAAGACGACGATCTCGCCGTCCTCCGTGCGCGTCATCACGACGGATCGCTCGCCGACTTCCGTGCGCTGGAAATCGCCGGGAGACGGCACTTCGGCTTCGAGGCCGATGTAGCACCAGTGATTCGCATAGAACAGGCGCTCGAGTTCCCGCTGGTACAGCGCTTCACTCGTATACGCCTCGTAGGGTGTGCGGCTGGCGCCGTCGCCTTTCCAGTCGAGCGCGCGGGCGATGTCGATGGGTGAGTTCAAGAGAGCTCCTTTCATTCAGTAAGAAACGGCCTGCATCGCGACGGCGGCGCCGTGCGCGATGAAGCCGGCTGGCGAACGCCGCCGCGCAACCGCCGCGGCAGCCAACTGCTCGACGAGTTCGGCCGTGTGATCCCAGCCGAGACATGCGTCGGTAATGCTTTGGCCGAATACCGGCGGCGTGCCCGGCACCAGGTCCTGCCGCCCCTCGACGAGGAACGACTCGATCATCACGCCCACGATCGCGCGCTCGCCGCGATGCAGTTGCGCGGCGACGTTGCCGCACACGTCGATCTGCGCACGGGTCTGCTTGCCGCTGTTGCCATGGCTCGCGTCGATCACGACATACGGGGGAAGATGGGCGTCGCGCAGCGCGGCGCAGGCGGCCGCGACGCTGGCGGCGTCGTAGTTCGGGGTCTTGCCGCCGCGCAGGACGACATGCGTGTCGGGATTGCCGCGCGTGGTCGCGATTTCCACGCTGCCGGACACGGACGACCGCAGGTAACTGTGCGACGCCCGCGATGCGCGGATCGCGTCGATCGCGACCTTCACGTTGCCGTCGGTGCCGTTCTTGAAGCCAACCGGCAGGTCGAGCCCCGACGCGGCCTGGCGATGGATCTGCGATTCGGTCGTGCGCGCGCCGATCGCGCCCCACGACACGAGATCGTCGAGATACGGCGCGGTCATCGGATCGAGAAATTCGGTCGCGGCCGGCAAGCCCAGCGCATTGATGCCGAGCAGCACCTTGCGCGCGACGCGCAGGCCGTCCTCGATCCGGAAACTGCCGTCGAGATACGGGTCGTTCAGCAGCCCTTTCCAGCCGACCGTGGTGCGCGGCTTTTCGAAATAGACGCGCATCACGATCTCGAGCACGTCGGCGTACCGCTCGCGCAGCGGCGCGAGGCGGCGCGCGAACGCCAGCGCGGCGTCGGCATCATGGATCGAGCACGGGCCGACGATCAGCGCAAGCCGGTCGTCCTCGCCCGCAATGATGCGCGCCAATGCGCGCCGCGCATCGCCGATCGACCGGGCCAGGCCGGGATCGCAGGGCAATTCGGCGCGCAACCGCTGCGCACTGATCACCGCCACGCCTTGCGTCAACGCTGCCTCAACGGATTTTTCCATTTAACGCTCCACTCTCGCTGATCGGATGCCGATTTACGGAGGCAATTAGAGCGCGGTCAAATCCCCGGTGATACTGTCATTTATCTCAGAAGCATTTCACATAGTGAATATCTGTGATTTCCGACAGTATTCCGATATGCGGTTCACGTCTAACTTAACTCCTGCCAAAAACGTTCTCACCCGCCGTTCTGCCAAGGAGCCTCGCAATGACAAGAAAGTATTTTGAAACCCGAATCGACGTGAAGTATCGGGAAACGGACGCGATGGGCCATGTGAGCAGCCCCGTCTATTACGACTATCTGCAGCACGCGTACCTGACCTACATGCACGATCTGCTCGAGCTGCCGTATTCGGAAAAGCTGCCGCACATCATGGTCAAGACCGCGTGCGAATATCTGAAGCCCGCGCAGTACGGCGATACGATCACGGTCCGCAGCAGCGTCACGCGCTTCGGCTCGAAGAGCTTCGAACTGGAATATCTGATGGTGCGCGACGGGCAGGCGGGCACCGAGGATTCGGCCGACGATCCGGCCGTGGTGGCGCGTGCCGTGTCCACGCACGTGATGTTCGACTACGGCAGCAAGACCACGGTGCCGGTGCCGGAAGAGTTCAGGACACGCGTGCTGTCGTTCCAGGGCGCGATCTGATGCCGCAACCGGGGGTCCGCGACGGACGCCCCGGTACCGTTCAAGCAAACACGATCAAGCCCATCAACACGGCTTTCACGACCGCATTGGTCTTGTTGGACGCGTTGAGCTTGACGATCGATCTCGAAATGTGGAAGTTGATCGTCCGCTCGGTCAGGCCGAGAATGATGCCGATCTCATAGGCGGTCTTCCCTTCCGCCGCCCATCGCAACACCTCGCATTCGCGCATGCTCAGCGCGACATCCGCGGGCGCCGCTATATTCGCCGCACACTGAATCATTCGTTTCTCCATCCAGAATAAGACGCCAATGTTTCAGATTCGTTATTTCCAACGTTCACCTCAATTCACATACCCCTCGGATTGGATGTTTATTATTTAAAGGCGTCACGAATATTCGGCGAATTCACAAGCAACGATCGTCCCACGCATTATCTCCGGCGTTGTCACAATGGAATCGAGCATACCGAATCGATTTACGCTGCGGAAGATGCACGAGACGCAATGTATCAATGACGTTGACGCACGCCACCAGAGTTGCATGACGCGTCACATCGAAGCGGCCGCATGACAAGCGGGTGCGATCGCCTCGGCCACGCGCGGCGCGCAGATACCGCGCACGCAATCGCGCAGCCAGCGATGCGCGGGGTCGCGGTCGAAACGCGGGTGCCAGATCTGCGAGACGGTCAGGTCCGCGATCGGCAACGGCAGCGTGAAGCTGTACATGCCGACGCGGGAGCGCTCGGTCTGCCGCTCCGGCACGCTGGCGACGAAGTCCGAGCTGCGCGCGAGCGACAGCGCGGTCGGAAAGCTCGACACGACGGTCGTCACCGAGCGCGCGATGCCGAGCGAATCGAGCAGCGTATCGATCGGGCCGTTGAACTGCCCACGGCGCGACACGCTCACTTGCGGAAACGACGCGAAGCGCTGCGGCGTGATTTCGCCGGTCGCCAGCGGATGATCCGCGCGGACCACGCCGATGAAGCGGTCGCGAAACAGCGCCTGCACGCGCAGTTCCGGGCCTGCCTGGCCGATCACGCCGACCTCGAGATCGATGTCGCCGTTGCGCAGCGCATCGACATGCTTGTTGGGTTTCGGCGCGAAGCGCAGCCGCACGTCGGGCGCGGCGCGCGACGCGTGTTCGAGCAGCGCCGGCGCGAAGGTCTCGACGAATGCCTCGTTCGCGCGAATCGAGAACGTGCGCTTGAGCGTGCTCATGTCGACCCGTTCGCACGGGCACATGACCGAATGCGCCTCCACGACGAGCGCATGCACCCTGTCGCGCAACTCGAGCGCGCGCGGGGTCGGGACGAGATCGCGCCCCGCCCGCACCAGCAGCGGGTCGCCCGTCATCACCCGCAAGCGCGCGAGCGAGCGGCTGAGGGCGGACGGACTGAGGCCGAGCGCGTTGGCCGCGCCCACGACGCTGTTCTCGGACAGCAACGCGTCCAGAACGACGAGAAGATTGAGGTCGATGGAAGTCGCCATGTTGCGCTCTTGCTGTACTGTCGGGACCGGCCGGCCGAGGGGCCGACGGCATCGTGCCTCGGGCGCATGTGCTCCGTGATTCGCGAGAGACCGGAAATCGGCAGTCGCGCCGCCGAGCCTGACGCACGATCGTGCGTCCGCCGAAATGGCGGGCAGCGAATGGCGGGGAGTATTCGTGCCGCTGAGAAAATCCGCTGCGGATTTATTGCACTTGTGAACGATTGTGCACCGCGCTGCAATAAATCGCAACCGGACGCGATGCGTATCGGGTTTAAATGAAACGATGCGCACGAATGAACAATAAAACAAAACCGTTTTCGATTGCGTGGATCCGCGCATCGCACACGCAAGCCGGCGGTGAAGCAGGGCCCGCGGCGGCAAAGCCTGGGCGGGCGTCACCGGGCGCTACATGCCCGGCCGGCATGGCTTCCGCGCAAGACACCGCACATTCCCGCACATCGCGATCGAATGTCAGAACATTCAGACGCTTCTATTGACTTTCACACGGATATTCCACTCTGGCTCGCATACGTTTCATGAAACCCATTCGATCGGCCGATTCGCGCACGTCTTCCCGCGATATGAGATAAACCCGCTGGATTGTCCGGCCGCCCCTTTTGCGATTCGATCGGCATTTCACTTGTCCGGCGACGTTTCGTCCGATCCGCGCTGCCCGAGTCTTTATCCTTGTAAAAATTTCGGGCAGAGAGAAAATCGCGCGACATTGGTTCGTCGGTCCCGTTGTGCAGGCAACGCAGCGCCGCGCGGCCGTCCATGTCTTTCTCCGCGAACGGTCGTGGCCGATAATGGACACGCCGTTCGTCCCGGCATGACGACACACGCCGAGGATCGACGCACACGGCAATCGCGCCAGGAGGACCCGCTGCATGACCACCCCATTCAAGCTGGGCGACCACGTCCGCTGGAATTCCGAGGCCGGCTACGTGACCGGCACGATCATCGCGATCCACACCGCCGACTTCGACTACAACGGCCATCGCCATCGCGCGTCGCCGGACGATCCGCAGTACGAGATCAAGAGCGACCGGACCGACCATGTCGCCGCGCATCGCGGCCGTGTGCTCGAACGCATCGCCGGCAAGGACCGCGCATGACGCTCCCGTTCTACACGATCGGCCATTCGAATCGCACGCTCGACGAATTCGTCGACCTGCTCGATGCGGTCGAGATCACGCTGCTCGCCGATATCCGCAAGATGACGCGTTCGCGCACCAACCCGCAGTTCAACGAAGCGACGCTGCCCGATACGCTCGCCGCCGCCGACATCGCGTACGAACACATCGCCGAACTCGGCGGCCTGCGCGGCAAGTCGCGCGGCATACCCGACGACGTCAACGACTTCTGGACGAACCGCAGCTTTCACCGCTACGCGGATTACGCGCTGTCGCCCGAATTTCATGCGGGCCTAGACCGACTGATCGCCCAGGGGCACGAGCAGCGCTGCGCGATCATGTGTTCGGAAGCCGTGTGGTGGCGCTGTCATCGACGCATCGTGTCCGACTACCTGATCGCGCGCGGCGAAACGGTACTGCACATCATGGGGCGCAACCGCGTGGAACCCGCGCGGCTCACGGCCGGCGCAGTCGTCCGGCCCGACGGCACGATCGTCTATCCGAATGTCGACGACGACCACGACGGCGCCGCGCCAGCGAAAGACGCCCCACCGGACGCGTGACATCGCGCACGCGCCCCGCACCGGCTTCCGGCGGCCGCCATCCTGCATTACCATCGTGCGGCCACCCCGCCCGCGCTCGTCCGGCAGCGGGCCCCGCCACCTCTTCCGTTGCGCACCGATGCTCGCTCTCATCATCGTCGCCGGCCTCTGGGCCGGCCTGCAGAACGCCCTCGCGGGCGGCGGTTCGTTCGTCACGCTGCCCGCGCTGATCGTATCGGGCATGTCGCCGCTCGCGGCCAACATCACGTCGACGGTCGCGCTGTTCCCCGGCCAGGTCACGACGGGCTGGGCGAGCCGGAACATGGTGAGCGGCGTGGGCAGGCTGCCGTTTCGCGCGCTGTTCGCGATCAGCGTGGCCGGCGGCGCGCTCGGCGGCCTGCTGCTGCTGAAAACGCCCTCGTCGATCTTCTCGCACCTGGTGCCGTGGCTTGTGCTATTCGCGACGGTCGTGTTCGCGTGGGGCAGTTTCTTCCGCAAACCGCGCGCAGGCGCGCAACATCTCGGCCCGGTCGCGGCCGGGGTCTCGCAGTTCCTGATCGCGATCTACGGCGGCTACTTCGGCGGCGGCATCGGGTTCCTGATGATGGCCGCGCTGACGATGGCCGGCCTGCCGCCGCGTCACGCGATGTCGACGAAGAATGCGCTCGCGGGCGTGATGAACGCATCGGCCGTCGTGCTGTTCGTCACGTCGCCACACCTGCACTGGCGTGAGGCGATCGCGCTCGGCGCCGGCGCCATCGTCGGCGGCCTGCTCGGCGCG
Organism: Burkholderia sp. BCC1047; assembly: GCF_902833155.1. NCBI lineage: Bacteria > Pseudomonadati > Pseudomonadota > Betaproteobacteria > Burkholderiales > Burkholderiaceae > Burkholderia > Burkholderia sp. BCC1047. Next base: position 423,545 of record NZ_CADFEH010000001.1, on the reverse strand, counting down.
TGGGCGCTGCATCGCGTGAACGAACGCGTGCTGCGCATCGCGATCGTCTGCATCGGCGCGCTGCTGACCGTCGGGTTGTTCGTCAAGCCGATCTGACGCACGCACGCCGTTGCCGCGGCAGCCGGTCCGACGCGGCGTGCACGTTCAGCCGAACGGCCGCACGCCGATCAGCGGGCCGTGCAGGAACCGCGCGAACACGGCCCACGCGACGAGGCCGGCCGCCACGGCCGCGACGTCGCCGGCCAGTGCGCCGGCCGGATAGCGGACACCGTCGCGGCGATCCCGCGCACGCGACACGACAAAATCGACGATCGACCACACGAAGAACGCGCCGAACAGTACGACCGCGTGCACGGTGCCGTTCACGAGCAGGTGCGCGACCGCCCAAACCATCACGCCGGCCAGCATCGGATGCCCGACGAGCGTCTTGATCCGGTTGCGCGGCACGTACGATGCTGCGATCAGCACGAACGCGACCGCGGTCAGCATGCCCGTCAGGTGGCGCACGCCGACCGGCGACACCCACAGCAGCGTCGCGCCCGCGCGCGCGAGCCCGTACCCCCAGGCGATCAGCGCGAAGCCGACGATCGACGCGATCGCGTAACCGCCCTTCCAGCCCTTCTCGCCGATCCGCTCGATCGTCGCGGACCGCCAGCCGTCGGCGACGATCCGGATCGAATGCACACCGAGGAAGATCGCTAAACCGAGAATCAGGACGCGCATCGGCTGTCTCCGTCTGGAATGATGAGTGGGGAAGCGTTCCGCGCGGCGTCGGGTGCGCCGTTCGCGAGGCCGGCGGCGAGGCCGGCGCGGGTCGCGCGACGCATGGGCACAACCCGCGCCGATCATAAACGCCGGGGCCGCCGTTGTGAAGCATGCAGGACGTGCGGTGCGTCAAGCTCGATGCATGCGTGCGCCGGATCGTGCAGGCACATAGGCCGCGCAGCGTGCTGGTCGGCCGCGACGGGCGCGCCTGAAAGTAAGGAAACCGAAAATCGCGAGGCGGTCGCTTCTCGTGATCGGGACTACGCCTGCTTGCGCTTCGCCGCGGGTTTCGGTGCCGGCGTGGGCGACGATTTCGATGCCGGTTTTGCTGTCTGCGCCGACGCCGGTTTCGCTGCTGCTTTCGCCGCAGGCTTCGTTTTCTGTGCCGACGCGGGTTTCGTTGCCGGTTTCGTTACCGATTTCGTTGCAGGCTTCGCCACCGGTTTCGCTGCACGTTTCGACGCGACCTTCGATGCCGCTTTCGGTGCAGCCTTCGCCCCCGCCCCGGACCCAGTCTCCGACGCCGCCTTCGCCTTGCGCTTCGGGGTCCCGGCCAGCAGCGCCGCGCGATACGCGCCGCGGCACCAGTCGAACAGCGCGCCCGCATCCTCGAGCACGTCGGCCGGCGTTTCGTAATAGCCCTCGAGCGAGACGGTGCGCGTGGGCCGCGCATACGAGAACGGCCCCATCCCCGCCGCGACGAACGCCGGGCGGTTCACGTCGTCCACCCGCAGGAACAGCGACCCGCGCGACATGAAGCCGAACATCACGCCGTCGAGCCGCAACGCCGCACCGCTGAAGAACCGTACAACGGCGACCGTGCCGAGCGGCGCAAGCTGATACGCGATTTCCTCGCCGTGCGCCTTCTCCGACTGCCAGCTCATGCGGGCACCTCGCAGCGCTGCGTCCATGCATCGAGTTCGGCCGCGTCGACACCGACGGCCGCCGCGCTCTCGCGAATCTGCCGCCACGTCGCGCGGTCGACCGGAATGCCGGTCGTGCCGCGGGCGGCGCGGCTCGCTTCTTCCGGTTCGCCAGGCATCCGCACCGGCGTATCACCGGCCTGCGGCGACGCCTTCGCCCACGCGACGAACGCATCGGCTTCGCGTTCGGCATCGGCCGCATCGAACGCTTTCGGATCGATCAGCACCGACAGCATCCCGTTGACGATCGCGCTCGTCTTCTGCAGCGTATCGCCGTACGTCGTATGCCCGCCCACCAGCGCGCCGCCGAAGATCTCGCACATCGCCGCGAGCGCGTACCCCTTGTGCAGCCCGAACGGCAGCAGCGCGCCGAACGGCTGCTCGTGCATCACGGCCGGATCGTCGGTCGGCTCGCCGCGATGGTCGATCAGCGACCCGGCCGGCACGCGCTTGCGCTGGTTGTACGCGACCCGCGTCTTGCCGTACGCGATCGCGCTCGTCGCGAAATCGAGCAGCAGCGGCGCCTTGCCCGCACGCGGATACGCGGCGCAGAACGGATTCGTACCGAAACGCGGATCGGTGCCGTGCAGCGGCGCGACCAGCAGGTCGCCCGGCACGTTGACGAAATGGAACGACACGAGCCCCGCGCGCGCGCACTGCTCGGCCCAGTGCCCGATGCGGCCGAGGTGATGGACGTCGCGCAGCCCGATCGCGCAGATGCCCATGCGCCGCGCGCGCTCGATCCCTTCGACCATCGCCTCGAACGCGATCACCTGGCCGAAGCCGCGCCCGCCGTCGATCGTCAGCACCGCGCCGCCGTTGCGAACGATCGACGCGTGCGCGTTCAGCTGCAACTGCCCTTCCCGCCACGATGCGACGTAATTCGGGATCATCCCGATCCCGTGCGAATCGTGGCCCGCGAGATTCGCGCCGACCAGGTGATCGGCGACGAGCGTCGCCTCGCGCGAATTGCTGCCGGCCCGTTCCCAGAGTGCCGCGACGAATGCATGCAGCGGTTCGGCGCGCATGCGCAGCGGTTCGGTATCGGGCGTCGGCAGTGCGGTCATCGGCAACACTCCATCCAGTCGGTTCGGGTCGGGCAATCGGTACGTCGAGCGCTGCGACGATCAGCGCGCGGTCGCGATCACGTCGGCCACCGCCGCCGTGAGCTTCTTCGCATACGGCACGTGCAGGAACTCGTTCGGGCCGTGCGCGTTCGACTTCGGCCCGAGCACGCCGCACACCATGAATTGCGCGGCGGGGAAGCCTTCCTGCAGCACGTTCATCAGCGGGATCGTGCCGCCGAGGCCCATGTACGCGCAGTCGGCGCCGAAGTGGCGGCGCGACGCGGCGTCGAGCGACGACGCGAGCCACGGCGCGAGATCCGGCGCGCTCCAGCCCGTCGCGGCGCCCGCGTCCGGCTTGAACGTGACCTTCGCGTTGTACGGCGGATCGAGTTCAAGCAATTCCTTCAGTTGCTGCACGGCCTGCGCGGCATCGACGAGCGGCGGCAGCCGCAGTGACAGCTTGAACGCGGTGCGCGGACGCAGCACGTTGCCCGCATCGGCGAGCGCCGGCATGCCGGCCGCGCCCGTCACCGACAGCGACGGACGCCACGTCGAATTCAGCAGCGCCTCGCGCGGATCGGTCGTGGTCGGCAGCACGGGCTTGCCGTCCTGGCCGCACGCCCAGGGCAGCCCCTTCCACACCGTGTCGCCGAGAATCGCGGCGGCCGCTTCGGCTTCGCGCACGCGGCTCGACGGAATCTCGCAATGGAACGCGCCCGGCAGCAGGTTGCCGTTCTTCGCGTCTTCGAGGCGTTCGAACAACTGGCGCATCACGCGGAAGCTCGACGGCGCGATGCCGCCGTACACGCCCGAGTGGATGCCTTCTTCCAGCACCTCGACCTGCAGGTCGCCGGACACGAGGCCGCGCAGCGACGTGGTAAGCCACATCTGGTCGTAGTTGCCGGCGCCCGAATCGAGGCACACGACGAGCGATACCTGGCCGAGCCGGTCGCGCAATGCGTCGACGTACGGCAGCAGGTCGTAGCTGCCCGACTCTTCGCAGGTCTCGATCAGGCCGACGCAGCGCGGCCGCTCGATGCCCTGCTCGTCGAGCGCGCCGAGCGCCGCGAGGCTCGCGTAGATCGCATAGCCGTCGTCCGCGCCGCCGCGGCCGTACAGCTTGCCGTTCTCGAATTTCGGCGTCCACGGGCCGAGATCCGCGCGCCAGCCGTCGAATTCGGGCTGCTTGTCGAGGTGGCCGTACAGCAAAATCGTGTCGGTGCTGCCCGAACGCGTGGCCGGCGACTCGAAGAAGATCACCGGCGTGCGGCCCGGCAGACGCACGATTTCGAGCTTCAGGCCCTTCACCGGCTGGCGTTCGGCCCACTGCGCGGCGTCGGTGACGACGCGCTCGAGATAGCCGCGCTTCGCCCAGTCGGGGTCGAATGCGGGACTCTTCGCGGGAATCGCGATGTAGTCGGTCAGTGCGTGGAGGATTTCATCGTTCCACTTGCGCTCGATGAAGGTAACGAGCTTGTCATGGTCGAGGACGGGGGTAGTGTCGACGGAAGTCATGGTGGGGGTGCCTGGATCGGGCTGACGAAAATCCAGATCATACGCCGATGCTCCCCCGCCGGCGCCCCTCCCGGCCGTTCAGCCAGCCGTCGGAAACGCGTCGCGCAGCCCGGCCGCGCAGGCGAGCGCATCGCGCCACAGTCGCCGCGTCAATTCACCGGCATCCTCTTCGCGCGCGAGCGCCGCGGCCTCGCCCGACCACAGCAGCGAGAAATCGTCGCGGCCCTGCCGCTCGAACGCGCCACGCAGCGGATCGACCGCGGCCGTCGCAAGCGGAAACGCCGGCGCGAGCGCACTCATCGGCCCCTGTTCGCGCATGAAGCGCGTCAGCAGCCCGCGTGCGGGGCGGCCCGTGTACAGGTTCGTGATGCGCGTGCCGTCGTCGCGAGCGGCGCGCACGGCCGCGCGATGTTGCGCCGAGCGGCCGGCCTGCGGCGTCAGCAGGTAGCCGGTGCCGATCTGCACCGCGCTCGCGCCGAGCGCGAACGCGGCCGCGATGCCGCGCCCGTCGGCGATCGCACCAGCCGCGATCACCGGCGCGCGCACTGCATCGACGATCTGCGGCAGCAACGCGAACAGGCCCGGTTGCGCGTGGATGTCGTCGGTCAGGAACATCCCGCGATGGCCGCCGGCCTCCGCCCCCTGCGCGATGATTGCGTCGACGCCGCGCGCATCGAGCCAGCGCGCCTCCTCGACGGTCGTCGCGGACGACACCACCTGCGCGCCCGTGCGACGCACGCGGTCGAGCAGCGCGTCGTCCGGCAGCCCGAAATGGAAGCTCACGACGGCCGGCCGCAGTTCCTCGACGACCGCGCACATCGCATCGTCGAACGGCGCACGGCCGGGGCCGCCTTTCACGTCGGCCGGGTCGAGCCCGGCTTCCGCGTAGTAGCCGGCGAGCGCCGCGCGCCAGCGCGCATCGACCTGCGCATCGGGCGCGGGCGGCGCATGGCAGAAGAAATTCACGTTGAACGGCGCGGCCGTGCGCGCACGGATCGCCGCGATCTCGTCGCGCAACTGCTGCGGGCCGAGCGCCGCGCACGCGAGCGAACCGAGCCCGCCGGCTTCGCACACGGCGATCGCGAGCGGGCTCAGCGAGCCCACCATCGGGGCCTGGATCAACGGCAAACGGGAAGGCAGCGTCGTCATCGGAATCCTTGTTCGGAATGAGTGGCCGTCGCCACACCAGTGGTCTTTTCTTCGTCGCGCCCGAGCGATGCCGCCCGGCGCCTGCTACGTGCCGCCGCGATCCATCCCGCGCCGGTACGCGGCCGGGCTCGTCGCCGCGACGCGCCGGAAATGCCGGCGCAGCGATTCCTCGGAACCGAACCCCGCACGCGCCGCGACCTGCGCAAGCGGCAACGCGGGCTGCGCTTCGAGCATGTCCTTCGCGACATTCACGCGTTCGCGGATCAGCCATGCGAGCGGCGACATCCCCGTCGCATCCGCGAACTGACGCTGCAGTGTGCGCGTGCTCATCGCGGCCTGCGCGGCGAGCGACGCGAGCGTGTGCGGCTCGGCCGCATGCGCGCGCATCCAGTCGATCAGCTTCGCGAGCCGGTCGGTGCCGCCCGGCGCGACCGGACGCGGCACGAACTGCGCCTGCCCGCCGTCGCGATGCGGCGGCAGCACGAGGCGCTGCGCGACGCGATTCGCGATCGCGCCGCCGTGATCGCGGCGCACCAGATGCAGCAGCATGTCGAGCCCCGCCGCCGAGCCGGCCGACGTGACGATCTGTCCTTCGTCGACGTACAGCGCATCGGGATTCACGCGCAGCGCCGGATAACGCGCCTGCAGGCGTTCCGCATACCGCCAGTGCGTCGTCACGGTGAGACCGTCGAGCACTCCGGCCGCCGCCAGCACGAACACGCCCGAACAGATCGAGCAGAGCCGCGCGCCGCGTCGATGCGCGGCCCGCAGCTTCTTCAGCAACGGCTCGGGCGGCAGTTCGTCCGGATCGCGCCAGCCGGGAATCACGATGGTGTCCGCGCGATCGAGCGTCGCGAGCCGGTACGGCGCGGCAACGGTGATGCCGCCCGCCGCGCGCACGGGCCCCGGCTCGCTCGCGCATACCGCGAAGCGATACCAGTCGACGCCGAGTTCGGGGCGCTCGAGCGCGAACAGTTCGACCACGCAGCCGAATTCGAACGTGCAGAGACGATCGTAGGCGAGCGCGACGACGAGATGATTGTGCATGGCGCAATGTTACCGGAACTTGTCGATCGCGCCACTGCCGCGAAACGAGCCGAACCGCGATACTGCCCTTCATTGCGGCGCGTTCCGTGCCCGCTCAGTTCCGTACCCGCTCAACCAGGAGAGCCCGACCATGTCCTATGTCACCGACGTCCCCGCCGCCGACAGCCGCGCCGCCCTCGCGCATTTCGAGGCATCGCTGCGCTTCGAGACCGATTGCTGGGACGTGCACGACGCACTCGCGTCCGGCACGCCCGATTTCGTGCTGCTCGACGTGCGCGGGCCGGACCTGTTCGCCGCCGGCCACGTGCCCGGCGCGCGCAACCTGCCGCACCGCAAGATCATCGAAAGCAAGCTCGCCGGTTATCCGGCCGGCACGCTGTTCGTCGTCTACTGCGCGGGGCCGCACTGCAACGGCGCCGCGCGCGCGGCGATCCGGCTCGCGCGCCTCGGCCGGCCGGTCAAGCTGATGATCGGCGGCGTGACGGGCTGGCTCGACGAAGGTTTCGCGCTGAGCAACGACGTGCAGCCGGCGGACGCCGAAGCCGCCTGATCGTCACCAAAAGCGCAACAATCAATTGCCTGCACACGAACGGAAAAAGCGCGACAATCAGCCTCATTGCAGTTCGGACGGAGCAGCACCATGCATGATGAAGTCCTGATTCAAGTGGCCGGTTCAGTCGCGGCGATCGCGCTCTATTTCCTGCCGGCCGTCATTGCCGACCGGCGCGGCCGGCACGACAAGCTGACGATCGCGATGTTCAACGCGCTGTTCGCGTGGACGGGCATCGGCTGGCTGATGACGCTGTACTGGGCGTGCCAGCCGAACCCGCGCACCGACGTCGCGCAGACGATCCTCGCAAAGCGCCGCGGCGTCAGCATGCGCACCTTCTCGACCGGCCTCGTCGAACGCGTGCAGCGCCGCGTCGCCGCCCAGGAGCAATGGGCGGAAAAACAAGGCTGCCGTTAAGTCCCTCTTTCCGCTTCACCGCGTCGCGTCGAACTTCGGCATCCTGACGTTGGTCGACGCGCGGTAATCCCACTTCAGTTCAGCGCGCGGCGGCCAGCCGCCCGCGCGCAACCGCGCCGCGAACGCCCCCGCCGTCACCGCCCGTGCGATCCGCTCGCCCGGACACCCGTGCGGCCCCGTGCCGAAGCCGAAATTCGGCCCGGCCGCGCGCCCCGGCATCAGCCGGTGCGGATCGCGATGCACGGCCGGATCGCGGTTCGCCGCCGCGAGCACGACGAGGATCGCATCGCCAGCTTCGACGCTCACGCCTTCGATCGACGTGCGCGCCGCGACGAACCGGCGCGTGTTCTGCACCGGCGCATCGAAACGCGCGACTTCGGCAACGAATGCGTCGAGCGCGGACGCGTCCGGCGCCACGCCGGCTTCGCCGTCCCATGCCACGAGTGCATTGCCGAGCCAGGCGGCCGTCGCCTCGCACGTCTGCGACAGCAACCCGACGAGATTCGCGACCAGCGCGCCGCTCGCGTGCCAGCCCGACGCGCGGGCCGCCTGCTGCACCGCGGCGACCAGCGTGCCGTCGTGCGCGTGCGACTGCGCGACGCGTTCCGTCATCTGGGCGAGCAATTTCCGCGCGGCATCGCTCGCGCGGTCCAGCGCCGCGGCATCCGACAGCGGCGACAGCGCGGCGACGAACTCGACGACCCGCTCGGCAATGTCGTCGAGCTGCGCTTCGTCGAAGCCGAGCAGATCGGCAACCGCGCACACCGGCACCGTCATGCACCACGCATTCAGCGCATCGGCATCGCCGGGCGTCGGCAACCGCCGCGCGGCAAGCGCGTCGGCGCGAGCGCGCAGCGCATCCGTGTCGATCGGCGCGAACGCCGCGCGCAACGCCTGCTTCGGCACGTCGTGCCGCGACGGGCCATCGTTCATGCGCACCAGCTCGCCGAACAGCGCACCGGCCGTCGTGCCGCGCAACGCGGGCGGCACCGGCGCGTCGAGCGGGCGTACGCGACAAGCCGGATGGCCGAGCACGGCCGTCACGGTCGCCGCGCGGCTCGCGACCCACAGGCCGAGCGTGGCGTCGAACGCCAGCGGCGGCCCGTCGACGAGCGCGGCGTAATAGGGATAGGGATCGCGGTGCGTGACCGCGGCAATGGGATCGGTCGGGTTCATGCGTTCAGTATCGGCGCAGCGCGCCGCCGCATGTTTCGGGGTGGCGTGAAATGTCGTCGCACGGACGCCGCGCGCCGCGCATCGCGGCGTCGCGGCGGCCGGCCGGCGTCAGGCCGCCGACCGGTAGCGGTGCGACTGCATGCGCAGCCGGACCCGCCCGGCCGAAATCGCACGCGGCTCGGGCGCCACCGTGTCGTGATGGAACATTTCCTGCCGGAACTCGCCGTTTTCGTCGAACCACTGGCAGATCAGCCAATCGCCGTCGTCGAACACGACCGGCCCGGCATAGGTGACGGTCATGCGCGGCCCGCCCGTTTTCAGCGTCACGACATCGCCCACGCGAAACCTCACTCGATGATTTTCTCGGATCGTCATCGCTCTCTCAGCTTTTAATATATTGAATATATTGATATTCCCGGCAGCCCACTCGCCGGTCATTCGAACGTGACGCAGATTATCAATCAAAAAATCATCCGGCAACTGCCGCGCACTGAAACGTTCTGAACGAGAACCTGCAACAATGCGCGGCATCGTCGCGTATGACAGCCCGCCAAGCCTCAGATCCGGTGCGGTTTGTGCGTCGGCGGCAGCCGATCGGGCGGAATACTGAAAATAAACGACGATTTTCGCGTCAGCGTCGGCGATTAATGCAGACGCGAAACCAATTGATTATTGTCAATCAATGCTTAAGTGGAAACGATTCCGGATTTTATTGGGGCTCATTCGTCGAACAAAATCGGCGAATTATCCGGCGCCGCGAACCAGCGGTTGATATCGCGCCCCGGCACGGCTGCCCGGGTAAAGGTGAACGTGCCGTCGCGCCGCATCTCCATCGCCGCGCGCAGGAATGCGCCGAATGCGGCCCGCGCCAGCGCGCCGCCAACGCTGACGCGCTTCACGCCGAGCGCCGCCAGCTCGTCGAGGCTCAGCAACCCACCCTGCAGACCCATGACGACATTGACGGGCGCGCCGACCGCCCGGGTCACCGCCGCGATCTCGTCGGCGTCGGTGATGCCCGGCGCATACAGCACGTCGGCGCCCGCATCGCGATAGGCGACGAGCCGCGCGATCGTGTCGTCGAGGTCGCGGCGGCCGTGCAGGTAGTTCTCGCAGCGCGCGGTCAGCGTGAACGGAAACGGCAGCGCGCGCGCCGCGTCGACGGCCGCCGCGATGCGTTCGATCGACGCGTCGCGCGCATAGATCGGCGTATCGGCGCGGCCGGTCGCATCCTCGATCGAGCCGCCGACCGCGCCCGCCTCGGCCGCCAGCCGGATCGTTTCGGCCACCGTATCGGGCGCGTCGCCGAAGCCGTTCTCCAGATCGGCGCTGACGGGCAGGCCGCCCGCGGCGACGAGCTCGGCAATGTGCTCGAGCATCGCGTCGCGGTCGATCGCGTTGTCGGGCTGCCCTTTCGAAAACGCATAGCCGGCGCTCGTCGTGGCGAGCGCTTCGAAGCCGGCCATCGCGAGCAGGCGCGCGGTGCCGGCGTCCCACGGGTTCGGGATGATGAACGCGCCGGGGCGCGTGTGCAATGCACGGAAAGCTTCGGCGTGGCGGGCTTGCTGGTCGGAACGGGTCATCGTGAACTCCGGGAAGGTGGTTGACGGTGAGCTTACGCCGGTCGTGCACGCGACGTTTCAGCGTTTGCCGAAATGTCGTCGCGCAACGGGAAACACCCGGGCCGACCGGATGCGGGTCGCCACGCTCAACGGCCCGCGCCGCGTCACGTCGATGCGGGCCGCCCGTCGTCGATGCCGAGCAACACGTCGGTGACGGCGTCGGAGAACCGCATCGCGCGGCCGTCGATCAGCACGCCGTCCGGATTCGACGGATCGCGCACCGCTGGCGGCACGCCGTGCGCGAACAGCACGCGCGCGCACGCTTCCCAGTCGGGATCGCCGACGCCCTCCGGCTCGTTGACGGACGCCCACGACAACGTACCGAGCGCATCGCTGCCGAACCCGTGCAGGTCGCGCCAGCGCGCGCCGTGTGCAAGCAGGAACGCCAGCAGTTCGGCATCGCCGCGGAACACCGCGTGATTCAGCGCGCTCGCGTCCCAGTCGCCGCCGCGCGCGGCGATCGGCCAGCCCAGTTCGACCATCACTTTCACCGCGTCGCGCGAACCCCATGCGGCGGCGTCCGGCAGCAGCCGCAGCCGGTCGTCGGGCAGCGCGCCGGGGAGTTCGGGGCGTTCCGCCTGGATGCGCCGCGCGTCGTCGGCATCGGCGCGCGCGCAGGCCGCCATGAACGCGTCTTGCGCATCGAGCGCCTCCTCCGCGCCGGCCGCGCGCAACAACGCCGCGATGTCGGACAAGCCGGCCTGCATCGCGAGCCGGTACGCGCTGACGCCGGCGGCAGTCCGCGCGCCGGGATCGGCGCCGGCCGCCAGCAGCACGGCGACATGGCGTGCCGGGCAACGCACGGCGATCGCGCGCAACAACGGCGCGCCCCACATCCTCGTCGGCCCATCGCCGGCCGGCTCGTTCGGGTCGCCGCCATGCGCGAGCAGCAGCTCGAGCGCGGTCGCGTCCGGCACGTCGAGGGCGCGCCGCAACGCATTCGTGCCGCCCACCCGTGCGCCGTGCTCGAGCAGCAGACGCGTGCACGCCGGGTTCTCCACCGAGTGATACAGCGATTCGCCGTCGTTCGGATCGGCGCCGGCTTCCAGCAGCATCGCGGTGAGCGCCGGATCGCGATTGACGCCGGCGGCGCCATACAGCGCAGACAACGGTTCCGACTCGTCGGGCTCGGCAAGCGACGCCGGCGGATACCGGTTCCCGATCCGCTGGTTCGGATCGGCGCCCGCATCGAGCAGATGACGCGCGCACGCACGCAACCCGGCCGCGAATTCGGGAAGCTGCGCGAGCCGCGAATGCGTGACGGCGACGAGCGGCGGCAACTTCAGCGCACCGCCCGCGCGCGCGATCCAGCCGGGATCGGCGGCCAGCGCCGCCTTCACCGCGTCGAGATCGCCCGCCGCGCATGCGATGGTCGGGTCCGCCGACACGAGATCGGGACGATCGAGCAGCAATTGCGCGGCGACGCGCGGCCGGGCCGCGTCGAAACCGCCGGTCACGTCGGCGCCGTACGCGAGATCGAGCCAGCGCCGGATCAGCAGCGAGCGCGGTTGCCGCGTGAGTGCGTGCGTTTCGACGAACACGCCGAGAGCGGACCACGAAGCAAAGCCGTACTCGCGTGCGATGCAGGACTGCGCGTCGTGCAGGCGCAGCCCGAGCGCGAGCGTTTCGTCATGCGTGCGATGCGCGGCGGCGGGCAGGGATGCGACGAAGCGCGCGACGGCATCGGCGTCGCCCTGCCGGTACAGGCGCAACAATGCCTTGGCCTGCTTTTTCAGATGATCGGGATGGGCGTTGGGAGGCAGCTTTTTCATGCGGATCCTCGTGCATGGATGGCCGAAGGTCCGCAATACCGCCAGCACGAAGGATGGGGAAGACTGGATTGACTGCGACAGGTGGGTTGAACCCTTTCCGCGGACCCGGAAGCGACCTGCATCGCTGCCCGGTATCGTAGGCGACGGCCGCCGGCATCGTCAACCGTGCCGCGCCGCTCAGCCCGCGAGTTTCTTCGTCAGGAAGATGCGCGTGTGCCCGACCGGATAATCGGGCAGCTCGCCGAAACGCACATAGCCGCGCTTCTCGTAGAACGGCCGCGCCTGGAAGTCGAACGTATCGAGCCACGCGCTGTGGCAGCCGCGCGCGACGGCCTCTCGTTCGGCCAGATCCATGATGCGCGTGCCGGCGCCCTGCCCGCGCGCGGCCTCGGGCACCACGAGCAGGTCGACATGCAGCCAGCCGAACGCCGTGCCGCCCCACAGGCCGCCGACCACCGAGCCGGCCGCGTCGGTCGCGATCACGGCCAGCGGCCGGAAGTCGGCCGGGCCGGCCTGACTTTCGTTGAAGCGGACAAGCGGCGCGACGATCTGTTTGCGCACGGCCGCGTCGGCCGCGTCGGTCACTGCGTAGGTCAACGTCGTCGGTTGCATCGGGTCGTCAATGAAAGTGCGCCAACAAGCCGTACATCCCGCGCCCGTCAAACGACGTACGCGCCCTTTGCGTGCAGTTCCGCTTCGGTCCGCTCGAGCGCCGCGACCGCATCGCTGCCTTCGAGCGCCAGCAACTGCGCGACGAGCGCCTCGGCCATCGCATGCGCGGCCACCAGCGACGGAAAGAACGACGGGCTGTCGTGCGTGAAGATCAATTGCGCGTCCGCATGCAGCGCGATCGGCGACACCGCGCTGTCCGTGATCGCGACGATCTTGCTGCCCTGCGCTTTCGCCGCCTGCGCGACGCGCGTCGCCTCGGCCGAATACGGCGCGAAGCTGATGATCACCGTCACGCTCTGCTTCGCGATCGTGCGCAGCTCCATTTCGAGCGAACCGGCGACACCGTTGAGCAGCGACACGGTCGGACGGAACAGGCGGTAGCCGTAGACGAAACCGAACGCGACCGGATAGCACGAGCGAAACCCCGCCACGTGCACGTGCGATGCCTTGCGGATAAGCTTCGCCGCATCCGCGAGCGCGTGCTCGTTCTGCGCGGCGGTCGCCGACAGGTTGTGCTGCTGCGCGGCGAGCAGATCGTGCGCGAGCGACGCCTTCGCGTCGGGCCGCACGAGCGAACGCGCGCGCTGCGTGAGCGGCTCGGGACGCGTGCGCACGCGCGCGACGCACAGGTCGCGCAGCTCGTTCCAGCCGGGAAAGCCGAATTGCTGCGCGAGCCGCACGAGCGACGCAGGCTGCACCTGCGCGCGCTGCGCGACCTTGCGCATCGACGACGTGGCGACTTCGTCGGGATGATCGAGCAGGAAGGCGGCGCCCGCCTGGAATTGCGGGCTCAGCTCGGAAAATTGCGCCCGGATCCGGGACGCGAGTTCGTCGAAATTGGCGGCCATCTTGGTGGGAACGGGAACCGGTCGTCCATGGTATCACCGGCCCCGCGCCCACCGGTCAACGCAGCACTTCGACGTGATCGGCGTCGACCTTCACGCCACCCGACCATTTGCGCTCGAATTCGCCGGTCAGCTTCACCTCGTTCTGGTCGCTGACAGGCTGGCCCGCCGCCCACAGCTTGTGGTCGATCTCGACGCGGATCGTGCCGGTGGCGTCGGCGAACTCGTAATCCTCGCCGCCGACGTGCTTGACGATGCGCCCCTGCAACTGCACGTGCTGATCGTCGCGGCCGTTGGCGAGCAACTCCTTCACGGTCGTCGTCGTCAGCGCGGACGGCCCCGTGTATTGCGCATGGACGGCGGCAGGCAGCGCGACGAGCGCAACCGCCAGGATTCTGGCCAGGTGTTTCATGATCTCGGTCCTCTTCTTCGATATGGCGCCGCGCTCCGTTGAACGCGACGGCGCCAGATTACGGACCGTAAGATTAAGCAAACCTGAAGGGCGTACCGACGTGACACGGTGCCGCATTGGACGAGTACGAAAGCGAGGCGCACATCGCGCGCATTTAAGCTTCGCCTAAGACGCGTGCGCTTATCATGACCATCCCGGGCGCCGCGGCGCCCCCGTTGGAGAGACACGAAAGCCATGCGCGTACTGCTCGTCGAGGACGATCCGCTGATCGGCAGCGGGCTCGAACAGGGCCTCAAACAGGAAGGCTTCGCGGTCGACTGGGTGAAGGACGGCGACGCCGCGTCGCTCGCGCTGCGTACGACCGGCTACGGGCTGCTGCTGCTCGATCTCGGGCTGCCGAACCGCGACGGTTTGTCGGTGCTCGCCGCGCTGCGCCGCCGCGACGACAACCTGCCTGCGATCATCATCACCGCGCGCGACGGCGTGCCCGACCGCATCGCGGGCCTCGACAGCGGCGCGGACGATTATTTGGTCAAGCCGTTCGAGCTCGACGAATTGCTCGCCCGCATCCGCGCGGTCACCCGCCGCCATGCGGGCCGCGCGCAGACGACGCTCGCGATCGGCCCGCTGCGGCTCGATCCCGTCAAGCACCTCGTCTGGCTCGACGACGACGAAGTGCCGCTGTCGCCGAAGGAATTCGTGCTGCTGCACGAACTGATGCGCGAACCGGGCGCGGTGATTTCGCGCGAACAGTTCGAGGAACGGCTGTACAGCTGGGGCGAGGAAATCGAGAGCAACGCGGTGCAGGTGCATATCCACAACCTGCGCAAGAAACTCGGCCACGACATGATCCGCACGGTGCGCGGCGTCGGCTACCGGATCGGGGACGGCACGTGACGCGGATGCAACGCGCGGTCGCGCGCTGGCGCAACGCGTCGCTGCGGCGGCGCCTGCTGACGTGGCTGCTGCCGGCCGCGTGCGTGATCGGCCTGGTCGCGAGCGCCGGCACCTACTGGGGCGCGCTACGCGAACTCGACGACCTGCTCGACGACCAGATGCGCAGCATGTCGAAACAGATCGTCGTCGGCCCGAACGGCGAGCTGTCGTTCAGCAACCACGCCAAGGGCAAGCACGGCTTCGAAGCGAGCGACCCCGATGCGGTGCTGCTGCAGGTGTGGCGCAACGGCACGCTCGTGTATTCGACCGACCGCGATTCGAAGCTGCCGCCGCCCGCGCAGCAGGGCATCGCGAGCGTCGACGTCGGCGGCCAGCCGTGGCGCACCTATGTGACCGAGCGCGGCGGCACGACGATCCGGCTCGCGCAGGCGCGGCATGCGCGCTGGGAGGCGATCGCGGGCATCGCCGTCCACCTACTGTGGCCCGTGTTCTCGATGCTGCCGCTGCTCGCGCTCGGCCTGTGGTTCGGCATCGGCGCGGGGCTGCGGCCATTGCGGGCGATCGCGTCCGGCCTGAAACGCAGGAATGCGAACAATCTCGAACCGGTCGACGTCGCCTCGATGCCGAACGAGGTTCGCCCGCTCGCCGAAGCGATCAACGACCTGCTCGCCCGCCTCGACCGCTCGTTCACGCTGCAGCGGCACTTCATCGCCGATGCCGCGCACGAACTGCGCACGCCGATCATGGGGCTGTCGATCCAGTCGCAATTGCTGCGCCGCGCGGCGACGGCCGAGGAACGCGAGCACATCCTCGCGCAGATCCATGCGGGCACGACGCGCCTCGGCCACCTCGCCGAACAGTTGCTGACGCTCGCGCGCCTCGAACCGGATGCGCAGGCCGCCGCCGCCGCATCGTCGCCGGTCGATCTCGCCGCGCTGTGCCGCTCGGTGGTGTCGGACCGCGCGCGCGTCGCCGATGCGCACCGGATCGATCTCGGCGCGATCGTCGACGCACCCGTGATGGCATCGGGCAATGTCGACACATTGCGCGTGCTGCTGAACAACCTCGTCGACAACGCGATCCGCTATGCGGGCGAAGGCGCGCGCGTCGACGTGTCGGCGCGCATCGACGGCGCGACACCCGTGCTCGAAGTGGCCGACGACGGCCCCGGCATTCCGGAGGCCGAACGCACGGACGTGTGGGAACGCTTCTATCGCGGCGAAGGCGCGCAGGCGGTCACGTCGTCGGGCAGCGGGCTCGGGTTGTCGATCGTCAAGCGAATCGCCGAACAGCATCGCGCGACCGTCGCGCTCGGCACCACGCGCGGCGGGCGCGGGCTGACCGTCACGGTGCGCTTCCCACGGCCGGCCTGATGCGCGCGGCGGGCGGCTTGTCCACAGATTATGTTGGCAAGCTTGTGGACAACCTTCCATTAACGGCACCAAGCCCTTGATCGGAAAGGGTTTGTCGTACGTGCGCGGCAAATGCGCCGGAGCGGAGCACGCACGCGCTCGCGCAAGTTGTCGTGGACGATCCGCTCGATCCGTCAATTTGACAACCAGTTGTCTATAACGTAAACTAGTTGTCAATTTACGACCCGAGCGGGATATGACGAAATCCGACAAGTTGACCGCCGTCGCGCTGTCCGTATTCCGGTTGAACGGCCTGCTGATCGAATGGGGCAACACGTTCGCCGGGCCGCACGGCTTGACGAGTGCGCGCTGGCAGGTGCTGGGCGCGATCTCGATGGCGCCGGACGCGCCGACCATCCCGCAGATCGCCGATGCGATGGGCATCACGCGGCAAGCCGTCCTGAAACAGATCAACGTGCTGACCGACGAAGCGCTGGTGCTGTCGTTGCCCAATCCGGCGCACAAGCGCTCGCCGTTGTATGCGCTGACGCCTCGCGGCGAAGCAGCCTATCAGGCCGTGGTCGAGCAATGGCAGCGGCATGTCCGCGACATCGCCGGCGACTTCAGTTCGGCCGATCTCGACGCGGCGCTTCGCGTGCTGTCGGCGATGTCCGGCGCGCACGGCCAGGACGGCCGCGCGTGACCGCCCGCTTTCCCTCTACCCCGCCAGGAGTGCCCATGCCTCAGTTCAAGCCGATGGATCCGGCCTGCCCGATCCAGCAACAGATCGCGATCGACGCGGAGCCGGTCGTGCTCGTCAACGTGTTCACGCTGGCGCCCGCCGACGAAGCCGACTTTCTCGCCGTCTGGAAGGACGATGCGGCGTTCATGAAGCGGCAGCCGGGATTCATCTCGACGCAGCTTCATCGCGCGCTCGGCGACAGCCCGACCTACCTGAACTACGCGATCTGGGAATCGACGGACGCGTTTCGCGCGGCCTTCACGCATCCGGAATTCGTCGCGAAGCTGTCGGCCTATCCGTCGTCCGCCGTCGTCAGCCCGCACCTGTTCCAGAAGGTCGGCGTGGCCGGTATCTGCACCGCGTGAGCCGCCGTGCGAAGCGTGGCAATGCGTGGCATCCCGCCGCATCGCGAATGCGGACTTCTCCACAGAAAATGTTGGCAAGCTTGTGGATATCCTGCGCACCACGACGCTAAACCCTTGATCCGATGGACTTTGGCACGCGTGATGCAGACGCGGCGCGCGCCATGGCCACCGCGCACACCGCTTCGCCGCACTTCGCATCACGACGCCACGGCGATGCGCCACTTACCCACAGATTGTGTTGGCAAGCATGTGGATAGCCTGCGCATACCGCGACCAAGCGCTTGATCCGAAAGACTTTGTTCGCGCTGCTTCGAAACCGGCACACGGCCGCGCAAACGCCGGTTGCGTGTCGCCTCGGCACGTGAAGCGCCGCCTGCCACGCCGCCTGCCCTGCTTGTCCACAATTTTTGTTGGCAAGCGTGTGGATAGCCTGCGCATACCGCGGCCAAGCGCTTGATCCGAAAGACTTTGTCGGCACTGCTTCAAACACGGCACGACGGCGCGTGTCACGCCGCGCGACGCAGCGCGCAGGCTTGTCCACAATTTTTGTTGGCAAGCATGTGGATATCCTGAGCATGCGCGAGCTAAGTCGTTGATCGCACAACGTTTGAGCGCGCGGGTCACGACTGCGGCACGGCGCGCCCGCGGATCTCACCACGCGCGCCGTGCCGTACCGCTCAACCGAACGTCTGCGCGACGATCCGCGCGACCGACGCGATCACGTCGTCCTTTGCCCGCGCATCGGCGCGAGCCTGCGTGTAGTACACGGCCAGCACGATCGGCGCGCGCGACGTCGGCCAGATGACGCCCGCGTCGTTCGTCGTCCCGTAGTCGCCGGTGCCGGTCTTGTCGCCGACCGCCCACCCGGCCGGCACGCCCGCACGAATCCGCTTGTCGCCGACCTTGTTGCCGCGCAGCCAAGCGACGAGCTGCGCGCGCTGCGCGGCCGGCAATGCGTCGCCGAGCGTCAGCACGCGCAGGCTGGCGGCCATCGCGGCGGGCGTCGTCGTGTCGCGCGGGTCGCCCGGCAGCGCGGTATTCAGTTCGGTCTCCCATCGATCGAGCCGGAACGTGTCGTCGCCGATCGAGCGCGCGTAGGCGGTCACCGCCGACGGGCCGCCGATCAGCTTCATCAGCAGGTTCGCGGCCGAGTTGTCGCTGTACTGGATCGTGGCCTCGCACAGCGCGGCGACCGTCATGCCCGCGCCGACATGCTTCTCCGACACCGGCGAATAGTTGACGAGGTCGGCCTTCGTATACGTCACGCGCTGTTGCAGCAAGCCCGGCCGCTCGACGCTCCGCGCGAGCACCGCCGCGCTCAGCATCGCCTTGAACGTGCTGCAGAACGGGAAGCGCTCGGCCGCGCGATGCTCGATGACCCGGCCGCTCGCCGTGTCGATCGCGCACACGCCGAGACGGCCGCCCGCGTCGCGCTCGAGGTCGGCAAGCGTCGCCGCCGCCGCGGCCGGCGCAATCGGATCCGCGGCAGCCGCCGCTGCCGCCGTGGCTTCGTCCGGCGCGGCGGCCTGTCGCGACGCGCACGCGGTGACGGTGAAAACGAGCGGCGCCGTCGCGGCGGCCAGCAACAGGGTTCGACGTTTCGATGAGTAGGTCATGTCGGTTGTCTCGTGGTGGAATGGCGGCGAAACGTGGTTGACGCGTGGAGAACGGCCGGCCGCCGAGACAGCACTATCGAGACTTTACGGTTGCCTGACAAGCAACGATAATTGAGCGCTGACAAAAGAAATTCTTATGACGAAGCTCCGCCCTCATCTTCCGCTCAATGCATTGCGCGCGTTCGAATCGTCGGCGCGCCATCTGAACTTCACGCGCGCCGGCCTCGAGCTGAGCGTGACCCAGGCCGCCGTCAGCCAGCAAGTACGCTCGCTCGAGGAGCGGCTCGGCTGCACGCTGTTCACGCGGCTGCCGCGCGGTCTCGGGCTGACCGACGAGGGCCGCGCGCTGCTGCCGGTGCTGAGCGACGCGTTCAGCCGCATCGAGACGGTGCTCAAGCAGTTCGACGGCGGACGTTTCCACGAGGTGCTGACGCTCGGCGTCGTCGGCACCTTTGCCCTAGGCTGGCTAATGCCGCGACTGAAGCAGTTCGGCGACACGCACCCGTTCGTCGAGCTGCGGCTGCGGACCAACAACAACGTCGTCGATCTCGCCGGCGAGGGCCTCGATTTCGCGATCCGCTTCGGTGAAGGCAACTGGCCGGCGACGCGCAACGAGCGGCTGCTCGATGCGCCGCTCACCGCGCTGTGCGTGCCGGACATTGCGCGGCGCATCGCGCAGCCGGCCGATCTCGCGAACGAAACGCTGCTGCGCTCGTACCGCACCGACGAGTGGCTCGGCTGGTTCGACGCCGCGCAGCTCGAACCGTGGGCCGTCAACGGGCCCGTGTTCGATTCGTCGCGGCTGATGGTCGAGGCCGCGATGCAGGGCGCGGGCGTCGCGCTCGCGCCGGCCTGCATGTTCGCGCGCGAACTGCAGCTCGGCCAGCTCGCACGACCGCTCGACATCGACGTGCGCGCGGGCGGCTACTGGCTCACGTCGCTGAAGTCGAAACCGCTGACGCCCGCGATGACGCTCTTTCGCGACTGGATCGTCGCGGAAGCGGCCGGCGCGGCGGCGGCCGGGTAACGCGGCCTCGCTTGTCCACAGAAAGTGTTGGCAAGGATGTGGATATCCTGGGTACCCGGGGCCTAAGCCCTTGATCGCGCACGCATTAGCGTGCCGGTACAGGGAGCGGGCAGCCTTTGCGCACGGGCTTCGCGCACGCATCGCGTTCCCATCGGATCCTCAACCAATGCGACGCAATCGATTGCGAGTTGTCCACAGATTTTGTTGGCAAGCCTGTGGATATCCGTCAGATCGGATGCGTAACATCTTGATACACAAGGGGATTCGATTCACGGACCTTGACCGGTCAATGGTGTGGCACCGGAACGGTTGTCGAACCGCACGCCGTGCACGCGCGGCGTGCCGGGCCCACGGCCGGGCGGTTCTCCACAGATTGTGTTGGCAAGCTTGTGGATATCCTGCGTATCGGGCACCTAACTGATTGAGCGCACGGGGTTTTGTGCCGCGTCCACCGAATCGGGCAGCGCGTGCGCCGCCCGCGCATCAATGACGGTCGAGGCCGCCGCGCAATTCGCTCGCCTTGTCGCGCAGCGCTTCGTAGCCGGAACGCGCATGCTCGGGCAGATCGGGATCGCCGATCAGCGCGCCGAGCGTTTCGATCAGGCTGAACAGGATGCCCTTCGCCGCGCCGACCGCGATGCTCTGCGATTCGATCGACTTGTGCAGGTGGTCGACCGCCGCTTCGAGGTTCTCGAGCTTGTGCTCGCCGTCGTCGGGCCGCTTGTCGGTCGTCATCGTCTACCTCCGCCATCGTTCAAGGGTCATGTCACGATTCTATGCCGCCGCGCGCGAATGTGGCACGACATCGCGCAACGTTCGCGCGACACCGCGCTACAGCACCGCGACCACCTGCACGCGGCCCGGCCGCTCGGCCGCCGCGATGACCTGGCCGTCGACGCGGCGGAACGTCAGCGACACGGTTTCGTCGCCGACGCGCAGCGCATCGATCCGCAACCAGTCGACGCCTTCCGGCAAGGCCGGACGCTCGACGCGCACCTCGTGGCGCGACGCGTCGATGCTCACGCCGAGGCAAGCCTGCAGCATCATGAACGGCGCGCCGGCCGCCCACGCCTGCGGCAGGCAGGCCACCGGATACGCGGTCGGCGGTTCGCCGCGCCGGCGCGGGAACCCGCAGAACAGCTCCGGCAGGCGCATCTCGAAGCTCACCGCCGCCTCGAACAGCGCACGCAGCAGATTCACCGCGGCCGTCTTGTCGCCGTAGCGCGCCAGGCCGCGCGCGATCAGCGCATTGTCGTGCGGCCACACCGAACCGTTGTGATAGGCCATCGGATTGAAGCGCGGCTGGCCGGCCGCCAGCGTGCGGATGCCCCAGCCCGTCTGGAACAGCGCCGAGCCGAGCACGCCGGCGACCGCCGCGCCGCGCTCGGCGTCGGGCAGCCCGAATGCCAGCAGGTGGCCCGCGTTCGACGCGAACACGCGGCACAGCTCGCCATGACCGTCGAGCGCGATCCCGTAGAAATCGCCTTCCGGCATCCAGAACAGCGCATCGACCTGGTCGCGCAGCGTCTTCGCGCGCGACGCGTAGCGCGTCGCGTCGGTCGCATGGCCGCGCCGACGCGAGCACGCCGACATCGCGTCGAGCGCCGCGCACGCATAGGCCTGCACTTCGACGAGCGCGATCGGCCCATCCGGGAAACGGCCATCCGCGTGGAACACCGAATCGTGGCTGTCCTTCCAGCCCTGGTTCGCGAGGCCGCGCTCCGACGTGCGCTGGTAATCGAGCAGCCCGTACGGGTTGCGGTCGCACTTGTCGATCACCCATTGCGCGGCGCGCTCGAGCGCGGGCCACAGCTCGTCGATCAGCGCATCGTCGCCGGTGCGTTCGGCATAGGCGCCCGCAAGCACGATGAACAGCGGAGTCGTATCGACGCCGCCGTAGTACAGCGCGAACGGCACTTCGCCGGTCGCGGCCATCTCGCTGCGGCGGAACTCGTGCATGATCTTGCCGGGCTCCGCGTCGCGGAACGCGGAGGTCTCGCGCGCCTGATGCTCGGCGAGAAAGCGCAGCACGCCGCGCGCGAGCGACGGCTGCAGCCACAGCATCTGCAGCGACGTGATGATCGCGTCGCGGCCGAACGGCGTCGAGAACCACGGAATGCCCGCATACGGGTACGGCCCCGTGTCGAGCTGCGTCGTGAGCAGCCCGAGATCCGCGAGCGAACGATCGAGCCACGCGTCGAACAGCGGATTGCCGGTGTTCACGCGCGCCATCGACTCGCGCCGCGCGCGCATCTCGCGATGCACGCCGACGAGCGCGGTGCGCAGCGCGACGCGGCCGCATCCGGGCCCTTCGGCCTGCGCGGGCCCGAGCGTCGCATCGACGGTCAGGTAGATCGACACGCACGCCTGCGCGGCGATCGTCAGCGTGTAGTCGGCACGATCGACCGACAGCGCGTCGGGCGCCGGCGAGAAATGCACGGTCACGTTGCGCTCCACGCCGTCGAGGCCGTCGTAGCGCAGCCGCACCGCGCCCGCGTCGACGCGCGGCGCGCCGACCGTGCCGCGCTTCGGCCGCTGCGTGCCGCGCACTTCGAACATGTCCTTGAAATCGGCCGCGAACGACAGCGACAGCGGCACCTCGGCTTCGCTCGCGCCGTAGTTCGTCAGCGTCAGCGCCTCGTACAGCACGTCGCCCGCGAGCACGCGCATGCGCTCGATGTGGATCACGCCCTCGGGCGTCTCCTTGCCGCCGAGCGGCGGCAGCGGGCGGTTCGTCAGGTGCG
Source organism: Burkholderia sp. BCC1047 (assembly GCF_902833155.1). NCBI lineage: Bacteria > Pseudomonadati > Pseudomonadota > Betaproteobacteria > Burkholderiales > Burkholderiaceae > Burkholderia > Burkholderia sp. BCC1047. The sequence continues at coordinate 400,873 of NZ_CADFEH010000001.1, read as the reverse complement.
CGGTGAACGACGCGTTGTCGGCGCTCGTCGCGCCCGACAGCAGCGACGGCGCGCGGCCGCCGAACGTCAGGCGCCAGGTCGACAGCACGCGCATGTCGTCGACGAACAGGCCGTCGTCATGCCCGCCGATGTCGCCGAGCGCGTCGCTGACCACGAACGCGTCGCCGGATTTCAATACGTACTGGTTGTTGCGCGCGAGGACCTGCGGATCGGCTTCGGGCGCGATGAAGGCGGGACCCGACGCGATGGTCGGGGCAATCGGCGCGACCTGCGGCGCCTGCGTCGTCGTGGCTTCGGCGTGATTCGGCATCGATGCTCCTGTGTCGAGGCGCAACGCGCGGCGCGCGTCGCGTGTTTCGCACAGGATAGGCCAGAACGGCGAACGTGCGCAGCGACGAAACGGCCGCGGCGCGAGGCGACGTTGCTTCGTCGCCTCGCGCCGCGTACGGGCACGTCAGTTGCCGGTCAGAATTTCCACAGGATGTTGCCGAGGATCGCGTTGTCGCGCACGCCGCTGCCGTATTGGCCGCTGTACGTGAGGCCGAGCGTCAGGCGCTTCGTGATGTTCGCGTCGATGCCGGCCTCGAGCACCGCGCTGTCGCGAGCAATCGGCACGCCCGACACCTGGAACGACGTGCCGCCGTTCGCGAACGTGAACGCCGACGACGGCCGCACGTTGCCGAACGCATGCCGCCAGCCGACCATCCCGCGCGCGGTGAACGTGCCGCTCGCGATCGAGCCGAGCTGCGACGCCGCACGCACGCCGAGCGTCGAGAAGCCGACGTGGGTCGTCTCGCCGCCGGCGCGCAATGCGGCCGCGCCGCCGGTTTCCGTATAGCCGTCGGTATGCAGGTTCACATACGCGAGGCCCGCGAACGGTTCGATCGCGACCGGCCCGACCGGCAGCGCGTAGCCGACTTCGCCGAACACCTGCGCCGAATTTGCGTTGTAGCCGGCCGAATCGTGGTCGGAGAAGCCCGCGAAGCCCGGATAGCGGTCGCTGTTGATCCGGTACCACGTGTACGACGCGCCGCCGCGCACGCCGAGCGCGCCATACTGCGCGCCGCCGTACAGCGACACGTAGTAGCTGTTCACCGCCGCCGACGAACTCTGGTCGTTGTCGAGCGAGCTGTGCGTGACGCCCGCGGCCAGACCCGCGCGCCACTTGTCGTTGAGCGCCATGTCGGCGCCGGCGATGAAGCCCGTCATGCTGCGGTTGATCGACGATGCGTTGCCGTCGCCACCGAGCCGGCTGCGGCCGCCGAACGCCTGCCCCCAGACGACCGGCTGATAGGGCGTCCCGCCGTAGCACCCGGCGCGCGAACCGATCCGGCGTTCCGGCGGCAGCGTCGGATCGGCCACGCCGGCCGTGTTGTCGCCGCACAGCGCGGCGCCGCCCGACGACAGGGCCGCGAGCGGGCCGGATCCGGGCGCGAGGCCCTGACGGACGCGATCGGTCACCGCGTCACGCACGTAGCGGCTGTCGAGCAGCAGCATGCTCTTCAGGCTCGCCTGCAGTTCGCCGCCGAGCAGCCCGTACGCGCGGCGTGCGGTCGGCGCGTCGGTCGTCAGCACCGTGTCGTACAGCGCATTGCCGGCGCCGAGCGCGGCCACCGCGGTCGCGACCGAACGCTGGTTCGGCGTCGTCGCGACGTCGGGCAGCGCCGTGCCGTTCTGAGCCAGTTGCAGATACACGTGAGCCGGATCGTAGCTGAGGGTCGGCGTCAGGAACGCATAGTTCGCGTTCACCTGGGCGAACGCGCCCTGCACGCCCGACGACGCGCTGAGGATCGTGTACGTCGTGCCCGGCTGATAGGTGCTCTGGTTCGCGAGCACCTGTACGGTGCCGCCGTTCAGCGTCGCCGTGCCGCTCGCCGCGAGGCTGCCGCTTTGCTGCGGCGTGGCGGCGACCTGGAACGTCGAACCCGGCTGGAACGTGACGTTGCCGCCCACGTTCAGCGCCGCGCCCGGCTGCGTGGCGGCCGCCGTCGCGCCGCCCTGCACCACGAGGCCGCCGATCGTGCCGGTGCCCGTCACCGTCGCGCCGTTCTGCACGGTGACGGTCGACTGGCCGAGCGAACCGTTGACGGCGAGGGTGCCCGCGCTGACCGTGGTCGGGCCGCTCAGCGTGCTCGTGCCGGTCAGCGTCAGTTGCCCGCTGCCGGCCTGGGTCAGCGAGCCGGTGCCGGACAGCACGCTCGCGATCGTCACGTTGCCCGATTGATTGACGACGAGCGCACCGTTGTCGACGACGTCGCCGGCCACGCTGCCCGACGTGCCGCCGTTGCCGAGTTGCAGCGTGCCGCCGGCCGCGATCGTGGTGCCGCCCGTGTACGTGTTGCCGCCGGTCAGCACCTGCGTGCCGCTCGCCACCGTCACGCCGCCCGAGCCGCCGATCGTGCCGCCGAACGTGCTGCTGCCGCTGCCGTTCAGCGCCAGCGCGTTCGCACCGAGATTCACGTTCGTGCCGGCCGCGCCCGACAGCCCGCCGATCGTCTGCGCGCCGGTCGCACCGCTCACGTCGAACGTCGCGCCCGTGCCCGCGAGATTCACCGCGCCCGTCGACGCGAGGCTGCCACCCGCGCCGAGTGCGAGCGTGCTGCCGCCGTTGATCGTCGTGCCGCCCGTGTACGTGTTCGCGCCCGTCAGCGTCTGCGTGCCGGTGCCGGCCAGCGTCACGCCGCCCGTTCCGCCGATCGTGCCGCCGAACGTGTCGTTGCCGCTGCCGTTCAACGTCAGCGCATTCGCGCCGAGCGTCACGTTCGTGCCGGCCGCGCCGGTCAGTGCGCCGATCGTCTGCGCGCCCGATGCGCCGCTCACGTCGAACGTCGCACCCGTGCCGGCGAGGTTCACCGCGCCCGTCGACGCGAGGCTGCCGCCCGCGCCGAGTGCGAGCGTGCTACCGCCGTTGACCGTCGTGCCGCCCGTGTACGTGTTCGCGCCCGTCAGCGTTTGCGTGCCGGTGCCGGCGAACGTCACGCCGCCCGTCCCGCCGATCGCGCCGCCGAACGTACCGTTGCCGCTGCCGTTCAACGTCAGCGCATTCGCGCCGAGATTCACGTTCGTACCGGCCGCGCCGGTCAGCGTGCCGAGCGTCTGCGCGGCCGTCGCGCCGCTCACGTCGAACGTCGCCCCTGCGCCCGCGAGGTTCAGCGCGCTGCCGGACGCGAGGCTGCCGCCCGCGCCGAGTGCGAGCGTGCTGCCGCCGTTGATCGTCGTGCCGCCGGAGTACGTGTTCGCGCCCGTCAGCGTTTGCGTGCCCGTGCCGGCGACGGTTACACCGCCCGTCCCGCCGATCGTGCCGCCGAACGTACCGTTGGTGCCGCCATTCAGCGTCAGCGCATTCGTGCCGAGGTCGACATTGGTGCCGGCCGCACCGGTCAGCGTGCCGATCGTCTGCGTGCCGGTCGCGCCGCTCAGATTGAGCGTCGCACCGGCGCTGGCGAGATCCACCGCGCCGGTCGATGCGAGGCTGCCGCCCGCGCCGAGTGCGAGCGTGCCGCCGCCGCTGATCGTCGTGCCGCCCGTGTACGTGTTCGCGCCCGTCAGCGTCTGCGTGCCGCTGCCGGCCAGCGTCAGGCCGCCGGTGCCGCCGATCGCGCCGCCGAACGTGCTGCTGCCGTTGCCGTTCAGCGTCAGCCCGTTGCCGCCGAGGTTCACGTTCGTGCCGGCCGCGCCGGTCAGCGTGCCGAGCGTCTGCGCGGCCGTCGCGCCGCTCAAGTCGAACGTCGCCCCCGCGCCCGCGAGGTCCAGCGTGCTGCCGGACGCAAGGCTGCCGCCCGCGCCGAGCGCCAGCGTGCTGCCGGCGCCGATCGTCGTGCCGCCCGTATAGGTGTTCGCGCCGGACAGCGTCTGCGTGCCGGTACCCGACAACGTGAGACTGCCGGTGCCGCCGATCACCCCGCCGAACGTGCCGCTGGCCGTGCCGCCGAGCGTCAGTGCGTTGCCGCCCAGGTTGACGTTCGTTCCCGCGACGCCCGACAGCGCGCCGAGCGTTTGACCGCCTGTCGCGCCGCTCAGGTCCAGCGCCGCGCCCGCGCCGGCAAGATTCATCGTGCCGGTCGATGCCAGGCTGCCGCCTGCGCCGAGCGCCAGCGTCCCCGCGTTGATCGTCGTGCCGCCCGTATAGGTGTTCGCGCCGGTCAGCGTGGTGGTCGCCGCGCCGTCCTTCACGAGGCTGCCCGCGCCGGAAATCGCACCGCCCAGCGTGAGGCTGTTGCTGCCCCCCAGCGTCAGCGCGGCGCCCGTGCCGATATTGACCGCATTGCCGACCGACAACGCGGCATTCGTATCGAGCGTCGCCGCGCCGCCGACGGTCAGCGCACCGGAACCGAGCGCGCCGCCGTTGCCGAGCACGAGGCTGCCGCTATTGAGGTTCGTGCCGCCGGTATAGATATTTGTGCCGGTCAGCGTCTGCGTGCCGGTGCCCGCCAACGTGAGACTGCCCGTACCGCCGATCACCCCGCCGAACGTGCCGCTCGCGGTCCCGCCCAGCGTCAGCGCATTGGCGCCCAGGTTGACGTTCGTTCCCGCGACGCCCGACAGCGCGCCCAGCGTTTGACCGCCTGTCGCGCCGCTCAGGTCCAGCGTCGCGCCAGTACCGGCAAGGTTCATCGTGCCGGTCGATGCCAGGCTGCCGCCCGCGCCAATCGCAAGCGTGCCGGCATTGATCGCCGTGCCGCCGGTGTACGTGTTCGCACCCGTCAGCGTCGTGGTCGCCGCACCGTCTTTCACGAGGCTGCCCGCGCCGGAAATCGCACCGCCCAGCGTGAGGCTGTTGCTGCCCCCCAGTGTCAGTGCGGCGCCCGTGCCGAGATCGACCGCATTGCCGACCGACAACGCGGCATTCGTATCGAGCGTCGCCGCGCCGCCGACGGTCAGCACGCCGGAACCGAGCGCGCCGCCGTTGCCGAGCACGAGGCTGCCGCTATTGAGGTTCGTGCCGCCCGAGTAGGTGCTCGCGCCGTTCAGCGTCTGCGTGCCGGTACCCGCGAGCGTCAGGCTGCCGGTGCCGCCGATCGTGCCGCTGAACGTGCCGCTGGCCGTACCGCCCAGCGTCAGCGCGTTGGCGCCGAGGCTCACGCTCGTACCCGCCACGCCCGACAGCGCGCCGATCGCCTGCGCACTGCCCGTGCTGATGTCGAGCGCCGCACCTGCGTTGGCGAGGTTCACCGTGCCCGTTGCCGCGAGGCTGCCGCCCGCGCCGAGCGCCAGCGTGCCGGCATTGATCGTCGTGCCGCCCGTATAGGTGTTCGCAGCCGTCAGCGTCGTGGTCGCCGCGCCGTCCTTCACGAGGCTGCCCGCGCCGGAAATCGCGCCACCGAGCGTGAGACTGTTGCTGCCGCCCAGGGTGAGTGCGGCGCCCGTGCCGACGGTGATCGCATTGCCGACCGACAGGCTCGTGGTCGTATCGAGCGTCGCCGCGCCGCCGACGGTCAGCGCGCCGGTGCCCAGCGACCCGCTGTTGCCGAGCACGAGGCTGCCCGCGTTCAGCACCGTGCCGCCCGCGTAGGTGTTCGCGCCGGACAGCGTGAGCGCCGCCGCGCCGTTCTTCACGAGACCGCCGCCACCCGCGACCACGCCACCCAGGCCGAGATCGGTGCTGCCGCCAAGGGTCAGCGTGGTGCCCGTCGCGATGTTGACGCCGTTCGCGAGCGACACGTTGGTGGTCGCATCGAGCGTCGACGACCCGTTGACATTCACCGCGCCGAGGCCGAGCGACGTATTGCTGCCGACGACGAGGTTGCCGCCGTTCAGGTTCGTGCCGCCCGTGTACGTGTTCGTGCCCGTCAGCGATTGCGTGCCGGTACCCGACAGCGTCAAGCTGCCGGACCCGCCGATCGTGCCGGCATAGGTGGCATTGACGCTGCCGCCGAGCGTCAGCGAATTGGCGCCGAGGTCCACGTTCGTGCCGGCCGCGCCGGCCAGCGCGCCGATCGTCCGCCCGCCCGACGCAGTGCTCATGTCGAACGTTGCGCCCGCACCGGTCAGGTTGACCGTGCCGGTCGCCGACAGACTGCCGGCCCCGCTCAGCGCGAGCGTGCCGCTGTTGATGGTCGTGTCGCCCGTATACGTATTCGTGCCGCTCAGCGTCGTGGTCGCCGCGCCGTTCTTCGTGAGGCCGCCGCTTCCGCCGATCGTGCCGGTCAGCCCGAGATCGTTGCTGCCGCCGAGCGTCAGCGTCGACCCGGTCGCGAGATTGACCGTGTTGGCGAGCGTCACGTTGGTGCTCGTGTCGAGCGACGCCGACGCGTTGACGTTCAGCGCGCCGGTGCCGAGCGCCGAATTGTTGCCGACCACCAGGCCGCCTGCGTTCAGGTTCGTGCCGCCCGTGTAGCTGTTCGCGCCGGACAGCGTCAGCGTGCCGCCGTCGTTCTTCGTCAGCGCACCGCCACCCGACACCGCGCCGGACAGCGTCAGCCCGGTCGCGCCCTGCACCGTCAGGCCGCCCACGCCGAGCGACACGTTGTTGGACACGTCGAGCCCCGCCGTGCCCGCCTGCAGCGCACCGCCGTTACCGGTGACGGTACCGGTGCCGAGCGACGCGTTGTCGTTGATGATCGCCACGCCGCCCGACAGCGTCGCGTCCTGCGCGGTGGACGCGCCGTTGATCGTCCAGTTGCCGCTCGTGACGTCGAGGTGATTGAAGTTGATGTAGTTGTTGACCGCGATCGTGCCGTTCGCCGCGACGCCCTGCTGCAGGTTGAGCGTATTGTTGCCGCCCGCGCCGCCGTCGACGACGCCGGTTGCCGCCACGCCGAGCGTGACCGGGCCGACCGTGATGTTGAACGCGCCGCCGGTGCCGCCGGCCGTATTGACCGACGAGCCCGTCACGGCATTGAACGTATTCGTGCTGTTCGCCCCCATCGACACGCCGCCGTTGATCGTGCCCGAGTTGGTGAACGTATTGCCCAGTCCCGGTGTGCCGCTCGAACCCAGCGACACGCGACCGGTGATCGTCCCGCTGTTCGTCATGTTGACCGTGCCGCCGCCGTAGGCGGCGACCACCGGCGCATCGGCGCCGACGAGGGTCGCGCCGACCAGTGGGGAGGAGCCGATCGTACCCGTGTTCGTAATCGTCGACGTGCCGCCCGTGCCGTTTTGAACCGACAGCGCCATGCCCGTCACGCCGCTGATCGCGACGCCGGTCGAGCCCATCATCGTGCCGTTGTTGGTCACGGTCGTGGTGCTCGCCGCCGCGTTGCCGATCACCGTACCGCTCGACAGCACGCCGAGCCCCGAGCCGAGCGCCGACGGGTCGATCGTGCCGTTGTTGGTCAGCGTGACGTTACTGCCGGTCAACGACATCGCCGTGCCGCCGACACCGAGCAGCACGCCGACGCTTGCACCGGGATTGACCGTCGCGTTCAAGTTGTTGGCGCTATTCGAATAACTGGGCGCCAGCGGATTCGCGACGCCGGAACAGGTCACCGTAGTGCCCGCCGTGCTGCAGGTCGCATAGGCGGGGACGATGCCCGCGCCCGACAGCGCGAGAAACACGCCGGTGGGCAACAGCAGTCTCGGAAACGGCTCACTCGCTTTTTTCGGACGGACAGGGTTCATGCTTTCCCTCTTTATTGATTTCGGCTTTGGTATTGGTATTGCGGCCGCAACGGCCGGCACGCAGCAGAAAATCGCGGATAAAAGCGTCCTCCCCGGCAATCGCGATGCGCTGTCGGTTTATTCGTGATGAGTTTTTTGATCGGCCCGGGAATGCAGCTGCGGAACTAGTCGAATGACATGATGGCGGCCCCTGGTTTCTGCAGCGACTTTCTGGTTGATTTGATTACCACGCGCTTTCGTCAGACTAGGCTATATCAAAGTCAAACCGTTTTCCAGTCGATATTTTCCCATCGGATCAACGGCCGACTATTATGTAGTTTCTTTACTTTCTGACAGACGCGCAGCAATAACACGCGACACATTCTTCGCCGGCTTTCCTTGATTTTTCGCAAAGAGAACGGTTGTGCCGCATCGGTGGAAACACCGATATATCGCCCTGATGCAATACACGGGGATTTTGCGGTGCAATATTTTCACCGTGACGAATGATCCATTTAGATAACCAACATCCGCTTAATAAATCGATCGGATCTGGATTATGGAACTGTCGGCGAAATTGTTTTGATTTTCAGCCTCGCAAGGCATCTGAAACGCGAATCGTTATTATTTATTCAGTGCCCGTGACACTCGCGCGGCCGGCGCGAGACGACAGGAAACCGGAGTAACGACGAAACCGCCCGCACCGGAAGCGCGCGCTTCCGGGCCGCCCCGTCACGAAAACAGGCGCATCAGATAAAGCATCGGCCGAAACGAAACCGGCCGCGCATCGGGATTGATCCACAACCGCACCGCATACACCGCGTAGGCCGGCACCTCGCGCCAGCTCGAATAGACGTCGCGCCACTGGAAGCGGCGCGGATACGCGGCGGAGATGTTCGACCGCGCAATGCCGACGCGCTCGAACGCGAGGCGCGCCCGCGCGAGGTGGTAATACTGGCTGACGATCAGCACGCGCGACAGGCGATGCGCGCGCAGGTAGGCCAGCGTGTGCTGCGCGGTCGCGAGCGTGTTGTCGCCCTGGTCGTCGACGGCGATCCGGTCCGCCGGCACGCCGCGCGCCACGAGGTAGTCGCGCATGGCCGTCGCCTCGTTCAGCCCGGGGCCGTCGATCGCGCCGCTGACCAGAAACGCCGGGCACTGTCCCGCGCGGTAACAACGCACGCCGACATCGAGCCGGGCCGCGAGCACGGGCTTCGGCGCGCCGGTTGCGTCGAGCGCGTTGCCGAAGATCACGGCGACGTCCGCCGGGTCGCTCGGCATCCGCATGCCATGGACGACGATCGCGGCGGCCGCCGCGGCCCAGACGCACGCGACGACGGCCAGCACGCGGCCGACCCGGGCCGCGAAGCGCCGTTTGGTTCGATATTTCAAGGTATTCGGTCTCTCAGGTGTCGTCGGGCGCGTCGGCCGGCCCGGCCCCGAACGGGCGCGTCACGCTAGCACGGCGCGCCCGTGCCTGTCCATGCGATGGGCCGATGCCGGCCAAGCGGGCCGGCCATTGGGAGATCGAAAGAATGTGAAGGCGTGCGCCGGGCCGCGGCCGGCGGCACCGGCCGGCTCAATCGGCCGATTCAATCGGCCGGGCACATCGCGAGCCGCCCCATCGCCTCGCCGGCGCCGCGCACCGCGCAGGTGGCCGGCTCGTCGGCGATCCGCGCGACCAGCCCGGTCTCGTCGTACAGCAGGCGTTCGAGATCGGCGAGCAATGCGCCGCCGCCGGTGAGCACCACGCCGCGATTCGCGATGTCGGTCACGAGTTCGGCCGGCGCGTTTTCCAGCACCGACTTCACCGCGCCGATCACCTGCTTGAGCGGCGCGGCCAGCGCGTCCGCGACGTCGTGATTGGACAGCTCGACCGAGCGCGGCAGGCCGTCGCCGATGCTGCGGCCGACGGCGCGGGTCGACGTGCGCGGCACCGCGCTGGTGGCCGAGCCGATCGTCTTCTTCACGTGCTCGGCCGTCTGTTCGCCGAGCAGCACGCCGTACAGGTTGCGGACGTGGTTGACGATCGCCGCGTCGAACTGGCTGCCGCCGACGCGGATCGCCTCGCGGTAGACGATGCCGCCAAGCGCGACGACCGCGACTTCGGTCGTGCCGCCACCGATGTCGATGACCATCGAGCCGACCGGCTCGGTCACCGGCAAACCCGCGCCGAGCGCGGCCGCCAGCGACTCCTCGATCAGTTCGACCTCCGATACGCCGGCCGCGAACGCGGCCTCGCGGATCGCGCGGCGCTCGACGGCCGTCGCGTCGGACGGCACGCACAACGTGACCTCGACCCGGCGGCTGAAGCGCGAACGGGTGCGCGACATGTCGATGAAGCTGCGGATCATCTGCTCGGCCGCGTGCGCGTCCGCGATCACGCCGTGCCGCATCGGCCGCACGGCTTCGAGATGCCCCGGTTCGCGGCCGAGCAGCGCCTTCGCGAGCTCGCCGACGGCCTCGAGCGTCGGCCGCGCGTCGCTCGCGCCGCCCTTGCGGAAGCAGACGACCGACGGCTGGTTCAGCACCACGCCGCGTTCGTGCGTATAGATTCGCGTACTCGCCGTTCCCGGGTCGATCGCAACGGGTTGCGCAAACAACTTTCCGAACAGCGGTGTCGACATATCAAACCTTTGTGAGGGAACGGGCCGGGACAGCCGCACCGCACATTTTGCCGCGCGTCCATACCGCCCCATCACGAGCTTAGCGGCAAATCGTTCCGATACTTTAGGCAATTCCGATGATTTTTTCGCGACGGAATTGCCGGATGTGGCGTTTCGGGCACGTCCGGCCACCCGACGGCCGCTCGCGTCGGGCCTGTAAAACACGGTAATCTCTCGGTCTTGCCTGCTCCCGGCAGGCCTCAGACGCACGATCACGCCAGGTATGTTCACCATGACAGCGACCGTTTCCTTCCGCTGGGCGCCCATGCGCCCGCTCTGCACGACGCTCGTTGCCTTCTGGTGCTGCACGGTCGCCGCGCAACCGCTGCCGGCCGCCGAACCCGTCGCCGCCCAGACCGCTGCAGCCAACGCGCCGGCCGCCGCCGCGCCCGCCGCACCCGCTACGGCGGCGCACACCTGCGCGGCCGACGGCGGCCCGGCCGGCCGGCCGTCGATCGGCCTCGTGCTGTCCGGCGGCGGCGCGCGCGGCTACGCACACCTCGGTGTCCTGAAAGTACTGGAGGACAACCGGATTCCGATCGACTGCATCGCGGGCACCAGCATGGGCGCCGTGGTCGGCGGCCTGTACGCGAGCGGGATGGCGGCCGACGAGATGCAGAAGCGGCTGTCGGAGGTCAACCTGGCGGATATCGCGTTCGACGTGACGGACCGCGCGGACCTGCCGCAAACCAGCCGCGAAGACGAACGCCTGTACATCAACGGGCTGACGCTCGGCTTCGGCAAGAAAGGCGTCAAGGCGCCGGTCGGCCTCGTACAGGGCAACCGGCTGCAGGCGCTGCTCGCGAACTGGACGGCCGCCGTGCCGACCAACCAGCCGTTCGACCAGCTGCCGATCCCGTACCGCGCGGTCGCGACCGACCTGCAGACGGGTCAGATGGTCGTGCTCGACCACGGCTCGCTGCCGCTCGCGATTCGCGCGAGCATGGCGATGCCGGGCCTGTTCGCGCCGGCCGAGATCAACGGGCGCGCGCTCGTGGACGGCGGGCTCGTCAGCAACCTGCCCGTCGACACCGCGCGGCAGATGGGCGCAAGCGTCGTGATCGCCGTCGACATCGGCTCGCAACTGCGCCCGCTCGACGCGCTCGCGTCGCCGGCCGACGTGATGCAGCAGATGGTCGGCATCCTGATCCGCCAGAACGTGACCGCGCAGCGCAAGCAGCTCGACGCGCATGACGTGCTGCTCACGCCGGACCTCGGCGCGCTCGCGTTCACCGATTTCCAGAACGCGAAGCAGGCGATCGCCGCCGGCGAGATCGCCGCGACCGCGGCGCTGCCGAAGCTGCGGCGCTTCGCGCTCACGCCGGAACAGTACGCGGCCTACCGGTCCGCGCACGCGCAGCCGCTGCCGCCGCCGATCCGCATCACGCGCATCGACATCAAGACCAGCGGCGGCGTGCCGAAGCGCGTCGTCAGCGACGCGCTGCACGTGAAACCCGGCGACATCTACGATCCAAAGACCGTCAGCCAGGATCTGCTCGGACTCACGACGGGCGGCAACTTCGAGAGCGTCACGCAGCAGATCGTGAGCCGCGGCGACGACAACGTGCTCGAGATCGACGCGCGCGAGAAGTACTGGGGGCCCAACTTCCTGCTGTTCGGGCTCGGCATGTCGAGCAGTTCGACCGACGAGGGCGGCTTCCGCCTGCACGTCGGCTACCGGCGGCCGTGGCTCACCGAGTCGGGGCTGGAATTCCGCGCGGACACGACGATCGGCAGCGACCTGCAGTCGGCGCGCGTCGAATTGCGCCAGCCGCTGTCGACCGCGTACGGCGTGTACCTGTCGCCGTACGCGGAATACCAGCGTCGCTACGCGAACCTGTACGACGACTCCGGCGACGTGAAGATCACGCAGTATCTGATGCAGACGGCGCGCGCCGGGATCGACCTCGGCCTGCCGATCGCGCGGCTCGGCGATTTCCGCGTCGGCCTCGGTTACGTGACCGGACACGGCTCGCCGACCTACAACCTGCCGTTCGACGACGGCAGCGGCCAGAGCCTGCTGTGGCCGAGCTTCACGTCGCAGGCGCTGATCGCGCGGGCGCGGCTCGTCATCGATCAGCTCGACGATCCGATGTTCCCGCGCAAGGGTTATTTCGGCGAACTGCGGGTCGAACGCTCGCTGGTGTCGCGCAACGGCGGCTCGGCGCAGGTATTCGACGACGGGATCAACAACGCGCCCTATACCGAGATCTACGGCAAGGCGATGATCGCGCAGCAGTTCGGCCGGCACAGCGTCAGCGCGACGATCGAAGGCGGCAAGAGCATCGGCGGCACCAACCTGATCAACGCGTTCAACTTCACGCTCGGCGGCTTCCAGCATCTGTCCGCCTATGCGGCCGATCAGCTGAACGGCAACGAACTCGCGTACGGGCAGATCACGTACATGAACCAGTTGATGACGTTCAACGCGTCGCCGATCAAGGCGCTGTCGGTGGGCGCCAGCGCGGAAGTCGGCAACGTGTGGTCGAGCGGCCAGCAGATCGGCGGCGGCGCGCTCAAGCAGAGCTATACGTTCTTCACGAGCCTGTCGACCGCGTTCGGGCCCGTCTATATCGGCGTGGCGCTCGCCCCGGGCGGCCGACGCAACTTCTACCTGCAGCTCGGCCGCACCTACTGAGCCTGCGTGGATGCCGCTTCGGCGGCGTCCGCGTCGGCGTCGCGCCCCGCGCGCTCGCCGGCAGCCTGCGCCTTCACGATTGCCGCGTGCCGAGCATCGCGCGACGTCGCGCTAGACCGGCCAGCTGATCTCGAACCGCGCGCCGCCGAGCTCGACCGGATCGACGACCGCGATCCGGCCGTTGTGCGCGTGGAGCACCTGCCGCGTGATCGACAGGCCGAGCCCGTAGCCGCCGGTGCGACGGTCGAGGCGCACGAACGCGTCGAAGATCCGTTCGCGCTCGCTTTCGGGCACGCCCGGGCCGTCGTCCTCGACGAAGATCCCGATGTTGCCGTGCACCAGCGCGATCCCGACGACGATCCGCGCGTTCGCGTACTTGCTCGCGTTGCGCAGCAGGTTGCGCATCGCATACGACATCAGCCGCCGGTCCATCTTCACGCGCAGATCCGATCCGATCGCGACGCGCGCCTCGATCGTACGGTCCGGATACAGCAGTTGCGCGTCGTTCACCTGGTGCTCGAACCACGCGACCGGCGCGATCATCTCGAGGTTCGACTGCAGCGAGCTGTATTCGAGCCGCGCGTACGTGAGACTCATGTCGATCAGCTCCTCGAGCTCGGTCACGTCCTGCGCGATGCTCTCGAGCGCGCCCTGGTATTCGGCCGCCGAACCCGGTTCGCGCAGCATTTCGAGCGCGAAGCGCACGCGCGCGAGCGGCGTGCGCAGTTCGTGCGAGATCCCGTTCGTCAGATCGCGCTGCGCGGCGATCAGCCGCTCCATACGCATCGCGAGCGCATTCAGCGTGCGCGCGAGCGGGCCGATGATCACGCTGTGCGATTCGCGGGCGCGCGTGTTGAAGCGCCCGCCGGTGAAGTCGATCGCACGCTCGCGCACCATCACGAGATCCGACCAGACCGGCCGCATCCACCGGTACGCGGCGAGCGCGGGCGCGGTGAACACGAACGCGAGCACGATCCAGATGTCGCCCGGCAACGCGTCGAACGCGTGCCACACGACCTGCGGCGACAACACGACGCACAGCGCGAGCGCGGGCACCAGCGCGGTGAGCAACACGAGGCCGAGCAGATGCAGGTAGGTGCGCACGTACAGGCGCGACCAGCTCGGAATGCGGTCGGCGCGCGTGTCGGTCCACGCGCGGCGGAAATGCAGCCAGCGCCATTTGACGTAGCGCAGCGTCGGCAACGGCGGTGCCTCGGGGTGCGAACGGGTTCGTCGAATCATCGCGGCTCCCGGCCGGCGGGCGGAATGCCCGCGCGGAACGTGACGGCGTCGCGCGAGCGCGGCGTCATTCCCACGCGTGCTTGCTGAATTGATAACCCTTGCTGCGGATCGTCTTGATCCGCTGCGGGTTGCTCGCGTCGTCGCGCAGCTTGCGGCGCAGCTTCGAGATGCGCCCGTCGATCGTGCGGTCGAGGCCGTCGAATTCGACGCCGCGCAGCTGCAGCATCAGATCGTCGCGGCTGACGACTTCGCCCGCATGACACACGAGCGCCCACAGCAGGTCGAATTCGGCCGACGTCAGATCGGGCGTGCTGCCATCGGGCAGCACGACGGTGCGGTCGGTGCGGTCGATCGAGAACTTGCCGAACGCGTAGCGCTCCGGCTGCGGCGCGGTGCTCTCGGCCGCGCGCGCGGGTGCGCGGCGCAGTTGTGCCTTGATCCGCGCGAGCAGGATGCGCGGCTCGACCGGCTTGTGCACGTAGTCGTCCGCGCCGAATTCGAGGCCGAGCAGCTCGTCGAACGGTTCGTCGCGCGCCGTCACCATGATGATCACGCCGTCGTACTGCTTGCGCGCCTCGCGGCAGATTTCGAAACCGTCCTTGCCCGGCAGGTTCACGTCGAGAATGACGAGATCGGGACGAATGGACAGGATCGCCGGCACCGCGGCGTCACCATGCAGCACGGTGTCGACTTCATAGTCGTTCTTGCGCAGGTAGCCGGCGATCAGCGTGGACAAGCGGGTGTCGTCTTCGACGAGCAGGATGCGAAAAGACATGGGCGGCGGTCGGATCATCGAGGAAGCCGCGGGAGGCGCCGGCGGGTGCCGGACGCCGGCCCTCGGCCGAAACGTACCGCATGATACTGCGCCCGCCGCTCACCTGTTTGGCGGTCTTGAAAATAAGGGCGGGATTCCGGCCGCGCTTGACGAATCGACGCCGGGACGGTTCCATACGGGCTCGCCGGAATCCCGGCTCTGCCTCTACCCTGCCTGACGTGATGAATTACCAGACGATTCTCGAACGTATCCACACCGAACTCGCCCCCTGGATCGGCCAGGGCCGGGTCGCCGACTACATTCCCGAACTCGCGAAAGTGCCCGCCGACAAGTTCGGGATGGCCGTCGTGACGCTCGACGGAAACGTTTACACGGTCGGCGATGCGCACGAGCGCTTCTCGATCCAGAGCATCTCGAAGCTGTTCGCGTGCACGCTCGCGTTTCAACTGCTCGGCGACGAGCTGTGGGAACGGGTCGGCCGGGAGCCGTCCGGCACCGCGTTCAATTCGCTGGTCCAGCTCGAAAGCGAGCGCGGCAAGCCGCGCAATCCGTTCATCAATGCGGGCGCGCTGGTCGTCACCGACGTGCTGTGCCGCCGCTTCGTGAAGGCCGAGACGGCGCTCGTCGAATTCGTGCGGCGGCTGATCGGCGCGAACGACATCAACTACGATTCGCGCGTCGCGACGTCGGAGTTGCAGCACGCGGAGCGCAACCGCGCGATGGCGCATTTCATGGCGAGCTTCGGCAACATGCAGATGCCGCCTGATACGGTGATCGACGCGTATTGCCGGCAGTGTGCGATCGAGATGAATTGCGTCGAGCTGGCCAGCGCCGCGCTGTTTCTTGCGAACGGCGGTGTCGCGCCGGCGACAGGCGAGCGGATCGTCGATTCGAGTTCCGCGAAGCGGCTGTCGGCGCTGATGCTGACCTGCGGGACCTATGATGCGGCCGGTGATTTCGTGTATCGGGTCGGGCTGCCGGCGAAGAGCGGCGTCGGCGGCGGGATCGTCGCGGTGCTGCCCGGAGAGATGGCCGTGTGCGTGTGGGCGCCGGGGTTGGATGCGAACGGGAATTCGTTGGCGGGGACGCTGGCGCTGGAGTGGTTGACGACTTATACGGGGCGGTCGATTTTTTGAGGGGGTGACGTTGGGCGTGCGTCATTTGGCGCAATCGTGGCAGATCAATATCGGCATACCCATCCGACAGCTTATAAAAAATGAAAATATTGCTTATCGCCTCACTGGGAATTTCATTGTTTTCTCAACCATCCGCAGCCTTTGCGGATAGTGACAACGGGAAAAGGATCTTCCTGGCGAGATGCGCCATGTGCCACGGAGCAGACGCCCGAGGAACGGGACCGTTGGCCAACAAAAGCAGTCCGCCCACCCCCGACCTTACGACACCCGCTTTCAAGAAACGGCTTAGTGACTATCCGGGCGTTATCGTTTCATCGGTCATACTTCGTCCAAACGGAGACCTGATTCCCAAAACCTTGCGGGAAAATGGCGTAAAACTGCCTCCCCATCAATGGACGGTTAAAGATTTTCGCGACCTGAACCAATATATGACTGGATTGATTTCAAAGAAATAGCGCGCTGCACCCCAGATACACCGGCCGAGCGATTTCATCCATTCGCCGTATCGACAGGTCGAATCCGCAGGCCGATGCGCTCTCACGCATACGCGTCAGTCCGGCATCCCGTTATGGTCTCCGAGCGGTCGCGTCGGCCAGTCCACCCATCGGTCCGCGCGGGTAAGTTCGTACGCTTCGTTGAGCGGGTAACGGATACGGTTGTCGTCGCGAGGACGTTCGCCGATCACCATCAACCTGACTTCATCCTTCGTATTGTTAATGAAGGTGTGACAAATTCCGGTGCCTGCCGGAAACGCGACGGAATCGCCCTCGGCAACCGGGTGAAGCACGCCGTCGATCCATACATCGGGCTTGCCTTCGAGCACGTACACAAACTCCTGCTCGGTACTTTCGGCGTGCGGATATGACGTCCGCCTTCCGGGCAGCAGCCTGACATGATGGATTCCGATACGCGTAATGCCAAGTGCGGCTGAAAGCGGCGCGTCGAGCGCCATTGGCTCGGTATCGCCGCGATAGGAATGCGCATCCGGTTCTTCGAGTTCAGTCCAATGCTTAATGAAATCTGGCCGGCTCATCAGGTGTTCTCCTTTAAGTTGAACGTCCATGATAGCGGCTTGCAGAAAGGACAAAACGCGTCCGCCGCGCGCAGCATTTGGGATGTCGGGCTGCAACCGGCGCGAGCGACCGTTTCGCCGATCCATGTTGACGCTGGAGTCGTTGACGGCTTATACCGAGCGGTCGACGCTTGGAACGACACGCACGAAACAATCAGATGCGATTTGCCAAAAACACGGAGAACGTCATTCATGAACGAGGAAACCGCACCGGATATCGAAATGGCAACCCACTCGCCCGCCAATGATGACAACGCACACGCTCAAAGCACGATCGACCGGATTCCCGCCATCGCGCCATCCAAAACCGCACTGCTCGTCATGCATTACCAGACCGACATCCTCGGCCTCTTTCCGTCGGTCGCCCCTGAACTGCTTTCCAATACGCGCCGTCTCTGCGATGCGGCACGCGCTGCCGGCGTCGGCGTGTGGTTCGCGAATCTCCGGTTCAGCCCCGGCTATCCGGAAGTGAGTCCGCGCAACAAGAACGGCCAGGGCATCAAGCAACTCGGCCTGTTCATCAACGACGGCCCCTCCCCGGAGCTTGCCAAACGGCCCGACGAACCGCTGATCCTGGCCCACCGCGCGAGCGTATTCTTCGGCACCGATCTGCAGGCGCGGCTCATCGCACAAGGCGTCGATACGCTGATCATGGTCGGCATCGCATCGACCGGCGTGATGCTGTCGTCGATCGCGCACGCGAGCGACGCCGATTTCCGCCTCTACACGGTCAAGGATTGTTGCTACGACCCGGACCCGATCGTCCACGAGCATCTGTTCGCCACCGCGTTCGAATCGCGTACGACGGTGCTGTCGCTCGCGGATGCGCTGCGGCTGCTGGCGTGACAACGGACTCGTCGCACCGCCGTTCGAAACCATGCATCCGACGGCGGGCCTACCGGGCCGCCGCCCCGATCCCCGCCAAAATCAGATCGATACCGGCCAGGAACTGCGCGCGCTCGTCGTGCGCGGCCAGTTGCTCGGCCACCTTGCGCACGAACGGATACTGCGCCGGTTCGAGCTGCGCCCACCGCTCGGCCACGGTCGCGACGATCTCCGGCTGCCCGGCCTCGCGCGGATGCAGCCGCGCACCGGCCGCGTACTGGCCGGCCAGCCCGAAGATGTAATGCATCAGCGCCGACGCCGCGTTGAATTGCGCGGGCTCAGGCACGCCCAGCGCCTGAAGCTGCCCGCCGACGCGCTCCAGGATCCGCAGCACCGCCTGCTGCCACGGCTCCCGGAACAACTGCGCACCGACCCACGGATGCGCGCTGAACGCGTCGAACAGGCGCAGCGCGATGCGCCGGAGCGCTTGCGCCGCATCGCCGTCAGGCTCCGTCGGCACGTCGGTCAGCGCAGCCGCGATCACATGATCCGCGGCCGCCGCGAGCAGGCCGTGCTTGTCGGCGACATGCCAGTAGATCGCGCCGCTTCCGGTCGCCAGATGTGCGGCGAGCGCGCGAAACGTCAGCGCGCCCTCGCCTGCATGGTCGAGGATCGCGATCGCGGCCTCGACGATTCGCTCTTTCGACAGCGCGTCCGCGCGCCGCTCGGTCCGGTTGCTGGTTTTCATGCGCGCTAGCTTGACACATCTGGAACAGCGTTCCAATATCTCGCCGATGGAACAACGTTCCACAAGTTTCCCGACGCATGCGCAATCCCGGCGCATACCGCCCTTTCGACCACACCGGGCCGCCTTGCCCCGAAACCGAGCCATCGATGAATCTGCCCGTGACCCATGATGTCGTGATTGCCGGAGCCGGCCCTGTCGGCCTGTTTCTCGCCTGCGAATTACGCGTCGCCGGTGCGTCCGTGCTGGTGGTCGAGCAGGCGGACGATCCGGAATCCCCGCTGAAGTATCTCCCGTTCGGCATGCGCGGCCTGTCCGCGCCGACGATCGACGCGCTCCACCGCCGCGACCTGCTCGACGGCATCGCGCTGCCGGCCCGCGCCACGGACACCGCGCACTGGATGCAGCAAGCGCGTCGTCCGGCCGGTCATTTCGCCGGCATCCAGTTCTTCCACGACGACATCGATGCGTCGCAGTGGCCGTACCATCTGCCCGGCCCGGCCGGCACGCACATGGCGACCGACATCGCGCGGATCGAATCCGTGCTGACCGCCCGTGCGCAAGCAACGGGCGTCGAGATTCGGCGCGGTCTTGCCGTCGAAGGCTTCGATCAGTCGGACGATGCGGTGACGCTGTACGCAGGCGGCGAGACATTCCGCGCACGCTGGCTCGTCGGCTGCGACGGCGGCCGCAGCGCGGTCCGCAAGGCCGGCGGCTTCGGGTTTGCCGGCACCGACGCCGAGTTCACCGGCTACTCGATCGAAGCCGAGTTCGCCGATCCGGGCGCGCTGCTGCCGGGCCGTCACTACACGTCTGCCGGCATGTACACGTACACGCCGCCCGGGACCGTCGCGCTCGTCGAGTTCGACGGCGGCGCGTTCCACCGGAGCGGGCCGATCACGCTCGAACATGCGCAGGACGTGCTGCGCCGCGTGTCCGGCGCCGGCGTCACGTTGACCGCGCTCCGGCTCGCCGCCACGTGGACCGATCGCGCGTACCAGGCATCGACGTACCGCGACGGCCGCGTGCTGCTCGCGGGCGATGCCGCACACATCCACTCGCCGCTCGGCGGCCAGGGGCTCAATCTCGGGCTCGGCGATGCGATGAATCTCGGCTGGAAGCTGGCCGCGACGATCCGCGGCGACGCACCGACGGGCCTGCTCGACAGCTACACGGACGAACGGCATCCGGTGGGCGCGCGCGTGCTCGACTGGTCGCGTGCGCAGGTCGCGCTGATGCGGCCCTCGCCGGGTTCGCGCGCGCTCGCGGCGATCATGCGCGATCTCGTCGACACGCGCGACGGCGCGACGTACTTCGCCGAACGCCTGTGGGGCGTGTCGCTCGCGTACGATCTCGGCGGCGGCCATCCGCTCGTGGGCCGAAGCGTTCCGGACTTCGAACTGGCCGACGGCACGCGGCTCGGCGAACACGTGAGGCACGGCAAGGGCGTGCTGCTGGACTTCGATGCGGACCGGCCGCTTCGGTCCGTGGCAGGCCGCTGGCGCGACCGCATCGCGTATATCGCGAGCGACGCGAAGGACCGACTCGGATTGCGGGCGGTGCTCGTGCGCCCGGACGGTTTCGTCGCGTGGGCCTGCGACGACGATGCGGACGTGGACATCGACGCCGCCACGCAGGCGGTCACGCGATGGTTCGGCGCGCCTTGCGCGGCACATTGAGTGCAGCCGCCCGACGCGGAAGCGGATGTGTGTCGCCGCCCGCCAAACGTGCATGCGCGCCATCAACGACGCGCCCGACATCCCCGAACGCCCGGACCGCCCGCGACGTGCGCGATATCGCGCACGTCGGCCGCGCCCGTCACTTCGCGATAAACACCCCCGACGTCGGGCACGTGCCCTGCGTATTGCCGTCCGTCACGAGCGACGCGGCGCTCGGAAACTGCGCGGTCGCATTCGTCTTCACCGCGATCCATGCTTCGGTGAAGTAGCTCACGCCGTTCGTCTTCGTGCATTTCAGCGACACCGCGCTGCGCGTGTTGCTGCCGAACGCGCCTTCGAACGCCGACAGCAACTGGTTACGCGTCACCGTCTTGCCCGCATTCGCCTGCAGGAACGCGTTGAACGACGTGTTGCCCAACCGGCTGATCATGCCCGACGCCTGGTTCCA
Organism: Burkholderia sp. BCC1047; assembly: GCF_902833155.1. NCBI lineage: Bacteria > Pseudomonadati > Pseudomonadota > Betaproteobacteria > Burkholderiales > Burkholderiaceae > Burkholderia > Burkholderia sp. BCC1047. The sequence continues at coordinate 380,105 of NZ_CADFEH010000001.1, read as the reverse complement.
GTAAGCATCGGGCGTCGCCGAATTCGAACAGGTGCCGTGCTTGAACCATTCGTGCTTGTCGAGACACGATGCGACGCCCGGCATGTACGTCGACAGCGTGGTGCGCGTCGCGCTGCTGATCGGGTACGCATCCATGCTGCACCACTCGTGCGCGTTGTCGAGGTCGATGTCGTTCTGCGGCACGCCGCAGTAGAAAGGCTGGTTCCCGTCATAGCGGTTCGGCCACAGCCCGTGCAGCGACAGGCTCGTCGCCGCATACGAGCCGGCGAGGTTCGTGCATTCCGGTGTGTCGTGCGACGCGCAGAAGCCGGGCTCCCACGACGCGGCGAGCAACAGGTAGTCGTAGCTGGTCTGCGCGGCGGCGTGCAGTGAAACGGAAGCGACGGCGAGTGCGGCAGCGGCGCGGGCGAGCGTCTTCAGCATGGCGTGTTTCCTCGGAAAAGGCTTGCGGTCGCGGGATGCGCCGCAAGATTGTCGAATGTCTGCCTGCGATTGTTGCTGCCGCAACATGGCACGAATGTGAAGGTGCACGAAAGAATGCGCGGTTCGCTCAGGTGCCGAGCTGCGTGCACGCGCGGGCCGACGCTTCGGGGCCCTCGAGCGAGAGAATCTGCCACACGCCGATGCTGACGCGCCGGCGCGCCGCCGTCGACGGATCGGCCAGCAACGCCTCGACACGCGGTGCGACATCGGGCGCCTTCTGCTTCAGCGCCGCGTGGTGCCGCGCACGCGCCGCCGGTTCCGGCTCGTACACGTCGCACAGGCGCACCATGCCCGCGAGGCCGGCCAGCGTGTCGTCCTTGTCGATCGCGGCCGGCTCGACGGGCTCGAGCCCGTTGCGCTCGGCCGGCGGCAACTTGTTGCGCGCGCCTTCGTCGATCGCCGTGGCGGAGGCCGGCGGCAGGCCGCCGATCGCCGCGACGATCCGGCTGCCCGCGGCGATCATGTCGCCCTGGCACGCGATCTTCTCGGCGGCCGCGACGTTCGAGCAGAACGACACCGACATCCGGTACACGTCGTTGCTCATGCGCGGCACGTCGTCCGTGTCCGCCTGCGCGAAGCCGGCACTCGCCAGCGCAAGCACCAGCGTCAGTGCGGCGGGAGTCAGGATGCGGAACGCTCTCGTCTCGTTCATCGTTGTCGTCCGTGGGTTCTTATGGCGGGCAATCTCGCCGGGCCGCACGGTGGCGCCCTTGTGATGCCGGGCCCTCATCCGGCGCCACGCGTTCACTTCACCGACGCCGCCTCCGATCCGCCGGGCGACAGCGCCGCACTGTCCTGCTCGCGCCACGCGCGGCGCGACGCCATGATCGCGCTCACCGCCGAGCGCGCAACCTTCCACCACGCGAACGGACGCGGATCGGCGAGCATGCTGAGCGCGCGCGCATAGTCGAGCGTGAGCCCGGGCGTCCACGCCATCGTCACCGCGCGCTTGCGGATCTGCGCGGCCACCCACAGCTCGGGCGTGAGCAGCAGCCGCACGAACGCGCCCCACCCGGCCCGCGCACCCTTCAGCCGCCACACGGCGCCGTCGAGCGCGGCCTCGAGCGCATTCGACACGGTGCTCGAGCAGTTGCGGTGCGTGAGGTTGTACGTCGTGTTCTGCCGGTACGACGACCAGAACGCATCGAGCTTGGCCGGATCGTAGTTGCGGATGCGCACGCGCACGGTCGACGGGCACCACGCCGTCGACTCGGTCGCGTAGTCGGGCTGGAACAGGCCGGGCACGTCGTTCTCGCGCGTCGCGCGCAGGATCCGCGTGAATTCGTCGGGAGAGCGATCGATTTCGACGCCCGGATACAGGCTGATGTAGATGCCCTCCGGCGATTCCAGCGCCGCATGGCCGGTCGAGATCACGCCGTTGACGTCCACCGCCGCGATATAGCGGTCGATCAGCGGATAGCGCTGCGCCTCGGCCTTCGACGTGCCGGTCGGTGTCCATACGTGCACGGTGAGCGCGCGCTCGCCGTCGGCCGGCGGGCCGTCCCATTCGGATTGCGCGAACTGCGGCAGGCCCTGCGCATCGTCGAGATCCGGCGCGAGCGCCGGCGCGGGCGACGTCGCGAACGCCGGGTTGCGCGTCAGCCGCCGCACGCGTGCGGCGAGGCTCAGCAGGTGCATGCCGCCGAACATCAGCAGCAGGCCCAGGCAGTACGGCACGGTACCCGCGTAGTGCGTCGGGTACGGCTGAAAGAAGAAGATCGCCAGCAGGATCTCGACGACGCCCCACGCGAACGCGACGTGCCAGCGGCGATAGCGCACCATCCACGCGGACGTGCACTGCAGCAGCCCGTCGACGAGAAACAGCGTGCCGAAGATCATCGACAGCAGGAAGTGGCCGTGATGATGGCCGGCAAACACGAGCCCCGCGGCCACCACGACCGCGATGCCCTTCACGTAGCGCAGGATGCGCTGCCCGCCGACCCCGCTGCCGGCCACCGCGAGCGTCGCGAGCCCTTCGATCAGGAACAGCCACGCGAACAGCTCGATCGGGAAATGCAGCGCGCCGTCGAGCGCGTCGACGAAAATGCCGACGCCCGCGACGACCCACAGCCAGCCGAGCACGGTCAGCCCGCGCCAGCGCGTTCGCAGATATTCGATGCCCAGCAGCAGCAACACCAGTCGTACCATCGCGCCCTCGTATCTTTTTCGGGACACGCGCGGCCTCGCGCGCCCTGCCGTGTCGACCGCGCATCGGGCGACGCGCCGGCCGGAAGACGGTCATCGTTGCCGGCGCATCATGTCGTCGACATGATCGATGGCGGCCGGCACTCGCCGCTCTGGCCGAATAATAAGATATGGCGGGATAGGTTGAAAGCGTCGCGGAAACGTTGTCGATGAAGCGCGGATGCGCACGGCTGCCCGCTGCCGCGGCAGCTTTCCGGTTCGACAACGTGCGGCGGATACGCGAGAATCCGGCTTCCGAGGGCGAAAGCCACTGAACTGAACCGAACCGCACAGACGGAACAACAAGAAATGAGCCTATCCATCACGCGCCGGCGCCTGCTGGCCGCCGGCGTCGCCGCAAGCAGCCTCGCACTGTCGGGCTGCTTCACGCCGAAGCTGTACAAGAACGACGCGTACAGCGAACACGTATCCGCGTTCATGATGACCGAAGACGGCAAGAAACTGGTCGTCCTCGGCACGCGCTACCATTACATCTTCGATCTGCCGGCCCGCTTGCGGCCCGTCCTGCTGTCCGGCTACCGCAAATCGGTACGCACGACATTCGCAGACTTTCATGCGAGCGGCGGCAGCGTCACCGGGCATTACCGGATCGTGCTGCCGAAAGACGCATCGGACGACGATCGACGGGCCGCCTCCGCCGACGGCTTCCTCAGCGAGCCGGCCGGCCTCGTGCTCGAAGGCGACATCGACGGCAAGCGCTACTCGACGGAAGGCTTCGTCCAGAAGGACAACGCGGCCGCGCAACCCTTCAACCGCCCGTACTCGGTCTACATCGTGGAATCGCCGTCCGTCGTCGGCATGGGTCTGCGGATTCTCGCGACGCCGATCACGGTGGCCGCCGACGGCGTACTCGTGCTGGGCGGCATCGTGCTCGTGCCGTTCGCGGCCATCGCGATCCAGGCAAGCGGCGGCATCCGGATCATGTAACGGTGCGGTAACCACGCGCCTGGCACGACCGCAACAGGAGCATCGCCATGACCGCCTCACCGCTTCATTCGTCCTCGCTCGGCCCGCAACTGAAGCGCTGGCGCGCGCTGCACCGCGTGAAGCAAAGTCATGCGGCCGAACTGTTCGGCGTCGCGCAATCGACGATCTCGCGCTGGGAGGCGGGCCTCCAGCAGATGTCGCCCGACGAACGCGCGACGGCCGAACGGCTGCTCGCCGCGCGCATCGATTCGGCGGGCGACCGCGCGCTCGCGCGGCTGATCGCCGGCAGCACGGGCCGCATGCATCTCGTCTGCGACCTCACGCACCGTCTGCTGGCCAGTTCGCCGGCCCGCGCGGCCGAATTCTCGCAGCCGCTTTCGATGCTGCTCGGCACGTCGCTGTGGCGCTACGCGACGCCAGAAATCGTCCGCATGGAAGCCGCGCTCGACCCGCTCGGCTGGCACGATCGCGCGGGGCCGCCGAGCGTCGAGTTCGACACCGGCGCGAATGCGTCGCGCGTCGTGCCGATTCGCGGCAGCCGATGCCGGTGGACGCGGATGACGCTATCGGACGGGTCGGCCGTGCGGCTCGTGGAAACGCTCGACGCCCGCTGACGCGCCGCGCATATTTCATGCGTGGACGCAGCGCGGCCGGCGCGCGTACGCTTGATAGCTCATCGCAAGGACGCGACCATGAATCCCGACACGATCCACGCACGGCTCGATTTCGTGCGCGAAGCCGAACGCCTGAAGAACGTGCTGCGCAGCGGCTACACATCCGCCGGACGCGCGGAAAGCACGGCCGAGCACAGCTGGCGGCTGGGCCTGATGGCGCTCGTGTTCGCCGACGCGTTGCCCGGCGTCGACACGCTGAAGCTGCTGAAGCTGTGCGTCGTCCACGACCTCGGCGAGGCGCTGCACGGCGACATCCCCGCGATCGAGCAGGCCGCGCACCCCGACAAGAGCGCACACGAACGCGACGATCTGCTGACGCTGACCGCGTCGCTCGACCGCACGCTGGGCGACGAGATCGTCGCGCTGTGGGACGAATACGAGGCGGCCGCGTCGCCGGAGGCCCGCGCGGCGAAGGCGCTCGACAAGCTCGAAACGATCGTGCAGCACAACCAGGGCAGCAATCCGCCCGATTTCGACTATGCGTTCAACCTCGGCTACGGCCGGCGCTACACCGACGCCGCACCGTTGTTCCGCGCGATCCGCGAGATCGTCGACGCCGATACGCAGCGCAGGATCGACGCGGGCGGAGACCGCGCGTAAGGTCGCGGCTTTCACGCCCGCGCACCGGGACGAATGGGCGTCGACGCCCGAACAGATCGACGCGCTGCACGCGCTCGATGACGAACGCGACCGGCCGATGATGGCGATCGTCGCCGCGCAGCGGTAGCGCCCGGCGCCGCCTTTTCACAGATTGCAACAATTACGCGGTCTGGCCGACCGCATGGGTACGGCGTCCGCACAATTCAGCACAATTCCCACACGATACGGCGCGAACTCCTCGCTTACCATGAGCGCCTGATTCGATTCGGCATGCCCGCGCGATGCGTACGCGGCGTCCGTCGCGGGCAACACGCCCGACATGCGACGCCGACCGGATCGTTCCGTTCGGCCGCACGCATCGCCGGTGCCTGCCTCATCCTCGCTGCATGCTCATGACCCAGAAGACCCATCGCCGCCGGCGCATCGTGCTGGCTACCCTTGCCGTCGTCGCGATCGCCGCCGGCGTCACGCTGAAGGCCTGCGCGCCCGCCAAGCATCCGCAATACCTGTCCGCGCCCGTCACGCGCGGCGATCTCGAGAACGCGGTGCTCGCGACCGGGGCGCTGCAGGCGTTCAGGCAGGTCGACGTCGGCGCACAGGTGTCGGGGCAGTTGAAGACGCTGAAGGTCAAGCTCGGCGACAAGGTCACGAAGGGCCAGTGGCTTGCCGAGATCGATCCCGTGATCTCGGAAAACGCGCTGCGCCAGGCGCGCGCCAGCGAAGAAAGCCTGCGCGCGCAGCAGCAATCGGCGGCCGCGCAGCTGACGCAGGCCGAACTCGCATTCCGCCGCCAGCAGGCGATGCTGCCCGACGACGCGACGTCGCGCGAATCGTTCGAGGCCGCGAAGGCGACGCTCGACGTGCAGCGAGCCACCGTCGCGTCGCTCGCCGCGCAGATCCGTTCGGCGCGCATCCAGATCGAGACCGCGCAGGCCAACCTCGGCTACACGCGCATCGTCGCGCCGATCGACGGCGAGGTCGTCGCGATCGTCACGCAGGAAGGCCAGACCGTGATCGCGCAGCAGCAGGCGCCGGTGATCCTGAAGCTCGCGAATCTCGACACGATGACCGTGAAGGCGCAGGTGTCGGAAGCCGACGTGATTCGCGTGAGCGCCGGCCAGACCGCGTATTTCACGAGCCTCGGCGAACCGGACAAGCGACACTACGGCAAGCTGCGCGCGATCGAACCGGCGCCGCAGAACTACGCCGACGCGCAAAGCCCGCTCGGCGGCGGCGGCGCGAAGCCGAACGCCGCGGTGTTCTACAACGCGCTGTTCGACGTGCCGAATCCCGAGCACCGGCTGCGCATCGCGATGACCGCGCAGGTCAACATCGTGCTCGGCGACGCGCGCAACGCGCTGATCATTCCGGCCGCCGCGCTCGGCGAGAAGCGCAAGGACGGCACCGTCGCGGTACGCGTGCTGCGCGCCGACGGCAGTACGGAAACGCGCCATATCCGCATCGGCATCAACAACAACGTGCGCGTCGAAGTGCTGGCCGGCCTGAAGGACGGCGAGCGCGTGGTGATCGGCGAAGCATCGGCGGACGAACGCGTCCCGCTGTCGGACGTGGTGTAACGATGCGCCAGCCCCTGCTCAAACTCGCTGCCGTCACGCGTCGCTTTCCGGCTGGCGACAAGGACGTCGTCGTGCTGAACAACGTCAACCTGTCGATCGATGCGGGCGAGATCGTCGCGATCGTCGGCGCGTCGGGGTCCGGCAAGTCGACGCTGATGAACATCCTCGGCTGCCTCGATCATCCGAGCGAAGGCACGTACACGGTCGGCGGACGCGACACGCACATGCTCGACAGCGACGAGCTCGCGCAGCTGCGCCGCGAGCACTTCGGCTTCGTGTTCCAGCGCTATCACCTGCTGCCGCACGTCGACGCGGTCGCGAACCTCGAAATGCCGGCGATCTATGCGGGCACCCCGCGCGCCGAGCGGCACGCCCGCGCCCGCGCGCTGCTCGCGCGCCTCGGCCTCGCGGATCGCGCGCATCACCGGCCCGGGCAACTGTCCGGCGGCCAGCAGCAGCGCGTGAGCATCGCGCGCGCGCTGATGAACGGCGGCCAGGTGATCCTCGCGGACGAACCGACCGGCGCGCTCGACACGAAAAGCGGCCAGGACGTGATCCGCATCCTGCACGAGCTGAACGCGCTCGGCCATACGATCGTGATCGTCACGCACGACAAGGCCGTGGCGCGCCATGCGCGGCGCATCATCGAGATCAGCGACGGCGAGATCGTCGCCGACCGGCCGAACCGCCACTACGCGGAAGCGCTCGCGGAATCTGGCGTCGGCGCGGACCCAACGGCAGCAACGCCCGAAACGGCAACCGACACGCCGCCCGCACCGCCTTCCGAAGATGCACCGCCGCCCGCCAGCGCTGACACCGACATCGCCCCGCGCACCCGCCGCTTCGCCGCCGGCACCGGCCGCTTCGCCGAAGCGTGCCGGATGGCGTGGATCGCGCTCGTGTCGCACCGGCTGCGCACGCTGCTGACGATGCTCGGCATCATCATCGGCATCACGTCGGTCGTGTCGATCGTCGCGGTCGGCGAAGGTGCGAAGCGCTACATGCTCGAAGAGATCGGCAGCATCGGCACCAATACGATCAGCCTCTATCCGGGCACCGACTGGGGCGACAGCCGCGCGGACACGATCCAGACGCTCGTGCCCGCCGACGTCGCCGCGCTCGCCGAGCAGCCGTACGTCGACAGCGCGACGCCCGAAACGTCGCGCACGCTGCTGCTGCGCTACCGCAACGTCGACGTCCACGCGCTCGTGAGCGGCGTCGGCGACAGCTACTTCCAGACGCGCGGGATGCGCTTCGCGCTCGGCGTCGCGTTCGACGACGACGCGGTGCGCCGCCAGGCGCAGGTCGCGGTGATCGACCAGAACACGCGCCGCAAGCTGTTCGGCGCGACGCGCAATCCGGTCGGCGAAGCGATCCTGGTCGACAACGTGCCGTGCGTGGTGATCGGCGTGACCGCCGACAAGAAAAGCGCGTTCGGCAGCGTGAAGAGCCTGAACGTATGGGTGCCATACACGACCGCGAGCGGGCGCCTGTTCGGCCAGCGCCATCTCGACAGCATCACCGTGCGCGTGCGCGACGGGCAACCGAGCGCCGCCGCCGAGAAAAGCCTCGAGAAGCTGATGATCCAGCGCCACGGCCGCAAGGATTTCTTCACGTACAACATGGACAGCGTGGTCAAGACCGTCGAGAAAACCGGCCAGTCGCTGACGTTGCTGCTGTCGCTGATCGCGGTGATCTCGCTCGTGGTCGGCGGGATCGGCGTGATGAACATCATGCTGGTGTCGGTCACCGAGCGCACGCGCGAGATCGGCATCCGGATGGCGGTCGGCGCGCGCCAGTCCGACATCCTGCAGCAGTTCCTCGTCGAGGCCGTGCTCGTATGCCTGCTCGGCGGCACGATCGGCATCGCGCTGTCGTTCGGGCTCGGCGCGCTGTTCTCGTTCGTCGCGCAATGGAAGATGGTGTTCTCGGTCGGCGCGATCGTGACCGCGTTCGTGTGCTCGACGCTCACCGGTGTGATTTTCGGGTTCATGCCCGCGCGCAACGCGTCGCGGCTCGATCCGATCGATGCGCTCGCGCGCGACTGACGAAACATGGCCCTCACGCATTCCTCCCCGCTTCACCGTCTCGGCGCATTCGCGTGCGCGGCCGCGCTGCTCGCCGGCTGCGCGGGCGCGCGCCACGATCCGCTGCCGGCCGTCGCGATGCCCGCGAACTGGGCCGCGCCGGTCGCGGCCGACGCGCCGGCCGCCACGCGCGACTGGTGGCGCAGTTTCGGTGATCCGCAACTCGACGCGTTGATCGACGACGCGCTGCGCGCCAACAACGACCTCGCGATCGCGGCGATCCGCGTGTATCGCGCACAGTTGCAGGCCGGGCTCGTCGATACGAACCTGACGCCGAACGTGACGCTCGGCGCGAACGGCGCCGTGTCGCGTACGTTCGATACGCACCGGACGAGCCGGTCGAGCGGCCTCAACGGTTCGCTTAGCTACGAAATCGACCTGTGGGGCAGGCTGGCCGCGCTGCGCGATGCCGCGCACTGGGAAGCCGACGCGACGGCCGCCGATCTCGAAGCCGCGCGGCTGTCGCTGATCGGCACGACCGCGGCGCTGTACTGGCAGATCGGCTATCTGAACCGGCAGATCGCGCTCGGCGACGCGAACATCGCGTATGCAGAGCGCACGCTCGCGCTGGTGCGATCGCGGCACACGGCCGGCGCCGTGTCGGGGCTCGACCTCGCGCAGGCCGAACAGAGCCTCGCCGCGCAACGCGCGGCGCAAACGCAACTGATCCAGCAGCGCACCGAGAACCGCCACGCGCTCGCGATCCTGTTCGACCGGCCGCCGCAGCAGCGCGCGGCCGAGCCGGCGGCGCTGCCCGACGCGGCACCGCCCGACGTGGCGGCCGGCTTGCCGGCCAGCCTGCTCGGCCGGCGCCCCGACCTGCGTGCGGTGGAATTCCGGTTGCGCGAGTCGCTCGCGCAGGTCGATGCGACGCGCACGAGCTTCTATCCGACCTTCACGCTGACCGGCAGCGCCGGCACGACGAGCACGAGCCTCGAGCGCGTGCTGACGAACCCGGTCGGCACGCTCGGGCTCGGCCTCGCGCTGCCGTTCATCCAGTGGAACACGATGCAGTTGCAGATCAGGGTATCGAAGTCGCAGTACGAGGAGGCGGTGGTCGGGTTCCGCCAGCGGCTCTACACGGCGCTCGCGGAAGTGGAAAACGCGCTGTCGGCGCGCGTGCAGCTCGAACGCGAAGCCGAACAGCGCGCGCTGTCGCTCGCGCAGGCGCAGCGCGCCGAACGGCTGGCCGCCGCGCGCTTCGCGGCCGGCGCGACCGCCGTGCAGCCGTGGCTCGACCAGCAGCAGGTGCTGAGGAGCGCGCAAAGCGCCGACGAACTGACACGCCTGAACCGGCTCAACAACCAGATGAAGCTGTACCGCGCGCTCGGCGGCGGGACCTCCTGACCGGCCGTCGCACACCACATGTCACACGCCCCGCGCCGGCCGCGTCACTCGCACACGGCCGCCCCGCGCCGCGCCGGCGCGAACGCCACCGCGCTCGCGGTCGCGAGCACGGCCACGCCCGCCGCGCCATACACCATCACCCAGCCGAAGCCATGCACGAGCGCCGCGTGCAGCGCCGCGCCGCTCGGGTCGGCCTGCGCGAGCGCCGGCGCGATCGCCTGCAGCCCGTCGGTGCGGCCCGATGCGATCTGCTGCGCGAGCCGGCGCAGCGCCGCGTCGCCGATCGCGCCCGCCGGGCCGCCCTTCAGGCTCGCGACGATCCCCGCCACCAGCACGAAGCCCATCGTCGCGATGTTCAGCGCGAGCGAGATCATCCGCGCGCTCATGTCGATGCCCGACGCCATCCCGGCCCGCGCACTCGGCACCGCGCCCGTCGTCGTGTTGGTAACCGGCGTGTTGGTCAAGCCGAGCCCGATGCCGGCGATCACGCAGCCCGGCAGCATCGTCAGCCAGCTCGCAGGGTCGGCCGCGCTGCCGAGCCGCATCAGCACGAAGCCGGCCGCGATCGTAAACAGCCCGCCCGGAATCACGACGCCCGGCCCGTAGCGCAGCGCGAGCCGTTCGCCGACCGGCGGCGCGATCAGCGTTGGCAGCGTGTACGCGAGCACCGCGAGGCCAGCCGTCACGCTGTCGTAGCCGAGCGCGACCTGAAACCAGATCGGCAAGTAGATCATGAACGGCCAGAAACTGAAGTTCATCCCCATCGAGCCGAAGATCGCGCCGGTGAACGCGCGGATCCGGAACACCGAGAAGTCGAACATCGGCCGCGCGCTGGCGCGCTCCGCGATGACGAAGCCGATCACCGCGAGCACGGTCGCGCCGAGCACGCCGAGGCCGGCCGCGCTCGTGAGCCCGAGTTCGGCGCTTTGGGTGATGTAAAAGGCAAGGCCGAGCACCGCGAGCGACAGCGTGACGATGCCCGCGACGTCGAGCGTGCCCGCATGCGGATCGCGCGATTCCCGCACCGCGCCGCCGATCAGCACGAGCGCGACGGCCGCGAGCGGCGCATGGACGAGGAACACCCACGGCCAGCTCGCCAGCGCGACGATCGCGCCGCCGACGATCGGCCCGAACCCGAGCCCGATGCCGAACACGATCCCCCAGATCCCGAACGCGCGGCCGCGCTCGCGCCCTTCGCGAAACTGGTGCGACAGCACGGCGATCTGGCAGATCAGCATCGCGCCGCCGCTCGCGCCCTGCAGCAGCCGGCCCGCGACGAGCACCGGCACGTTCGGCGCGAGCCCGCACAGCAGCGACGTCGCGCCGAACAGCACGGTGCCGATCACGTACACGCGCTTGCGGCCGAACCGGTCCGCGAGCGTGCCGGCCGCCATCAGCACGGTCGTACACGCGATCGTGTACGCGTTCATGATCCACTGCATGCCGTTGAAATCGCCATGCAGCACGTGTTCGAGCGTCGGCAGGATCACCGGCACGCTCGATATCTCGAGGCCGAACATCAGCGAGGTGAGACAGACGGCCGCGAGCGCGACCGCATTCCTGCGGGAGTCGGATAGCGTCATGCGTATTGCGCGGCGGCCCGGCGACAGGCCGCGCGCCTCCAGGTCAGTAGGATTCGCCGCGTGCGGCCGGCAACGCACGCTGAGCGGGAATCGGTACTATAGTGAGAATTCACCTCCCCATTGACGCACGCACTTCCATGCACTGGGGAATCTCAGGACCCAATCGACGCAACACCTCACCCACGATGACCGACAGACTCGACGGCGTCACGACCTTCGTCCAGGTCGTGGAATCGGGCAGCTTCGCGCTGGCCGCGGAGCGGCTCGACATCACGCGCTCGGCGGTCGGCAAGACGATCGCGCGGCTCGAGAAGCGGCTCGGCGCACGGCTGCTGCAGCGCACGACGCGCAGCCAGAGCCTGACCGACGACGGCCAGGCGTACTACGACCGCTGCGTGCGCGCGCTGGCAGAGCTGGAAGCGGCGGAAGCCGATCTCGACTGCGGCCGCCACGAGGCGCGCGGCAAGCTGCGGCTGAGCGTGCCGCTCGCGTTCGGGCACCACTGCGTGACGCCGATCGTGCTCGACCTTGCGCGCCAATACCCCCATCTGCGGATCGACGTGTCGATCACCGACCGCTTCGTCGATCTCGTCGAGGAAGGAATCGATCTCGCGGTCCGGATCGGCACGCTCGCGGACAGCACGAGCCTCGCGGTGCGGCGGCTCGGTACGCAATACGGCAGCCTCGGCGCGGCGCCGTCATATCTCGCGCGCTACGGGACACCGAAGACGCTCGACGACCTGAAGCACCACCGGACGATCGCGTATTCGCGTTCGGGCGTGGTGCAGCCGTGGGATTTGCGCGCGCCGGACGGCTCGACGGTGCGGATCGACATGCCGCATCAACTGAGTTTCGACGACGTGCAGGCGATCGCCGCGGCCGGTGCGTCGGGGTTCGGGATCGCCTGGGTGCCGAGCTGGCTGCTCGACCATTACGTGAAGCGCGGGGAGATGGTGGTCGTGCTCGATCGCTGCTTCGTCTGCGAAGGCGACATTCACGCGATCTGGCCGAAGACGCGCTACCTGCCGCGCAAGACGCGCTGCGTGATCGACGCGCTCGCGCAGGCGATTCCGCCGATGATCGAGCGCCCGGACGAAGCGCGCTGACACGACTGAAGCCGACGCGCCACGCGGCGCGTCGGGCCCTCATGCAGCGATCACGCCGCGCCGAGATCGGCGAGCGGATGCGCGAACAGCTTCCACGGCGACGTCAGGAAATGCCTCACGCGTTCGGCGCGCAGCTCGACGAGCGACGCGGGCGCCCAGCGCGGCTTGCGATCCTTGTCGACGAGATGCGCGCGCACGCCTTCGCAGAAATCGCCTTCCTCGATCGCGCGCGCGACGATGCCGAGCTCCATCCGGAACGACTCCGCGAGCGTCATCTGCCGGCCGCGCAGCAATGCCTCGCGCGTCACCGCGAGCATCGTCGGCGAATGGCTCGCGAGCGCATCGAGCGTCGCCTGCAGCCATTGGCGGTGCTCGCGCGCCAGCTCGTCGCGCGCCAGTTCCTGCGTGAGCGTCGCAACGATCCGCTCGACGGTCGAGCGCTTGTCGAAGTGGCGGACGATCCACGGCATCTGGCTGTCGAGCGCCGCATGCGGCACCACGTTGCACGGCGGCTCGAACACCTTGCGCAGCACCGGCAGCGCATCGCCGTCCCACTTCACGCTTTCGATCCGCGTCTCGAACGTGTCGAGCCACGCGGACGGCACGCACAGGTCCGCGAGCTTCGCGCTCAGCGCGTCGGCGCCCGACAGCATCGCGCCGGTCAGCCCCACGTACAGTTCGAGTTCGACCGGCAGGCGCGACAGGAAATGCGTCGCGCCCACGTCGGGCACGAGGCCGATGCGCGTTTCCGGCATCGCGATCTTGCTGCGCTCGGTCGCGACGCGCAGCGCCGCGCCCTGCGCGAGGCCCATGCCGCCGCCCATCGTCACGCCGTCCATCAGCGCGACCACCGGCTTCGGGAACGTGTGGATCGCGTAGTCGAGCCGGTATTCGTCGACGAAGAACGGCAGCCAGGTTTCGCGCTGCGCGACCATCCTGTATAACGCGCGCACGTCGCCGCCCGCGCAGAAGCCCTTCTCGCCCGCGCCGCGCAGCACGACCGCGACGATCTGGTCGTCGTGGCGGCAGCGCTCGAACAGCGCGGTCAGCTCTCCGATCATCGCGTACGACAGCGCGTTGAGCGCGGCCGGCCGGTTCAGCGTGATCAGCGCCACGCGGTTCACCACGCGAAACAGCACCTCGGGCGCATGCTCCGCGAATGCGTCGTGATTCGTCACCGGCGTGCTCATCGTTGCGGCTCTCCATCGATATGCCACTGCGGCGCGCGCTTGCCCAGGAACGCCGCCACGCCTTCGCGCGGATCGGCCGTGTCGAACAGATCGACGAAGCGTTCGCGCTCCACGGCAAGCGCCGCGTTGCGCGGCACGCCGCGGCGCGCGAGGCCGATCAGCTCCTTGCTGTAGGCGACCGCGTGCGGGCTTTGGCGCGCGACGTTGCGCGCCAGCGCGAGTGCCGCCTCGCGCGCGGCGCCGCTTTCGACCACGTCCTCGACGAGGCCGATCCGCAGCGCGGTGGTCGCATCGACGCGCGCGCCGGTCAGGATGATCTTCTTCGCCCAGCCTTCGCCGACGAGCCAAGGCAGCGTCTGCGTGCCGAGCCCGCACGGCAGCAGGCCGACCGACGGCTCGGGCAGCGCCATCTGCGCATGCGTCTCCGCGATCCGCAGGTCGCAAGCGAGCGCGCATTCGAGGCCGCCGCCCATCGCATAGCCGTTGATCGCCGCGATCGTCACGACGCGCGCGTCGTGCAGCGCCTCGAACGCCGCGCCGAAGCGCGACGCCATTGCGCGCGCGACCGCGCGATCGCCGTCGGCGAACGTGTTGAGGTCGGCGCCCGCGCTGAAGAACTTCGGGCCGTCGCCGGTGATCACCAGTGCGCGCACGCGCGGGTTCGCATTCAGTTCGGCGACGGTTTGCTGCAATTGCTGCAGCCCGTCGGCGGTAAAGGCGTTCGCGGGCGGACGCTTGAGCGTCGCGCACGCGATCGCGCCGTCGTCGACGAAGTCGAGTTCGATCATGAGGCGTCCTTCTTCGTGGCCGGCTGGTACAGGCGGATCACCGCCGAGAAATCGAGCTGGCCGTCGCCGCGGCTGCTCATCGTCTGGTACAGCTGCTGCGCGAGCGCGCCGAGATAGACGGGCTGGCGCGCCTGCTTCGCCGCATCGTTCGCGAGGCCGAGATCCTTCAGCATCAGGTCGGTGCCGAAGCCGCCCGTGTAGCCGCGCGACGACGGCGCGGTGTCGATCACGCCCGGATACGGATTGTAGGTATCCGAACTCCAGCAGCGGCCCGTCGACGTGTTGACGATGCCGGCCAGCACCTTCGGGTCGATGCCGAGCGCGACGCCGAGCGACATCGCCTCCGACACCGCCGCCATCGAGATGCCGAGCACGAGGTTGTTGCAGACCTTCGCGACCTGGCCCATGCCCGTCGCGCCGCAATGGACGATGTTCTTGCCCATCCCGGCGAGCACGGGCTTCACGCGCTCGAAATCCGCGTCGCTGCCGCCGACCATGAAGGTCAAGGTGCCGGCCGCCGCGCCGCCGGTGCCGCCCGACACCGGCGCATCGACGAACGCGCCGCCGTGCTCGCGCACCAGCGCGCCGAACGCCTGCGCGCTCGCCGGGTCGATCGTGCTCGAATCGATCACGGTCGCACCGGCGTCGAGGCCGGCCAGCACGCCGTTCTCGCCGGCGAGCACCGAGCGCACGTGCGGCGCGGCCGGCAGCATCGTGATCACGAACGTCACGCCCGATGCCGCATCGCGCGGCGACGCGGCCACCTGCGCGCCGGCGTCCTGCAGCGCGCGCAACGCGTCGGCGCTCAGGTCGAACGCATGCACGTCATGGCCGGCTTTCAGCAGGTTCAGCGCCATCGGTGCGCCCATGTGGCCGAGGCCGATAAATCCGATTTTCATGTTCGTTTCCTTCGCCGCTCAATGCAGCCGGATCGTCGTGTTCACCGGGCCGGCCGTCGTGTCGTCGTCGAACCAGCGCGCGGTGACCGTCTTCGTCTGCGTGTAGAACTGCACGACCTGCTTGCCGTACGGGCCGAGATCGCCGAGCTTCGAGCCGCGCGAACCGGTGAAGCTGAAGAACGGCACGGGCACCGGAATCGGGATGTTGATGCCGACCTGGCCGACGTCGATCTCGCTCTGGAACTTGCGCGCGGCCGCGCCGCTCTGCGTGAAGATGCCCACGCCGTTGCCCATCGGGTTCGCGTTGACCAGCGCGATCGCGTCGTCGAGCGTGTCGACCTCCATCACGACCAGCACCGGCCCGAAGATTTCATGCGTGTAGATCGACATGTCGGTTTTCACGCCGGAGAAGATCGTCGGGCCGATGAAGTTGCCTTCCTCGAAGCCCGCGACCTTCACGTCGCGGCCGTCGAGTTCGAGCGTCGCGCCTTCCTTGATGCCCATGTCGATCAGCGACAGGATCCGCGCCTTCGCGCCGCGCGACACGACCGGCCCGACGTCGGTGCCCGCTTCCGAACCCGCGTTGACCTTCAGCGTCTTCGCCTTCGCGACGAGATCGGGCAGCCATTCGCGCGCGCTGCCGACGAGCACCGCGACGGACGTCGCCATGCAGCGCTGGCCGGCCGCGCCGAAGCCCGCGCCGACGAGCGCGTTGATCGTCTGCTCGCGGTTCGCGTCCGGCAGCACGATCGCGTGGTTCTTCGCGCCCATCATCGACTGCACGCGCTTGCCGTGCTGGCTGCCGAGGTTGTACACATGCGTGCCGACGGCCGTCGAACCGACGAACGAGATCGCCTTCACGAGCGGATGCGTGCAGATCGCGTCGACCACTTCCTTACCGCCGTGCACGACGTTCAGTACGCCTTTCGGTACGCCGGCCTCGAGCGCGAGCTCGACGAGTTCCATCGTCGACATCGGGTCCTGCTCCGATGGCTTCAGCACGAACGTGTTGCCGCACACGATCGCCATCGGGAACATCCACAGCGGAATCATCGCGGGGAAATTGAACGGCGTGATGCCCGCGCACACGCCGATGGGCTGGCGCAGCGTGTAGGTGTCGACGCCGCCCGCGACGTTCTCGGCGAATTCGCCGAGCTGCAGCGTGCCGATCGAGCACGCGTGCTCGACCACTTCGAGGCCGCGGAAGATATCGCCTTCGGCATCGGGAAGCGTCTTGCCCTGCTCGGCCGTCAGCGTCTTCGCGATGCGCTGCTGGTTCGCGCGCACCAGATCCTGGAACTTCAGCATGATGCGCATGCGCGCGGAAATCGGCGTGTTCTTCCACGTCGCATACGCGGCGTGCGCGGCCTGCACGGCCGCGTCGACTTCCGCGACCGTCGCGAACGGCACGCGCGCGAGCACCTGCTGCGTCGCCGGGTTGACGACGTCGCGCCACTCGTGGGTGGCGGACTCGACGAAAGCGCCGTCGATCAGCAGCTTGACCGTCGGCACGTCTTGCCCCGTACGGGGCGTCGGATTCGCGTTCATCAGTGCACTCTCCTTGCAGTGAGCCGCGTGGCGTCAGGCGACACGCGGCCGGTTCGGTTCAGTCAGGCTGCGGGCGGCGCGCCGCGAAATGCGGCGCGCTCGGCCCGCTTCCGGTCATTTCAGTTCGTTGGCAAAATCTTCTTCCCAGTATTCGCCGGGCATGCGCGCGGTTGCATCGTCGCCGCGCTCGATCTCGCGGCGGCGCAGCTCGACGCGGCGGATCTTCCCCGAGATCGTCTTCGGCAGCTCCGCGAATTGCAGCCGGCGGATGCGCTTGTACGGCGCGAGCTTCTCGCGCGAGAAACGGAAAATCTCCAGCGCGAGCGCGGGGCTTTCTTCATAGCCCTGGCGCAGCGTGATGAACGTCTTCGGCACCGACAGCCGAACCGGGTCCGGGCTCGGTACGACGGCCGCTTCCGCGATCGCCGGGTGCTCGATCAGCACGCTTTCGAGTTCGAACGGGCTCAGCCGGTAGTCGGACGACTTGAACACGTCGTCCGCGCGGCCGATGTACACGTAGTAGCCGTCGTCGCGACGCATCGCGATGTCCGACGTGCGGTAGTGGCCGTCGCGCATCGCATGGGCCGTCGCATCGGGATTGTTCGCATAGCCAGTCATCAGCCCGACCGGGCGCGTGACGCCGTCGCCGATCGGCAACGCGACCTCGCCTTCGGTCACCGGCGCGCCGTCCGGGTCGAGCAGCGCGATCCGATAGCCGGGCAGCGGCCGGCCCATCGAGCCCGCGACCACCGGCTGGCCCGGAGAATTGCCGATCAGGCAGGTCGTCTCGGTCTGGCCGTAGCCGTCGCGGATCGAGATGTTCCATGCCTTCTTCACGCGCTCGATGATCTCGGGATTCAGCGGCTCGCCCGCACCGACGATCTCGCGCAGCTTCACGTCGAACGACGCGAGCGGCTGCTGCACCAGCATGCGCCACACGGTCGGCGGCGCGCACAGCGTCGTCACCCGGTATTTGACGAGCGCATCGAGCACGACCTTCGGCTCGAAGCGCGCATAGTTGAACGCGAACACGCACGCCTGCGCATTCCACGGCGCGAAGAAGCAGCTCCACGCGTGCTTCGCCCAGCCCGGCGAGCTGATGTTCCAGTGGATGTCGCCCGGCTGCAGGCCGACCCAGTACATCGTCGACAGATGGCCGACCGGATAGGTGCGGTGCGTATGCTCGACGAGCTTCGGCTTCGACGTCGTGCCCGACGTGAAGTACAGCAGCATCGGATCGTTCGCGTGCGTGACGGCATCCGGCTCGAACGCGGCGCTCGCCGCATAGCCGTCGTTCATCGCGAGCCAGCCTGCGCGCGGCGCGCCGGCGACGATCTTCTGCTTCAGGCCGAGGCCGGCCTGCTCGAACTTCGCGGTTTCGTTTTCGTCGACGATCGCGTAGGTCGCGCCGCCGATCTGTACGCGATCGCGCACGTCGTCGGGCGACAGTTGCGTGGTGGCGGGCAGCACGATCGCGCCGAGCTTCATCGCGGCCAGCATCGCGTCCCACAGCTCGACCCGGTTCGGCAGCATCAGCAGAATGCGATCGCCGCGCACGACGCCGATCGAACGCAGCCAGTTCGCGATCCGCGACGAACGCTCGGACATTTGCGCGAACGAGTACGGATCGCCGGTGCCGGTCGCCGCGTCGACGATCCACAGCGCGGGCTGGTCATTGCCGCGCGCCATCGGGTCGAAGTAGTCGAGCGCCCAGTTGAACGCATCGAGCACCGGCCATGCGAAATCGCGGTACGCGGTGTCGTAGTCGGTGCGATGGCGCAGCAGAAAGTCGCGTGCGTCCAGGAATGCCTGTACCGTCATGTGTCGTCTCCGTCCAGTCTCCATGCCCAGCGGTCAACCGGCACAGGTGCCGCGGCACCTGCACCGTTCCGTGTTGCACGGCGCACGGTCACGTCGTTGCGTGCCGCGTTCGCCGCGCTGCCCTCGTGCCTGCTTCCCGTGTGTGCTCGTTCGATTGCGTGATGCCGGATGGGAGCGCGTCGCGACTCAAAGCTGCCGTGCGATCACCATCCGCTGCACTTCGCTGGTGCCTTCGTAAATCTGCGTGATGCGCGCGTCGCGATAGTGACGCTCGACTTCGTAGTCGACCAGGTAGCCGTAGCCGCCGTGGATCTGGATCGCATCCGAACACACGCGCTCGGCCATCTCGGACGCGTACAGCTTCGCCTGCGACGCTTCCGACAGGCATGGCAGCCCGGCCGTGCGCAGCTTCGCCGCGTGATGCACGAGCAGGCGCGCGGCGTTGATCTGCACGGCCATGTCCGCGAGCTTCTGCTGGATCGCCTGATGCTCGGCGATCGGCTTGCCGAACTGCACGCGCTCGCCCGCATAGCGGCGCGCCTTGTCGAACGCGGCGCGCGCGATGCCGAGCGCCTGCGCGGCAATGCCGATGCGCCCGCCTTCGAGGTTCGACAACGCGATCTTCAGCCCTTCGCCGCGATTGCCGAGCAGGTTCTCTTCCGGAATCGCGCAGTTCTCGAACGTGATCGGGCACGTGTCCGATGCGCGGATACCCATCTTCTTCTCGGGCTTGCCGACGATGAAGCCCGGCGTGTCGGTCGGCACCAGGAATGCGGAAATGCCGCGCTTGCCGGCTTCCGGGTCCGTCATGGCAAAAACGATCGCCACACCGGCGCGCTGGCCGTTGGTCACGAACTGCTTCGCGCCGTTCAGCACCCATTGGCCGTCGCGCAATTCGGCCCGCGTGCGCAGGTTGTTCGCCTCGGAGCCGGCATGCGGCTCGGTCAGGCAGAATGCGCCGATCACCCGGCCGGCCGCCATGTCGGCCAGCCAGCGATCCTTCTGCGCGGGCGTGCCGAAGCCAAGGATCGGCCCGCAGCCGACCGAGTTGTGCACGCTCATCATCGTCGCGCACGCGGCGTCGCCGGCCGCCACTTCCTCCATCGCGAGCGCATACGCGACGTAGTCCGTATACGAGCCGCCCAGTTCCTGCGGCACGATCATCCCGAGCAGGCCGAGCTCGCCGAGCTGCGCGACGATCGCGTCGGGCAGGTGCGCGTCGTGGTCCCACTGCGCGGCGTTCGGCGCCAGCATCTCGGTCGCGAAAGCGCGCGCGGCGTCGCGGATCATCCGCTGGTCTTCGGTGTAAAGCTCGTCCATGGTGCTGCTGTCTCCCGCGGCCGCCGGGCGCGACCGTCCTTGCGTTTCGATGCAACAAGTGTAGGCAAGCGCGCGCGACTGTTCGATGCTCGCGTCGCTCATTTACACTGAGCGTTTTTGCCACACCGGCGACACCGATGAAGCAGGAAGACAAGGGAACCGTCGCGATCAGCCTCGTCGCGTACAGCGTCGCGCTCGCCACGCGGCGCGGCGTCGCGGCCGAGCCGCTGCTCGCGCAGGCCGGCATCGCGCCGGCGCTGCTCGCGCAGCCGCGCGCCCGCGTGTCCGCGCAGCAATACGGCGCGCTGTGGAACGCGATCGCGCGCACGCTCGACGACGAGTTTTTCGGGCAGGATCGCCACCCGATGCGCAGCGGCAGCTTCATCGCGATGAGCCAGGCGGCGCTGTCCGCGCGCGAGGGGCTGCACGCGATGGCGCGCGCGGTGAACTTCATGCACTGCGTGCTCGACGACCTGCATGCGGAACTCGACGCGAATCCGCAGCGCGTGCGGCTGCGTTTCGTGCACCGCAACAACGGCGCGACGCCCGCGATGTTCACGTACGCGACCTATTTCATCATCGTGTACGGGCTCACCTGCTGGCTGATCGGCCGGCGCATTCCGCTGCTGCATGCGAGCTTCCGCTGCGATACGCCGCCCGCCGACCACGAATACCCGTCGATGTTCTGCGACGACATGCGGTTCAACGAGCCCGATTCGTATGTCGATTTCGATCCCGAATTCGCGACGCTGCCGGTCGTGCAGAACGCGAAGACGCTGAAGACGTTTCTGCGCAACGCGCCGGCCAGCTTCATCGTCAAGTACCGCAACCCGAACGCGCTCGCGCAGCGCGTGCGCGCGGTGCTGCGCGGGATGCCGCCCGCCGCATGGCCGGGCGCGGGCGGAATGGCCGCGCGGCTGCACGTGGCCGAGGCCACGCTGCGCCGCAAGCTGCACCAGGAAGGCCACGCGTACCAGTCGATCAAGGACACGCTGCGGCGCGATCTCGCGTTCGAGGCGCTGGCCGACCCGGCCCGCACGATCGCCGACGTCGCGGCCGCGACCGGGTTCGCGGAACCGAGCGCGTTCTACCGCGCGTTCCGCAAATGGAGCGGGCGCAGCCCGGCCGACTATCGCGACGAAGTGCTCGCGCGCGGCGGCGGCGCCAGCTGACGCCGGCTGGTGCGGCCGCACCTTCGCGCTTTCGGCCGAAACCGCCTAATCTTCAAGCATCGGGCCCACGCCCTTTTCGCGAGCCGGACGGCACGCGGCCGTGCGCCGCCCGGACGCCCCGATGCGTTTTCACCGTCATGAGCCGCCGCCGGCGCCTGCCGCGCCGGCCGGCCGCCCCCGTCACCCGCTGTCCGCGCGGGTCGCGCGCGCCGCGCTGTTCGCGGCGCTGCTCGTCGTGTGCGCCGCGCTCGCCGCGCCGCCATCGGCCGACGCGCCCGTCGCGCGCCCGGTCGTCGTGATTCCCGTCAACGGCGCGATCGGCCCGGCCAGCGCCGATTTCATCGTGCGTTCGCTCGACCGCGCGGCCCGCGAGCGCGCGCCGCTCGCGATCCTCCAGCTCGACACGCCCGGCGGCCTCGATACGTCGATGCGGCAGATCATCAAGGCCATCCTCGGCTCGCCGGTGCCGGTCGCCGCGTTCGTCGCGCCGGGCGGCGCGCGGGCGGCGAGCGCGGGCACCTACATCGTCTATGCGAGCCACTTCGCGGCGATGGCGCCGGGCACCAATCTCGGCGCGGCGTCGCCCGTGCAGTTCGGCATCGGCGGCGCGGCGCCGCCGGGTGCGAATCCCGCTGCGCCGCGACCGACCGGTGCATCGGGCGCGTCTGGCGTGTCGGACGCGCCGGCCACGCTGCCGACCGATACGCAATCGACCGAAATCCGCAAGGCGATGCAGGATGCATCCGCGTATATCCGCGGCCTCGCGCAATTGCGCGGGCGCAATGCCGAATGGGCGGAGCGCGCGGTGCGCGAGGCCGTGAGCCTGTCGGCGAACGAGGCGCATACACAGCATGTGGTCGATCTGATCGCGCAGGACCCGGCCGATCTCGCCCGCCAGCTCGACGGCCGCGCGGTGACGACGACCGCCGGCACGCTGCATCTCGCGACCGCGCACGCGCCGCTCGTCGTGCTCGCGCCCGACTGGCGCAGCCGGTTCCTCGCGATCATCGCCGATCCGAACGTCGCGCTGATCCTGCTGACGATCGGCATCTACGGCCTCTTCTTCGAATTCGCGAATCCGGGCTTCGTGCTGCCGGGCGTCGCCGGCACGATCTGCCTGCTGGTCGGCCTGTTCGCGATGCAGTTGCTGCCGGTCAGCTATGCGGGCCTCGGCCTCGTATTGCTCGGGCTCGGCTGCCTCGTCGCCGAGGCGTTCCTGCCGACCTTCGGTGTACTCGGATTCGGCGGAATCGTCGCGTTCACGATCGGCGCGCTGATGCTGATCGACACCGACGTGCCCGGCTACGGGATTCCGTGGCCGGTGATCGCGAGCCTCGCGCTCGGCGGCGGGCTGTTCGTCGCGGGCGTATCGAGCGTCGCGCTGCGCGCGCGGCGCCGCCCGGTCGTGACGGGCGCCGAGGCGATGCTCGGCAGCATCGGCGAAGTGCTCGACGACGGCCTCCAGCCGGACCAGCCGCTGGGCGCGGCCGGCGTCGCGCCGTCGGCCGCCGGCTGGGCGCGCGTGCACGGCGAGCGCTGGCGCGTGGCGAGCAGCACGCCGCTGGCGGCCGGCTGCCGCGTGCGCGTGACCGGCCGCCACGGGCTGACGCTGACGGTCGCGCCGCTCTACGACGTGCCCGGCCCCGCCCATCCCCAGGGAGAACCTTCATGATCGGTTACACGTTCGGCTTCAGCAGCGTCCTGGTCGTCTTCGTCGTGGTGCTCGTCGCATCGTCGATCCGCATCTTTCGCGAGTACGAGCGCGGTGTCGTGTTCATGCTCGGCCGGTTCTGGAAGGTGAAGGGGCCGGGGCTCGTGCTGATCATCCCGATCGTCCAGCAGGTCGTGCGGATCGACCTGCGCACCGTCGTGTTCGACGTGCCGGCGCAGGACGTGATCACGCGCGACAACGTGTCGGTGAAGGTCAATGCGGTCGTGTATTTCCGCGTCGTCGATCCCGAAAAGGCCGTGATCCAGGTCGCGCGCTTCTTCGAGGCGACGAGCCAGCTCGCGCAGACGACGCTGCGCGCGGTGCTCGGCAAGCACGAACTCGACGCGCTGCTCGCCGAGCGCGAACAACTGAACGCCGACATCCAGAAGACGCTCGACGCGCAGACCGATGCGTGGGGGATCAAGGTGTCGACGGTCGAGATCAAGCACGTCGACCTGAACGAGACGATGATCCGCGCGATCGCGCGGCAGGCCGAAGCCGAGCGCGAGCGGCGCGCGAAGGTGATTCACGCGGAAGGCGAATTGCAGGCGTCGGAGAAGCTGCTGCAGGCCGCGCAGCGGCTCGCGCTGCAGCCGCAGGCGATGCAGTTGCGCTACCTGCAGACGCTGACGACGATCGCCGCGGACAAGAATTCGACGATCGTGTTTCCGTTGCCGATCGATTTGCTGGGGGCGTTGCTGGACCGGTTGGGGGCGAAGCGCGAGCCTTGAGACGCGCGTGTGCCGGCCCGCACGACATCGCGGGCCGATACCGATAGGCGCAGGAGGCGTGGGCCGCGGCGCCCGCCGCCCCGCCCACGTCAGGCCAGCAGCTTGCGCTCGGTCTTGCCGTACTTGATCGACTTCTCGTCCGGAATCATCAGCCCCGTGTGCTCGTCGCGGCCCTGCAGCAGGAAGCGCGCGTCCGGGTTGCCGATCTGTTCGGCCGCGAGCTTGCTGTCCGCGCCGATCTCGCCCTTCTTCATCCGGTTGACGATCACGCCGGCCGCGGTGTCCTTGAAATCGCGCAGCATCCACGCGTCGCCGTCGCTGTCGCCGAACACCAGCAGCGGGCCGTAGCCCTTCTTCGACGCGAGCACGTTGCGGATGCCCACCGTCTTGCCCGGCCCCCAGTTGAAATGCCAGCCGGCCGGATAGGTGCTCGTGTACTTGCCGTCCTGCATGTCGAGACGCAGGCCGATCACGTTCTCGGGCGGCACGCCGTAGCCGTAGTTCGGATTGCCGGCGAATACGCGCACGACGTCGTCGAGCGACGCGGTGCTCACGTACACGTCGATGCCGTTCGCGCGCAGCGTATGCATCACCGCACGGATTTCCTCGTGAATGCGGATCCCGTGGAAATGCGTATCGGCCACCACGCCGGCCTTGCCCGGCAGCGTCTTCGGGCTTTCGTAGCGGACCTTGCGCAGCGCGTCGCCGATCCCGTAGTTGTTCGATGCTTCCGCCATCGCCTGCAGTTCGGCGGTCGTCATGTTCTGGTAGAAGTAGATGATCCACTTGTAACCGACTTCGAGCGGATGCGTGTCGCAGATCGCGTCGTACATGAAGTACAGCTTCGCGCGGAAATCCTTGAACTGATCGGTCTCGCGAATCTCGTCGAGGCTCTTGTCGCCGCCGAGGCCCTTGTAATTCGCATGGAGCCAGCGGTAGTCGGACTCGACGTCGGCCGCGAGGTCCTCCATCGTCACCGGCTTGCCGTCGACGGTCGTGTAGTCCTTCATGAACGCGCCCTTCGGCACGTCCTTCCACATCACGGCGACGAATTCGTCCGGCGTCAGCTTGTATTGCAGATGGTTGATCTGGTACATCAGCAACGCTTCTTCGCAGTCGTTCATGATGCACGTGTTGTCCCAGTCGAACACCGCATACGGGCGGCGCTTCGCGTCGTAGCGTGCGCTCTTGACGCCATGCCGGTCGAGCACCGCCTGCAGGCGCGCGGCGTTGAACGGCGACCAGCGGCCCGGGTCCAGCGCGTCTGGCGCCGTGGCGCTCTTCGCGCCGGCGATGCCGGCCTTGAGCATCAGCGGCGTCGCGGCGGTCGCCGCGGCAAGGGTGTTCATGAACCGGCGGCGTTGCATGGTCTCTCTCCGTGAAATGTCGAATCGGCTTCGGTCGCCCCGCGCGACGCGCGGCACACCGGCCCCGCGAAGCCGCAAAGGCTTCGAATTCGGGGCGGATGATGTGACGAAATTATTTCGGCAATTTGACGGCGTCGTGCCGCGACGCGACGAGGAGTTGATCCGGCGCGACATGCCGGGCGGGCGCCGGAGCCTCGCGTGGGGCTCCCGGCCGGCTCCCCGCCTGGGACGCGCGAGCACGCACCAACCCTCCGGCCCCGACCGCCGCGAACCTAGAGCTTCCCCTCCATTTCGACCGTTCATTAGGAGAAGCCCCCATCCCCAAGGGCTGGCGGATGAGACCAAACCGGCTATGATTGTTACATCGAACAATGGCGCATTAAATGCTGACTGAATAATCCGCTCGGGATCATCGGCGGAGGCGTTCCGGATCAGCGCCCCAGCCTCGCACTGGACCCGCGTCGCGCCGACACGCAAACGCGGGCCGACACATGGAGACGCATCATGACCGCCCCCCATCCGCTGCCGGAAGTCCACCTCGACGAGCTGCCGCAATTCCGCGCGGTTCAGCAGCTTGCCTACCGCTGCGTCGAGACCGTCGGCGCGATGCTCTATCCGGGCATCACGGAAAAGGAAGCCGCGCGCCTGCTGACCGAATGGCTGCAGGACCACGGCGTGCACGACTGGCTGCACAAGCCGTTCGCGTGGTTCGGCGACCGCACCGCGTTCGACGGCTTCTCGGGCCTGAAGCACATGGGCGGCTTCAATCTCGCGTTCTTCCCGAGCAACCGGCAGCTCGAAACCGACATGCCGGTGATCCTCGACGTCGCGCCGGTGCTCGACGGCATCGTCGCCGACGTCGGCTACGCGCACTGCCTCGGCCGCAACCCGATCCTCGAGCAGTTGCAGGACGACCTGATGGACCATCGCGACCTGATCGTGCGGCTCGTGAAGGCGCGCCGGCCAATGGCGGAAGTCGCACAGGAAGTCGACGCGCTGTGCCGCCGCCAGGGCGTCGAGCCGCGTCACAAGGCGTATCCGTTCAAGGTGCTCGCGCATCGCGTCGCGAAGATCCACAAGCTGTCGAAGCCGCACTTCGTCGCGCGCTTCGGGCTGAATGCGACGCGCAACCTGCTGCTCGACCAGGGCCGCGCGGCGAAACGGCAGGGCTGGTCGCCGCTGTGGTCGATCGACCGCCGCTCCGAGCATGCGCCGGTGCCGGGCCTGTGGGCCGTCGAGCCGCATCTCGGCTTCGCCGGCGTCGGCGCGAAATTCGAGGAACTGCTCGTGATCACCGACGACGACGCGTACTGGCTCGACGACGACCTGCCGCACGTGCGCCGCTGGCAGCGCCGCCAGGCTGAACGCGCGCAGGCCGCGGCGAACGTTCCGGTCGCCGCCTGACGCGCCCGCACCTCCCCCTCGACTCCCTGAACGACGGACTCACGATGCAGCCTCTTTCCGACGAAGCGCCGCTGGCCCTGTTCGAATCGGTTCACGGCGAAACGGCGGTCGCCTCCGGCGACCTGACGCTCGCGGTCCGGACCTGGGGCGACCCGGCCCGCTCGCCGGTCGTGCTCGTGCACGGCTATCCCGACGACAGCAGCGTCTGGCAGCACGTCGCGCCGCTGCTCGCGCGCCGACACTACGTGATCGCGTACGACGTGCGCGGCGCGGGCCTGTCCGGCGTGCCGACGCGCACGGCCGACTACCATCTCGCGAAGCTGACCGACGATTTCGTCGCGGTGATCGATGCGCTCTGCCCGGGGCGCGCCGTGCATCTGGTCGCGCACGACTGGGGCTCGATCCAGGGCTGGGAATTCGTCACCGATCCGCGCCTCGCCGGCCACATTGCGTCGTACACGTCGTGCTCGGGGCCGTGCCTAGACCACGTCGGCTTCTGGCTGCGCGAACGCGTGCTGCGCCCGACGCCCGCGTCGCTCGCCAGGCTCGGCGGCCAGCTCGTGCGCTCGTGGTACGTGTATCTGTTCCACCTGCCGTTTCTCCCCGAACTCGGCTGGCGGCTGTGGCTGGGCCGCGCGTGGCCGGGCCTGCTGCGCCGGCTCGAGAAAACGCCTGCCGCGCCGCGCCCGACCCAGGCCGACGACGGCGCGCGCGGCGTGCGCCTGTATCGCGCGAACTTCATCCGCTGCCTGTTCGCGCCGCGCGAACGCTACGCGCACGCACCGGTGCAGACGATCGTGCCGCTCGGCGACAAATACGTGAGCCCCGCGCTGTCCGAAAACCTGTCGCGCTGGGTGCCGCAGTACTACCGCCGCGAAGTCGCGGCCGGCCACTGGCTGCCGCTCGCCGATCCCGCGCGCTTCGCGGATCTCGCCGGGCAATTGATCGACGCGGTCGAGTCCGGCAACGAGCCGCCCGCGCTCGCGAACGCGCGCCGCCGCGCCACCAGCGGACGCTTCGGCGGCAAGGTCGCGGTCGTCACCGGCGCGGGCAGCGGCATCGGCCGCTGCGCGGCGCTGGCCTTCGCACGCGAAGGCGCGACGGTCGTCGCCTGCGACATCGATCTCGCGAGCGCCGAACGCACCGCGCTGCTGATCGGGCTGACCGGCGCGCAGGCCCATGCGAAACGCGTCGACGTCGGGTCGGCCGACGAGATGGAAGCGCTCGCGGCGTGGGTCGGCAGCGAACTCGGCGGCGCGGACGTCGTGATCAACAACGCGGGCATCGGCATGGCCGGCGGCATCCTCGACACGAGCACGCGGCACTGGGAGCGCATCCTGCACGTGAACCTGTGGGGCGTGATCCACGGCTCGCGGCTATTCGCGCAGCAGATTGCCGCGCGCGGCACCGGCGGGCACATCGTCAACACCGCGTCGGCCGCCGCGTTCGGGCCGTCGCGCGACCTGCCCGCGTATGCGACGACGAAGGCCGCGGTGCTGATGCTCAGCGAATGCATGCGCGCGGAACTCGCGGACAAAGGCATCGGCGTGACCGCCGTGTGCCCCGGTTTCGCGGAGACGGGAATCATGGCGTCGACGCACTACGCGGGCGCCGACGCGCAGGACGAAGCGCGGCTGCGCAAGCGCGCGACCAGGCTGTACCAGATGCGCGGCCTGAAACCCGAAACTGTCGCGCAGGCGATGGTCGACGGCGTGCTGCGCAACCGCCCCGTCGTCGCGGTCGGCGGCGAAGCGCACGCGCTGCGCTTCGTCGGCCGCTTCATGCCGTGGCTGGGCCGGATGATCGCGCGCATCAGCATGGCATCGCATTGACGGCGCACGACGCCGCACAAGGACAGGGAGACAACATGACCGATACCGCCGACTATCACAAGATCAAGGCCCGGCACGTGAAGTTCGACTTCAGCGACACGCCGGTCACCTGGGTGCCGAACGATCCGGGCAGCACGCACATCATCAACACGCTGAACCTGCTGTTCCCGGAAGGCGAGCTGTGGTTCTGCCGCGTGTACAACAAGGCGCTGCCGCTGATCGCCGATGCACGCCTGCGCGACGAAGCCGAAGGCTTCCTGCGGCAGGAAGCCGTGCATTCGCGCTCGCACGGCGGCGTGCTGAAGCACTACTACGACCGCCACGGCATCGACACGAAGCCGTTCACGCAGAAGCTCAACCGGCTGTTCACGCGCGCGCTGGGCGAGCAGCCGTTCGGGCTGAAGATCGGCCATACGCGCTTCTGGCTGCGGCAACAACTCGCGGTGATCGCGTCGCTCGAGCATTTCTTCGGCTATCTCGGCAACTGGGTGCTGAACGCGCACGGGCTCGACGAAAGCCGGGCGGACCCGACGATGGTCGATCTGCTGCGCTGGCACGGCGCCGAGGAAGTCGAGCACCGCACCGTCGCGTTCGACATCTACCGGCACCTGGGCGGTACCTATCCGGAGCGCTGCGTGCACATGGCGTTCGTGATCCTGCTGCTGCTCTACTACATCACGACCGGCGCGAAATTCATGTACCGGCGCGACCCGGACGCCGGACGCTACCCGGGCTTCGTGCTCGCGTGGTGGCAGGGTTCGCGGCGCGGGCACCTGCCGTCGTTCTGGAAGGTGATCGGCGCGGCGCTGCGCTATTTCAAGCCGGGCTATACGCCGCACCACGAAGGCTCGACCGAGCAGGCGCTCGCGTACCTCGCGCGCTCGCCGGCCGCGCAGGCGGCCGCGCACGGCGGCAACTGGGGCACGACGAAAGGCGCATAAGCGGGCTTCCGGCCGGTTCGGGGGGCGGCGCCCGCCGAAATGCGTACAATCGCGGCTTCAATTTCCCGGAGGTGCCGCGATGGCCATGAAGAAAACAGATCTCGAAAAGAACAAGGCGCTCAAGCTGACGCACGCGATGAAACAGTCAAGCTCCGCGCGTTTCGGCAAGGGCGCCGACGAAGCGGCCAAGCTGGACCGTCGCGCGCAGCGCAAGCTCGACCAGGAACAGGGCCTCGTGCCGTTCGCGTGCAAGCTCAACGCCGAGCTGGTCGAACAACTGAAGGCCCGCGCGGCCACGCACCCGGAAGGGATGACGGGCCTGCTGTCCGAGCTGCTCGTGAACGGCCTCGCGCAACGCGACGCGTAACCGCCACGTCTGCCGACATTTCCGTTGACACGCCTGCGCGGCCACGACACACTCGTTCGCATGCTCATGCTCAAGCCCGTCGCCATCGCGCATAAAAACCGAGTGAACGCCCATACGCGGCGATCACCGGAGGCGCTTGTGCGTTAGCATCGAAATTCAGTCACGCATGTCACAAGGCCTCGCCGGAAACGGATGAGGCCTTTTGTTTTGGTGCGCGTCATCCCGCCCGGCTCAACGGAATGGAGATGACGATGGACCAAGCAAGCCGGCTGGTTGCCTGCCCCGATCGGTGTCGCACCGATACGATCGCATTGCCGAGCGTCGAATTGCATTTCACGGTCGCGCCGCGCAAGACGCTGACATGGCGCGCGCGGCACGACGCCGAGATCCGCGTACACGACGCCACGCTGTGGATCACGCGGCTCGGCAGCGTCGACGATTACTGGCTGCGCGCCGGCGACGTGCTGCGCGTGCGGCGCGGCGATCGCGTGTGGATCGGCAGCGGCGACGACCGGCCTGCCGAAGCATCGATCACGACCGTGTACGTCATGCCGCGCGATACGCGGCTGGCGCGTGCGCTCGCGTGGATGCGCGAGCGGCTGAATGGGCAATGTCGAAGTCGCGCATGACGCCCACATCGCTGCGCACCCGACTCCCGTGCGCGGCGACCTCACGAAACGCCGCATGCGCACGGCAACGCATCGCCCGCGCATATCCCGAAAATAGTCGTTGACAACGCCGCACACCCGCAAAAAAATCGTTCGCATGCCTACGCTCAAGCTCATCGCCATCGCGATTCATTGCCCGGTGAACATTCGAAAGAATGGATCACGGGAGGCGCTTGTGCGTTAGCAATCGAGCAGTACCGCATGTCACACGAGGCCTCACCGGAAACGGATGAGGCCTTTTTGTTCTGGTGCACGTCATCCGTCCGGCTCACTGAATGGAGAAGACGATGGACCAGGCAAGCCCGCTGTTTGAACGCCGCGATCGACGCGTCGCCGGCACGATCGCGTTACCGACCGTCGTGATCCGTTTCGCGGTCGCGCCGCGCACGACGATGACCTGGCGCGCGCCGCAGGACGCGGAGATCCGCGCGCACGGCGCGGCGCTGTGGATCACCCGCCCGCCGGGCATCGACGATTACTGGGTGCGGCCCGGCGACGTGCTGCGCATCGCGCGCGGCGAGCGCATCTGGCTCGGCACCGATGCCGACCAGTCGGCCGAAGCGACGATCACGACCGCGTACGCGCGGCGCGGCGAACGCATCACGCGCATGCTCGCACACGTGCAACGTTTGCTCGTCGGGAGAGGGAGAAGGAGCGGATGAGCGGCGTGCCGTTGTTTCGAACGCGCTACGAACACGTTACGCACGCGTCAAGCACGCGACATGCGAAACGGCCGCGATCGGAAACGGACGCACCCGCGGCGCGGCGCGCCGCAGGTGCGCATCGAAGGACGCGGCACGTCGATGCGTGCCGCGAGCGATCGCGCGCCGTGCGCAGCGACGGGATGCAGCAGACGCATCAGGTGCTGGCGGCGAGACGCGGGCCCGTGCTTCGAGGCGTGGAATCGAGGTCGGGACGTTGCGCGGCCTGCGAGGTCACCCACGGATCGATGCCTTGCTTCTGCACCTCTTCGAGGAATGACACACGTGTGCGCCAGTAATCCGCTTGCAATTTCGCATCGATGACGCGCTGTTCGGCTGCGAACAGTTCCATGCGCGCCGTCACGAGCATCGACGCAGCGGTTTTTTCCGGCGTGGGGGCGTGTCGCATCGCCCAACGGCTGATCCAGTTCAACATGCTGACCTCCGTGATTACGGACGAACCCGCATCGGGCAATCGCGATCGGCCATGCCTGACCGGCCGTGCCGAACTAGCCGTGCCTGCCCAAACGCGCAACGGCCTTGACCGCCATTCACCGCCTGGCCTGCACGGACTGCGACTCCCCCGCGTCGGCAATGACCGGCCGGCGTGTGGATGCGCGGTGTATCTATCCTAGAAAGACTTGCCGGTTTACGCGATGGGGCCTTGCAATCTTTTACATAGAAACCACAGTCGCCCCCGCATCGCGAAATGACAGTTGCGGACGGGACGGCTTCGGCGCAGGATAGCCCGATCCCTGCGACTGCCTGGACTGACGAATGGCCGCTGCACGCGGTTGCCGTGCCGCGTATCCGCACCGGCCGCATACGTGCGTTCGCTCGCATGCACCGCGTTCGTGCAGCATGCGGGCGCACCGTTTCAGTCGCATGTCATCGCGCACCGGCCGCACGCGACGCAGCCGGCTGGCCGTTGCGCACGCATCGGCCGCGTTGCGCACGCATCGACCGGTTTCGCCGGCCCGCCCGCGCCCATTCACGCTCCTACCGCGCCCCTACCGCGCGTTTCCCGCGGTTCCCCATTTCTGCCGGCCCGCGCCGCGCGAACCGGTAAAATTCGCGCCGTCGTCACGCGGGCGGGAGCCGGACCGTTCGCGCGCAGGCAACCGATCGTGCCCTCCAACTATATCGTCCGAGCTATCCACGCTATTACAATCCGCCGATAGCCGGACAATAGTGGCTGGTTACAGTTAGCCGGCCGCGCTGCCTTTACAACAATTCGGCACAACAATCAACACGACAATCCGACCGGAGAAACGCCTTCATGGAATTCATCAAGCGGTATTTCGGCTTCGCTGAAGCCGGCACCGACTTCCGCACCGAGATACTCGCGGGCGTCACCACGTTCCTGACGATGGCCTACATCATCTTCGTCAACCCCGCGATCCTTGGCGACGCCGGCATGCCGAAGGAATCCGTGTTCGTCGCGACCTGCCTCGTCGCGGCGCTGGCGTCGATCATCATGGGCCTGTACGCGAACTACCCGATCGCCTGCGCGCCCGGCATGGGCCTGAACGCGTATTTCGCGTACACGGTCGTCAAGGGGATGGGCTTCACGTGGCAGGCGGCGCTCGGCGCGGTGTTCATCTCCGGCTGCCTGTTCCTGCTCGTCACGCTGTTCCGCGTGCGCGAGGCGATCGTCAACGGCATTCCGAAATCGCTGCGGATTTCCATTACCGCCGGCATCGGCCTGTTCCTCGGCATCATCTCGCTGAAGACGTCGGGCGTGATCGTCGGCAACCCGGCCACGCTCGTCACGCTCGGCGATCTGCACAAGCACGAGACGATCCTCGCGATCGTCGGCTTCTTCACGATCGTCACGCTCGACCACCTGCGCGTGCGCGGCGCGATCCTGATCGGCATCATCGGCGTGACGATCCTGTCGTTCTTCTTCGCCGGCAACCAGTTCCACGGCGTGTTCTCCGCGCCGCCGTCGATCGACGCGACGCTGTTCAAGCTCGACATCGGCGCCGCGCTGTCGACCGGCATCATCAACGTGATCCTCGTGTTCTTCCTCGTCGAGCTGTTCGACGCGACGGGCACGCTGATGGGCGTCGCGAATCGCGCGGGCCTGCTCGTCGAAGGCAAGATGAACCGGCTGAACAAGGCGCTGCTCGCCGACAGCACGGCGATCGTCGCGGGCTCGGTACTCGGCACGTCGTCGACCACCGCGTACATCGAGAGCGCATCGGGCGTACAGGCCGGCGGCCGCACCGGCGTGACGGCCATCACCGTCGCGGTGCTGTTCCTCGCGTGCCTGTTCATCGCGCCGCTCGCCGGCGTCGTGCCGGGCTATGCGACGGCGCCCGCGCTGCTGTACGTGTCGTGCCTGATGCTGCGCGAGATGGTCGAGGTGCCGTGGGACGATGCGACGGAAGCCGTGCCGGCCGCGCTGACCGCGCTGCTGATGCCGTTCACGTACTCGATCGCGAACGGCGTCGCGTTCGGCTTCATCGCGTATGGCGGCCTCAAGCTGCTGACGGGCCAGGCGCGCACGGTCAAGCCGATCGTATGGATCATCGCGGCCGTGTTCCTGTTCCGCTTCTTCTATCTCGGCAGCGAGTGAGCGCGGAGCGCGGCGCGCGCACCGACGCGGCGCACGATGCACACGCCACCTTCGGGTGGCGTTTTCGTTTGCGCACGATGCTTTCGCGAGCTTCACGAATCGACGCGCATGCCCCTGCCGACGCTCGGGCGATCCCGCCCGCCGGCCCACATACGAAAATGCCGCCCGGCCCCACCCGAACGGCATTGCGTGAAAGGCGGCGTCTTCGCGTGCACCCGCCCGGGCGCGCCGCGAGACGGGCGTCGTGCCGTCAGCGCCAGTTCGCCTCGTAGAAACGCACGTAGCCGCTGCGCAGCGTCACGCATTGCGCGCGCGTTTCCGACAGCAGGCGCCGTGCGGCCGCCTCGATACGCTCGCGGTGCTGGTCGAATGCGCCGACCATGTCCTCGAAGCGCGGCGATGCCGCGCCGAAGTGGTCTTCCAGCGCCTCGGCGGTGATCTGGCATTGGACCCGCTCGCCATTGACCAGCGCCGTGAACCCCAGCATCAGGTCACGCCCCGAATACTCCGGCTTCTCGTTCGTGAAATGGATCTGCATGGGAGCCGCCTCGACCGGTAGAAAACGAATGACCGCGTCCGTCGTCCGCTACCGGCCGGACGAAATGTACGCGGGCTCGCCGGCGGAGGCCCCGACCGCGGAGTGTGGCGCGGTCGCTGCATGCCGGTTGAATTCCACTTTAGACGGTTTCGCGCGGGACACAAAAATTTCGGTGTGCGTCGTTCCGACGCGCATTTCGTCTGATCTGCGCGGCATCCGGCACCGTTTCGGAAAACGGCGTCAGTGCGGATCGGTCGGCCAGATGTTGAGCGCGATCGCGGCGGTCGTGACGCCCACCGCAATCGCGGCCGCCCCGTATCTCACCGCATCGGTCAGATCGAACAGCAATCCGTGGATCGCCACGGCAATGCCGCCCAGCATGATGAAGGTGGCGATGGCCGCCAGCACGACTCTCAGTTCCGTCCGAACCATGATGCGTCTCCCGAACGGATGCATGTCGCGTCGCATGCATGTTGCAGTGCGGAACACGGCGCGTGCGTGCTCCATTTCCATCATTGCAGGCGGGCGCTTGAAAGCAAGGGGATTTTATCGGCAGTCGCGCATCGCACGTGGCGCTTGTATGATGATGCGTACCCGGACGAACGGCTGTCGCGCCCCATGGTGCGCCGCGAGCGGAGACACACTCCGCCGCCGCTTCCGATCCGGTCGGCCCCGGCGGCTCCGGGGAACAGGAGACACATCATGCCGCAACCCTTCGTGCTGCCCGCCACCGCGGGGCGTACCGACCTGCTCGCGCAGGCGCATGCGCGTTCGACCGCGGTCGGCCTGCGCGCGCACGAGCGTCCCGATTTCGCGCCGCTGTCGCGCGTCGCGCTGCGCGCACTGCTCGACACGAACCACACGCTGTTCTCGCACGCCCGCCCGGTGATGGAGGATCTCCACGCGCAGATCGCCGAGACCCAAAGCCTCGTGCTGCTGACCGACGCCGACGGCGTGATCCTGCACAGCATCGGCGATGCCGACTTCATCGAGAAAGCCAACCGCGTCGCGCTGTGCAACGGCGTGTCGTGGGCCGAAGGCGCACGCGGCACCAACGCGATCGGCACCGCGCTCGCGTCGGGCCAGGCCGTCGTCGTGCACGGTGCCGAACACTTCCTGCGCGCGAACCACATCCTCACCTGCGCGTGCGCGCCGATCGTCGATCCGTTCGGCCGCACGCTCGGCACGCTCGACGTGAGCGGCGACCCGCGCGGCTCCAGCCCGCATACGCTCGCGCTCGTGCGGATGTCCGCGCAGCTGATCGAGAACCACCTGTTCGCGAACCAGTGCGGCGAAGCGCTGCGGCTGCGCTTTCACGCCCACGAGGATTGCGTCGATTCGCTGTTCGCCGGGCTCGTCGCATTCGGCCCCGACGGCGGGCTGATCGCCGCGAACCGCAGCGCCCAGTTCCAGCTCGGCGCGTCGTTCGACACGCTGCAGCATCAGGCCAGCGACGCGTTGTTCGGCATGCGCTTCGCCCAGCTCGCGCAGCAGGCCGCGCGCGCGCCGGGCGCGACGTTCCGCCTGACGCTGTCGACCGGCGTGCGCGTGCTCGCCCGCTGCGAATTCCCCGACGTGCAGAAAACGACCGTCGCCGTCACCCCGCCGGCGCCGGCCGCACGCGTGCGGGCGCCGGACCCC
The DNA here is from genome assembly GCF_902833155.1 of Burkholderia sp. BCC1047. NCBI lineage: Bacteria > Pseudomonadati > Pseudomonadota > Betaproteobacteria > Burkholderiales > Burkholderiaceae > Burkholderia > Burkholderia sp. BCC1047. The sequence continues at coordinate 344,296 of NZ_CADFEH010000001.1, read as the reverse complement.
GATGCGATCACGTTCGCGACGCTCGACACCGGCGACGCACGCATGGCCGCCGTGCTCGAACGCGTCGCGAAGATCCGCGGGCGCGACCTGCCGCTGCTGATCCTCGGCCAGACCGGCACCGGCAAGGAATGGCTCGCCCGCGCGCTGCACCACGCGTCGCCGCGCGCGGACGGCCCGTTCGTCGCGGTCAACTGCGCGGCGCTGCCCGATTCGCTGATCGAGGCCGAACTGTTCGGCTATGAGGACGGCGCGTTCACCGGCGCGCGCAAGCGCGGCAGCCCCGGCAAGATCGCGCAGGCCGACGGCGGCACGCTGTTTCTCGACGAAATCGGCGACATGCCGCTCGCGCAGCAGGTTCGGCTGATGCGCGTGCTGCAGGAGCGCGCGGTGATGCCGCTCGGCGGCGCACGCGCGGTGCCGGTCGACGTGCGCGTGGTGTGCGCGACCCACCGCGACCTGCGCGCGATGATCGCGGACGGCACGTTTCGCGAGGATCTGTTCTACCGGATCAACGGGCTCGCGGTCACGCTGCCGGCGCTCGCCGCGCGCACCGACCTGCCGGCGCTCGTCGAGCGGATTCTCGCGCGGCTCGCGCGCAGCGAGCCGATGCCGCGCCGCGTCGCGGCCGACGTGTTCGACGCGTTCGCGCGCCACCGCTGGCCCGGCAACCTGCGGCAGATGACCAACGTGCTGCGCACGGCCGGCATGCTCGCGGAAGACGAAACCGAGATCACGCTCGCGCATTTGCCCGACGATTTCTGGCTCGACTGCGACGATGCGCCGGCTGGGCTAGCGGCGGCCACACCGGCTGCATCGACCCCATCGGCCGGCAAGCGCGAAGGCACGACGCTGCACAGCCACCAGGCCGCGATGATCGACGCGGTGCTCGCGCGGCATGGCGGCAACGTATCGGCGGCCGCGCGCGAACTCGGCCTCGCCCGCAATACCGTGTACCGCTATCTGCGGCGGCACTGACGCCCGTGGCTGGCGGCCGTCGGCCGCCGGCGGCTTCGGGTATGCTTGACGCGTTGCCGCCGAACCGCCGCCCGCTTCAGTCATGACCGATCCAGAACGCCCGCCCGTCGTGCGCATCGAGCCGCTCGGCGCGACTTTCGATGCACCCGATTCGCTGACCGTGCTCGAAGCCGCCGCGTTCGCGCGCGTGTCGCTGCCGCGCTCGTGCCGCAACGGCACGTGCCGAAGCTGCCTTTGCCGGATCGTCAGCGGCGGCGTACGCTACACGATCGAATGGCCGGGGCTCTCCCGCGAGGAAAAGGCCGACGGCTATACGCTGCCGTGCGTGGCCGTCGCGACGTCGGACCTCGTGCTCGACGTGCCCGACGCGGCCATGCTCGACTAGCCGTCGCGCGCGGCCGCGCGCGTCGCTCTGCAATGCTCGATCCTGCATGGAGAACATGATGGTCCAGCAAACCGATCGCATCGAAAAACAGGCGCTGCTCGCCGCGTCGCCCGACCGCGTGTGGGCAGCCGTCAGCAACTCCGGCGAATTCGGCCAGTGGTTCGGCGTGTCGTTCGACGGCCCGTTCGAGGCCGGCCAGTCGCTGTTCGGCCGCATCACGCCGACCCGCGTCGACGACGACGTCGCCAAGGCGCAGGAGCCCTATGCGGGCACCGTGTTCGAAATCGTCGTCGACCGTATCGAACCCAAGCAACTGTTCTCGTTTCGCTGGCATCCGTTCGCGATCGATCCGAATGTCGATTACGCGTCGGAGCCGATGACGCTCGTCACGTTCACGCTCACAGCACAAGCCGGCGGCACGCTGCTCACGGTCACCGAGACGGGTTTCGACCAGTTGATCGAAGCGCGTCGTGCGACGGCGCGCGACATGAACGACCAGGGCTGGGCCGCGCAGATGACGCTGATCGCGAAGTATCTGGCGCTGCACGCATAGCGCGCCGCGATGCCGCAGGTGGGTGCCGACCGGCGAACCGGCGTGCGTGGCATAATCGCCCGCATCGTCAGTCCACCCGCCGCCGTGCATCGCATGCTGAGTCGTCGCCTCCGGAAGATCGGCAGTCTGATCGGGATGCTCGCCATCCTGATGACGGCGCTCGCGCCGACGATCTCGCAGGCGCTGACCACGCAGGGGCGCGTCGATGCGCTGTTGGCCGGCTACTGTTCGGCCGCGCCGGCCGCCGGCGACCACTCCGCCGATGCGTCGACGAAAAGCCTGCAGGCCCATCTGCAGGCATGCGGCTACTGCAGCCTGCTTGCCCATACGCCCGCGCTACCTGCTCCCGAACTGACGTTCGCGGCCCACGTGCACGCGATCGAGCATCGCGCGGCAACCCGCTTCGAAAGCCTGCGCCGCGCGCTGCCGCTCACGGCCGCGCAACCGCGCGCCCCGCCGTTCACGTCCTGATCCGTCGCCATTGCGCGTAATGCCGTCGTGCATCGCGTCGCCCGCGCACGCCGCCCGCGTGCGCGACGTGTCACGTTTCGAAGGACGATCATGTCTCACCCTGCTGCGCGCGGCGTCGTGCCGGGCGCGCGGTTGGCCGCCACCGGTTCGGATTGCCGTGCCTGCATTCGCCCGCATGCGAATGCGCGCCCTCGCACGTCCGCGCTAAGCGCCGCGGACATCGATGCCGCTCGCGCAGCCGTCCGTCGAATCCGTCTTTTTCCATCCGATTCGTTACTCGCACACCCAGCCATGAAAACCGCTACTTTCGTTCGCGGCGCACTTGCCGCACTCGGCTTCGTCGCCCTCCACGCCGCGCATGCGCACGCGCTCCCGAAAATGCAGGACCCGGCCCCCAACGCCACGCTGTCGAGCGCGCCGCACGCGGTCACGATCGATTTCGGCGAAGCGCTCGAGCCGGCGTTCAGCTCGATCGCCGTGACCGACAGCCAAGGGCAATCGGTCGTCGACGGGAAGTCGGCCGTCGACGCCGGCAACCGGAAGCGGATGCACGTCGCACTGGCGAGCCTGAAGCCCGGCGCCTATACCGTCGCGTGGATCGCGGTGGCCAGCGACGGCCATCGCACGCACGGCCGCTATGCATTCACGCTGAAGTAACGCACGTCACGCCGGGGATGCGCATCGGCGCCCCGTGCCGACCGCATTCGCATCGATGCCGCCGGCATCGCACCCGATAAGGAGAACCAACGATGAAACGCTCGATTCCGACCGCCCTGCTCACGGCGCTGGCGCTGCACGCGTCCGCCACCTTCGCCGCGCCGGCTATCCAGGCCGATGCGTGCTGGATCCGCACGATGCCGGCGACAGTGCCGTCCTCCGGCTACTTCACGCTCAAGAACGGCGGCGACGCACCCGCGACGCTGATCGGTATCGACACGCCCGCCTACGGGATGGCGATGGTGCATGAAACGCAGACGAGCGGCAGCACCGCGAAGATGGTTCACGTCGACTCGGTCGTCGTGCCCGCACATGGCACGCTGACGTTCAAGCCGAAGAGCTACCACGTGATGCTGGAGGAGCCGCGCCAGGCCGTCGCGCCCGGCGCGAAGGTGCCGGTGCGGCTGCATTTCGCGGACGGCTCGACCGTGTCCGTGACCTGCGACGCGAAGGCGCCGACCTACGCCGGCCAGTAACGCCGCCCGCTCACGACCGAAGCAAGGAGACGCACATGAAACACCGCCTGCCGCTGGCCGACCTGATCGTCCGCTACCGGACCCCGCTGAATGTCGCGGTACTGATCGCCTGCGGATTATGGGCCGCGTGGATCGCGTGGATGACGCGGCCTGCCGCCATCGACACGCCGCCGTCGATTCCCGCGTACTGCATGCGCGACGCGCGCTGACGCGCCGCGACCGCACGGTTCCGGCGGTAGCGGCCCGCGCCATTATTGGCGTGCGATCATCGCTTCATCCCGACTGCCGGAACCGCCTTTCGGAGCGCCGCATGTCCATTCAGACCTGGATGCTGTTTGCCGCAGCCTATCTCGCCACGACGCTGTCGCCGGGCCCCAACGTGCTGCTCGTGATTCGCAACACGGTGCGCTACGGCGCGCACGGCACCGCCGCGACGATCGCCGGCAACCTCGTCGCGCAGGGCGTGGTCGTGCTGCTGGTCGCGCTTGGCGTCGGCGCGGTGCTGGCGGCGATGCCGCCGCTATTCGTCGCGATGAAGGTGATCGGCGCCGCGTACCTGATGGTTCTGGGGGTCCGGCAGTTGCGCGGCGACCGTAAGGCCGGCGTCGCATCGAGCGGCGCGGCGGAGCGCGCCGTGCCCGATCGCCGGAAGCTGTTCCGCGAAGCGCTGTTCGTGTCGGGCAGCAATCCGAAGACGATGATCTTCCTGTCCGCGTTCATGCCGCAGTTCGTCGTGCACGATCGCCCGCTCGCGCTGCAGTTCGTCGTGATGTACGCGACGATCGCGTGCACGGTCGTGGTCGTTCACAGCGTCTATTCGGCCGGCGTACGCCGTCTGCATCGCGGCGTCGGCATGAGCCGCGCGGTGCACGCGCTCAAGCGTGCGAGCGGGTTGCTGTTCGTCGGGCTCGGCATCAAGCTGCTGACCGCGCGGCAGGCGTAAGCCGCATCCCCATCAGCCCATGCGAACGGCCAGCGCGGCCGTGATCTCGTCGAACGACGGCCGCGCGTCGACGTCCTCGTTCATGCACGCCGCCGCCAGCGCATCGAGCGCGCCGGCGTGCGGTTCGCAGCGCTCGAGCAATTCGCCGAGCAGATAGCCGAACGCGCGCACTTCGAGCCGCTCGAACCTCGCGCCGCGCGTGCGCTCGTTCACGTCGTACAGCGACGCCGCCCCGAAATCGCCGAGCAACGCGCCGCCTGCGCCGTCGTGCAGGATGTTGTGCGCATACAGGTCGCCATGCATGATGCCGCGCGCATGCAGATGGGCGGCGACCGACGCGATGCCGTGCGCGATCCGCAACGCGTGCGCCGGATCGAATTTGGTATCGGCGACATAGACGTCGCGCGTGCAGGACGCGAAGCTCGGTGGCCCGGCGAGGTTCGTCAGCGCGGGATCGACCTGCTCCATCACGAGGCCGTGCGTGCCGTCCGGATGCCCGCGCACCTTACCGATCACCGGGATCAGGTGCGGGTGGCGGCCGGCATGCAGGCATGCGGCCATTTCGCAATCGGGCAGGCCGTCGCTCGTCACCGCGCCCTTGAACAGCTTGAGCGCGACCGTCCGCGGCGGATGGCCGTCCGCCCGCCATTGCGCGCGATAAATGACACCCGACGCGCCCTCGCCCAGTTTCCGTTCACATGACAGCGCGGCCCAGTCGATCTCCGCGACGTCCGGCCCGGCGGACGCCGCGGCCTCCGGCGCCGCGCCGAACGGGTTGCCGGCCACGGCGAGCCACGCGAGACGCGGCAGGCGCAGCAGCCAGTCCGGCAACGCGGGCAGCCGGTTCGCCGACAGGCGCACCAGCTCCAGCGCGCGGCACGCGGCCATTTCCGCGGGCAGCGCCCGCAGCCGATTGCCGGCCAGCATGAGCTTCTGCAAGCGCGCGCAGTCGCCGATGTCGGCCGGCAGTTCGTCGATCGCATTGTCGGTCAGGATCAGCCAGCGCAGCGCACGCGGCAGCGCGCCGCGCGGCACCGTGCGGATCCGGTTCGCCTTGAAGCCGATCATGTCGAGTCGTTCGCACGCGCCGAGCACGTCGGGGAACGCGGTGAAGCGGTTGCCCGACGCGAACAGGATGCGCAGGCGATGCAGCCGCGGCAGATCGTCGGGCAACGCGGACAGCGCATTGCCGGTCAGGTCGAGCACTTCGAGCGTGTCGGCCAGATCGAAGATCTCGCGCGGAAATTCGGTCAGTCCGCACGCGAGCTTCAGTTGCCGCGCGCCCGACAGTTGGCCGGCCTGCAGTTGTTCGAGGGTGTGGGTCACGGGGAGAAAACGGGGGGCGGTTGCGGGGACCCGTCGGGTCGATCGGACGAATTCTACCGGGATCGACGAGGTGCCCGTACACGACCTTGTCATCCCCCCTTCACAAATGCGAAATGTGACGTTAGAATTGCGCCCCTTGCAGTGCCGACGTGGTGAAATTGGTAGACACGCTATCTTGAGGGGGTAGTGGCGAAAGCTGTGCGAGTTCGAGTCTCGCCGTCGGCACCAGATGCGTTTTCCTCGCATTCCCGCATTTCAGAAACCCGCGACAGCAGATGGCTTCGCGGGTTTTTTGTTGTCCGCTACGCGAGCAGCAGAAAATTCCGCACCACCGCGGACGGCTCGTCGCAGCGCGACGCAATGGCCAGCCTCGCGCGAAACCGGTTGCCCGCGAACGGCCGGTATACGACCCCGGGAACCTGCACCTGCGTAATTGCCTTCGGCACGACCGACACGCCGAGGCCCGCCGCCACCAGCGTCACCGCGGACGCGATCTGCGGCGCCGGTTGCGCCATGCGCGGCTCGAACCCGGCCGCCTTGCACGCGGCGACGATGTCGTCGAACAGCGCGCCGCCGGCCGCGCGCGGCACCTGCACGAACGACTCGTCGGCCAGCTCCGCCAGCTCGATGCGCCGGCGCTGCGCCAGCCGATGCGCGACGGGCAGCGCGACGAACATCGGCTCCTCGTCCCAGTCGGCCACCCGCAGCGTCGCGGCCGCTCGGCGCTCGGGCCGCACGATCGCGACGTCGAGGCGCCCGGCCTCCAGCGCCTCCAGCAGCACGCCCGACGTCGCTTCCTGCAACGTCAGCTCCGCATCCGGAAACGCCTCGCGAAAGCGGCGAATCAGATCCGACACCTTCGGATTGAACGCGGCCGTCCCGGTGAAGCCGACCCGCAAATGGCCGGTTTCCCCGCGCGCGGCGCGTCTCGCCGCCCGTGCCGCGCGCTCGGCATCGTCGAGCACGCGTCGCGCCTCTTCCGCGAAAACCTCGCCCGCCAGCGTCAGCTCGGCGCCGCGCGCGGTCCGCTTGAACAGCTCCACGCCGAGCTCGTTCTCGAGCGCCTTGATCTGCTGGCTCAATGGCGGCTGGCCGATGCCGAGCGTTTCGGCGGCCTTCGTGAAATTCGATGCGGCCGCGACGGCCAGAAAATAGCGGAGATGCCGGAGTTCCATGCGTGACGTGACCTCGCGGTGAGTCGGGCTGGGCTATCAGCCAGTGTTAAAACATATTGCTGCGGTTCATTTCATATATTGGACATATACATGACCGTGCGCAAGAATTCGTGTATTCCGTCGCACATCGAGTGCCCCCATGTCCTCCGCTTCGATTTCCCGCTCCATGCCCGGTACGCAACCGTCCGCGCCCGATACGCTGCCGGCCGGCGTGTCCCCGCGCTCGGCCGCGTACAAGCGCATCGCGTTCGCGCTGTTCCTCGCCGGCTTTGCCACGTTCTCGCTGCTGTACTGCGTGCAGCCGCTGCTTCCCGCGTTCGCCCGCGAATTCAACGTCGGTGCGGCGTCGAGTTCGCTGTCGCTATCGCTGTCGACCGGGATGCTCGCGGTGTCGATCCTGTGCGCCGGCGCGCTATCCGAACGGGTCGGGCGGCGCGGGCTGATGTTCGTATCGATGACGCTGGCCGCGCTGTTCAATCTGCTCGCCGCGCTGTCGCCGAACTGGCATCTGCTGCTCGTCTGTCGTGCGCTCGAAGGCTTCGCGCTGGGCGGCGTGCCGGCGGTGGCGATGGCCTATCTCGCGGAAGAAATCGCCGCGGACGGGCTCGGCTTCTCGATGGGGCTCTATGTCGGCGGAACCGCGTTCGGCGGCATGATCGGACGGATCGGAATGAGCGCGCTCGAGGAGCATTTTTCGTGGCGCACGGCGATGCTGTCGATCGGCGTCGTCGATCTGCTCGCGGCGCTCGCGTTCGTGATGCTGCTGCCGGCGTCGCGACGCTTCGTGAAGCGCACCGACCTGACGCTGCGTCACCACTTGCGGCTGTGGCACGCGCAATTGCGTCACGCGCGCCTGCCGTTCGTGTTCGCGATCGGCTTCCTCGTGATGGGCGCGTTCGTGACGATCTACAACTACGCCGGGTTCCGGCTCATGGCGGCGCCGTTCAACCTGAGCCCGACCGCCTGCGGGCTGATCTTCGGGGCCTATCTGTTCGGGATGGTGTCGTCGTCGAGCGCCGGCGCGCTCGCCGATCGTCTCGGGCGGGCGCCGGTCCTCGTCAGCGGCATCGTCGTGTTCGCGGCGGGCCTCGCGCTGACGCTGTCGCACTCGCTCGTCGCGATCGTCGTCGGCATCGTGCTCGTGACGATCGGCTTCTTCGTCGCGCACTCGGTCGCGAGCGGCTGGGTCGGCGCGCTCGCGGGCGCCGCGAAAGGGCACGCGGCTTCGCTGTATCTGCTCGCCTACTACGTCGGGTCGAGCGTGCTCGGCTCGGTCGGCGGCGCGTTCTGGCAACGCGGCGCGTGGACGAGCGTCGCCGCGTATGTCGCGGTGCTGCTCGTCGTTGCGCTGCTGGCGGCTCGGCGCTTGAGTCGCGCTTGAGCCGCGCGTGATGCGGCGCGGGACGGCCGCTCGCTCGCGGCCGGCGCCCTTCCCCAGGCAACGCGCCCGGCGAACATCAAGCCATCGCAAACTCCGGACGCACGCTCGTATCCTTGCGCGGCAGGCCCAGCATCACGCGCGCTTCAGCCGGCGACGCAACGTCGTAATCCATCTCCCTCAGCAGGCGAACGGTCCGCTCGACCAGCGCGACATTCGTCGTCAGTTCGCCCTGCCGGTAATACAGGTTGTCCTCGAGCCCGACGCGGATGATCGCGCCGCCGAGCAGCAGCGCGTTGATTCCCGCCGGCAACTGGGCCGGACCGATGCCACTGACGCAGAACAGGCTGTCCTTCGGCAACAGGTCGACCATCTATCGCAGCACCCGCGGCGTATACGGCATCGCATTCTGGAAACCACGGTGCGCATTGAGCACCATGTTGACGACATAGGGCGGCTCGTCGAAACCCTGCTCGATCAGGCTCGCGACGTCCTGCAGGATATGGGCCGGATTGAACACCTCCCATTCCGGCTTGATCCCGCGCCGCTTCATGCCGTCGGCCAGTTCCCGGCAACGCGACGGCGGCGTATTGAGCAGGACTTCCGTGCCGTTGAACGTCGCGTTCATCGTGCAGGCGTCGAGCGTGCACATCTCCGCGCCCGCATCCATGCCCTTCAGGCGCTCGTTCCAGACGGTATCGAGCAAGCCGTCCTCGAACGGCTTCACCATGTCGCCGTGAATACCGCCGCCGGTCGAGTTGTTGATCACGATGTCGCATTTCGCGCGAATGCGTGTGTTGATGTCGCGATAGATTTCCGCATTGCAGGTCGCGAGGTCATTCGGCAGGCGCGCATGAATCGCCACGACACTGGCGCCCGCGTTATAGCAATCGTAGACGTCTCGTGCGATGTCCGCGGGCTGGGTCGGCAGATTCGGATTCTGCGACTTGAACGCCATGCCGCCCGTCGGCGCCACGAGCACGATGATTTTCTTGTTTGCCATTTAGGTTTCCTCTCCATTTCGTTTGAAGGTGTATCGCGATGCGACCGCCGGACTGCGGCGTCGCTCAACTACCGCCGCAGCCCGCGTCAGCCTGCTGCAGATACCGGGACATCCGTTCGCGCAGCGACGCCGGCAACGGCACCGGGCGGTGCGTATCGAGCGACATCAGCACGACGGTCTGCTTCACCGTCATGCGTACTTCGTCGACGCCCTCCCGACTCACCCCGTTCACCGCCAGCACGAACTCGATCGAGCTGTTCCCGAGGCGTCCGACCGCAAGCGTGAATTCGACGTGATCGCCGAGGCGACTGGGTGCAAAAAACTCGCACTCGAGCTTGACGACGGGAATGCCCAACCGTTGCTGCCCGATGAAATGTCCGTACGGCAGTTCGAGCCCTTCGTCGAACCAGGCTTCGATGAACGCATGAAGCATCACCAGATACTGCGGATAGAAGACGATCCCGGCCGGATCGCAATGGTGAAAGCGGATGATCCGCTCGCGTCGGAATGCCGTCTCGCCATACCTGTTCAAAGTGCCTCCCCGTCCATCGCGTCACGTGCGACACCTCGCCCGATCGCCATCCATGCAATGCCGGCGCCGACGACGAGAATCACGCTCATCATCTGTAGTCCGCCCGACAGGCTTCCCGTCATGTCGCGCGTCAGGCCGATCAGCGTCGGGCTGCAGAAGCCGCCGAGAATGCCGATGCTGCTGACGATCGCGATGCCCGCGGCGGCGTGGCGCTGCGGCAAGACGGCCGACGGCACCGCCCAGAACACCACGCCGGCGCCCATCAGGAAAAAATTGGTCACGCCCAGCAGCGCCAGCGACACGGGCAGCGAGTGGCTCGCCAGCGTGGTGGCGGCCAGCGTGCAGGCCGCGATCAGCATCGACGGCACGATGTATGCGCGCCGCTGCTGCCGCGCGTCGGAGCGAGCCGCGACGATCCACGTCCCGACCGCACCGGCCGCATACGGCAGCAGCGAATACCAGCCGATCGTCGCCGGGTCGGCCACGCCGAGCCCCTTGATCAGCATCGGCAGCCAGAACGTGAATGCGTACGACCCGCAGGCAATCGCGAAATAGACGAGCCCGAGCGAATACACGCGCACGTCGGACAGCGCGTCGCGCATCACTGCCCCGCCGCCATGCTTGCCGGTGCCGCGAGGCGGCAGCGCCGCGGCGACGATGCGCTTTTCCTCGGCTGTCAGCCATGGCGCCTGTTCCGGCGTGTCGCTCAGAAGCCGGTAGCACAGCAGTCCGACGAACACCGTCGGCAGCCCTTCGAGCAGGAAGCACCATTGCCAGCCGTCGAAGCCGCCAACGCCGTTCATGCCGCGGATCAGCGTGCCCGACAGCGGACCGCCGACGACACCCGCGACCGGCAACGCGAACAGGAACGCGCCGGTCGCACGGCCGCGCCATTCGGGCGTGAACCAGTAACCGAGGTAGAGAATCACGCCGGGGAAAAAGCCCGCCTCGAACACGCCGAGCAGAAAGCGCATCACGTAAAACTGCAGCGGCGTCCGCACGAACATCGTGGCCGCCGACGTCAGCCCCCAGAGCAGCATGATGCGCAGGAACGTCTTGCGCGCGCCCATCCGCTCGAACAGCAGGTTGCTCGGTACTTCGCACAGCAGATAACTGACGAAGAAGATGCCGGCGCCGAGCCCGTAGACCGAATCGGAGAACCCCAGCGCATCCTTCATCTGCAATTGCGCGTAGCCGATGTTGATGCGGTCGAGAAACGCACACAGGTAGCCGATGAAGACCAACGGCATCACGCGCCAGATGATTTTGCGAAATACGGGGTCGGCACGGTCGGGCTGCAGTGCCCGCGGTGCGGCAATGGTCGATGGCATGTCTCGTCTCCTCTTCGATCCTGTCGCACGCTCGCGTGCGGGCAAAATCGCATGTCTGAATGTCGCGCCGAACGCGTTGTCGTTCGTTCATCGGCTGGCTCAGTGTAGTAACGCCGAAACCGTGCAACAATCCGGGAACGGCGAAAAATTCCGCCAGGCGGAAAAACTTTGCATGCCGGAAACCGGCCGCATCAGACAACGGACATGACGACGAAACGGGAAGTGAAGCGACCGGCCATGCCGGAACATGGCGGCGAGAACCAGGACCCGGCGCCCGCCCGCAGCGAGATCGTGCGCAGCACGGAACGGGTCGCGCAGATCCTCGGCGCGGTGGCGATCGGCCAGGATCAGGGGCGGCGCCTGAGTGACATCGCGGAAGAACTCGCGCTTGCGCCCGCCACCGTCCATCGCTTGCTGGCCACGCTGGTGGAACAGGGGCTCGTGGAAAAACCGGCAGGCGAGCGCCGCTATTACATCGGCCAGGAAGTGTTCCTGCTCGCGCTGTCGCGCCGCAATCGCTTTCCGGTCAGGACCATTGCGTCACCGCATCTGGACGCATTGCGCGCCAGCTTCGGCGAAACGGTTTTTCTGACCGCGCGCAATGCGCTCGACTCGGTCTGCATCGACCGACGTGCGGGCGAAAACCCCGCGAAAATCCTGTATGTGGATGTCGGCAATCGCCGTCCGCTGGGCGTCAGTATCGGCGGCATCGCGTTGATGCAGACGATGGCGCGTGTGGAATTCGATGCGCTGCTGACACGCAATGCACGGCGCTTCGCCGTATTCGGCACGACGGTGTCCGAGATTCGTGCGCGGGCCGCCCATTGCCGCCGGCACGGCTATGGATGTCTCGACGTCGACCTTCAGAATACGCACTATCGCGGCATCAGCGTGCCGATCGTGACCGATGCCGAAGAGACGATCGGCGCGATCGGCCTGGGCGCCATCGCGTCCCGCATGACCGACGGCAACATCAAGCGCTTCGTGCGCTCGATGCAGAAGCATGCGCAGCAGATCGCACAGGCTTATCAGGCGCGCGCGTCATCCGCATGACGTCGATTTTTCGACGCGCTTGCGCAAGCTTGCGCGATACGCGCCGGGCGGACGGCGTTCCCGTCACGACACCAGCGCATCGTCCCCCTTCACCGCATACGCCGCCTCGCGCCGCCGCAGCGTCATCGCGATCAGCGCCGCCAGCACCGCGAGCGCGACGCCCGTGAGAAACCCGCCGGTATAACCGACCTTCGCGGTCAGCGACAGAATCGTCGACGACGCAATCAGCTCGCCGAGATCGCGCGTGCTCTGCACGGCCGTCACGTCGGTGCCGGCCTGATCGCTGCCGCCCGCGAAACGCATGCCGGCCGTCATGATCGACACCGACGTGATGCCGGTCGCCAGCGAGCCGAGCACCGTGCACGGCCACGCCCACGACGGCGACACCGGCAGCCACCCGCTCGCCTGCGCGAACCACAGCAGCGCCGCCGCGCCCGCACAGCTCACGCCGGCCGTAAACGCGCGCCACAGGCCGAGCGCCTTCACGAGCCACGCGCCGCCGCCGCATCCGAGCACGACCGTCACGACGCCGCCCGCCATCCCGAGCATGCCGATCGCATCGAGCGACCAGCCCGCGTCGTTGAGGAACAGCTTCGACAGGCCGAAGCCCGATACGGCGGTCATCGCCGACAGCAGCGCGAGCGACAGCAGCGACCACGAACGCGGCCGCTTCGCGAAACGCACGAGGCTCGCCTCATGGTCGGGCCGGGCGCGCGCGCGATCCGCGTCGCGCGGCAAGACCCACAGCACGCAGACGAGGCTCGCGAGCGGCACGGCCGCCAGCGCGAGAAACGCGGTGGGCTGGCCGAACCGGCCGATCAGCGTCAACGTGCCGGCGCCGCCGCCGAAGAAGCCGATCATCACGCCCGCGATCTGGATCGCGTTGATCTTCGCGAGCGTGTCGCCGCTGAAATGCTCGGCGGCCATCCCGTCGTTCGCGATGTCCTGCGTCGCGCTCGCGAGCGACGCGACGGCCAGCAGCCCGACCGCCCAGCCCGCCGTCGCGACCGTCATCCCGATCTGCGCGAGGCAGACGAGACACAGCACGACGATCGTCTGCATCGGCAGCATCCAGCTGCGCCGCCGGCCGATGCGGGGCGACCAGCGATTGTCGACGACGGGCGCCCACAGGAATTTCACGACCCACGGCAGCCCGACGAGCGGCAGGAACGCGAGCGCATGAAGCGGCGCGCCGTCGTGGCGCAGCAGCGTCGGCATCGCGTCCATCGCGATGCCGATCGGGATGCCCTGTGACAGGTAAAGCAGCGTGATCGTGACGACCAGGCGGCGATGTTCGAACAGATCGCGCATCGAAGTCTCCAGTTGAATGAGGTTAAAAAGGTTCGGCGCCGGCCGGCACGCGAGCGGCCAACATCGCGTCGCGCCGCGGACGGCGCGCCGCCCGCAGCAGCAATGCGCCGAAGGCGACGAGCGCCGCGTCGATCGGCCAGTACACGGGTCTGCCCGCGCCCAGCAGCGCGATCGCGCAATGGGTCGCGCCGGCCAGCGCGTACGCGACGCCGGCCGCACGCATCAGCACGCGCAGCCATGCCGCGCGATCGGCGACACAGGCGGCGAGCGCACTCGCGCCGCCCCACACGACCCAGAACAGCAGCGCGAGCGCATGGTCGACGTGCACGCCATCGGGCAACGCACGACCGGCGAACAGCAGCACGCCGCCCGCGAGCACGAGCCCGCCGCACACGCCGACCGCGGCGGCGGCCAGCAGGTCCGCCGCACGATCGCGCTGCGCGCGCCGCCGCTCGATCCACAGATGCAGCCCCGTCGCGCACAACGCACAGGCGGCGAGCCCCATCAGGAAATGCAGCACGCGCAGCACGCCGCCCGCCGCGCCAACCCAGCCGTATTGCGCGAAATGCAGCGGCTGCACCGCGATGAACGCGCGCAGCCAGAAGCCGCGGCCGCGCGACGTCGCGTCGGCGAGCCATTGCCCGTCCGCCGCGCGATACAGGTGGCGTTCGAACACGGCCGTGCTCGGCAGGCCCGCGGTCGTACCGGCAATCTCGACGCGCGCGTTCACGTCGCCCCAGCGCTGCAACGCGACGGCTTCGGGCCGGAAATCCGGCCTGCGCACCGCATCGCGCCGCAGTAGTGCATCGAGATCGGGCGAATGCCGCCACGGACCGCCGGCCTCGACGGGCGGCGACCCGCCGAGCAGTTCGGCGAACGCACGCTGCGGTTGCCCCGGATACGCGACGCCCGCGAGCGCCACCGTGCCGAGCGCACCGAGCCCCGACAACGCGCCGGTGAACGCGAACAGCACGAGCCACGGCGTACCCCACAGGCCGATCCACGCGTGCAGGTCGAACAGCGCGATGCGCAAGCCGTGGCCGCGCCGGATGCGCGCCGCGTCGGGCCAGCGCTTGCGATGCACGACGACGCCCGCGACGATGAGCACGAGCAGCACGATGCCCCACAGGCTGACGAAGATGCGCCCGGGGAAGCCGGCGAACAGCGTCTTGTGCAGCGTGACGATCGACGTCGCCCGCGCGGCGTCGGGCAGCGGCGCGCCGGTCGCCGGATCGAGCGCGAGCGTGCACGTCTGGCGCGCGTCGCAGAAACGGATGGCCGGATCGTCCGGCCGCGGCAGCACGATACGCGCGTCGCGCAACGCGACCCCGAGCGACGCCGCACGTGCGACGAGCGCATCGAGCGGCAACGTCGGCCGCGCGACGGCGAGCGCCGGCGGCCGCCACCAGCCCTGCATCGAATCGAACGCGAGACTCCACGCGCCGCTGAACAACACGACGAACAGCACCACGCCGAACAGCGCGCCGGCGCCGCGATGCAGCGCGCGCCAGCGCGAACGCGACGAAGCGTCCATGTCAGCGCCCTCCCCACAACATCGCGCACGGCACGAGCACCGCGAGCCACGCACCCGCGCGCCAGGCGGCCTGCCGACGGCCGGGCGCGACGAGCACCCACAGCAACACGGCGACGCTCGCGGCGAGCGTCAGCAGCACGGCCGCATAGAGCCGGTTCAGGCCGTCGGCCGGGTAATGACGGGCCAGCGTGATCGCGAGCGCGGCCGCACCGGGCAGCACGCCGCCGATCGCGATCGCCGCTCGCGCACCCCAGCCGGACGCCATCAGAATTGGCCGCGCACGGTCAGCATCACGTTGCGCGGTTCCCCGTAACGGTTGTTCCAGCCCGGCTGGCTCAGGCTCAGGTAGTAATGGCGGTCGAACAGGTTGTTGACGTTGAGCGCGGCGCTCCAGTGCTTGTCGTAGCGGTAGCCGAGCCGCACGCTCGCGAGCGCGTAGCCGCCCTGACTCATCGTGACGCCGTTCGCCTGCGCCGAGTAGCTGCTCTGCACCTGCACGCCGCCGCCGATGCTCCAGCGCCGCGCCTGCCACGGCAGGTCGTAGTTGGTCCACAGCCGGAACAGGTGGCGCGGGTTCAGCAGCGGCGCGAACGTGCCCGCGTTCGCGAGATTGTCCGCATAACGCATCGTGTCGTACGTGTAGCTCGCCCACACGCTCCACCACGGCGTGATGCGGCCGTTCGCCTCGAACTCGAAGCCCTGGCTGCGCACGCTGCCGCCGTTCACGTAGTAGCAGCTCGGCCCCGCGCACGGATGCGCGAGATCGACCTGCGGGTTGTTGTCGAGATCGATGCGAAACGCCGCGAGCGACACGTCGAGCTTGCCGCCCGCCAGTTCGCCCTTCACGCCCGTCTCGTAGGTGCGCCCCTTCACCGGCGTCAGGATGCCGCCGCCCCACATCGACTTGGTCTGCGGCTGGAACACTTCCGCATAGCTCGCGTACCACGACCAGTCGCGCGCGAAATCCCAGATCAGCCCGCCGTACGGCGTGAACTGGTGGCCGGTGTTGTAGTGCGCGCCGAGGCTGTCCTGGTTCCACCAGCTCATCCGGCCGCCGAGCACGAGCGTCACGGGTTCCGCGAGCTTGATGCGGCCGAGCCCGTAGACGCCCTTCTGCGAAACGTCGTTCTGCTGCGACTGCTGGTACGGCCCGACGCCGGGCTCCGGCACGCTGCTCGGGTTCCAGCGGTACACGTTCACCGGCGTGCCGGCCACGTCGCCGAGCAGCGGCGCGGTCATCTGTCCGCTGCTGCTGTTCGCGTAGGTGAGACCGAACAGCAGGTCGTGCGTGAGCCCGAACGCATGCACCGGACCCTGCACGTTCGCATCGACGCTGCGGCTGTAGCTGCTGAACTGATACGCGGCGCCGGTCAGTCGGCCGCCGGCGCCCGTCGCCGGATCGATCGCGCCGAACGAACCCGCGTACTTCAGGTCCGAGCGCACGCTCTGGTATTCGCCGCTGACCTTCGCCTTCCAGCCGGCGCCGAGCTTCTGCTCGACCGATGCGAATGCGCGCGTCGTATCCCAGTTGAAACGGCCCCACGCGGTGTCGAGGAACGTCGAGCGCGACAGGCCGAGGCTCGATCCGTCGCGCGCCATCGGCACGCCGGACATGTCGGGCACCGACGACGTCGTCTGGTACTGCGCGCCGAACGTGAGCAGCGTGTCGCGCGTCACGTCGACTTCCGTGACGCTATAGATCGAACGCGTGTCCTGCTTCGCATGGTCGTAGAAGAAGTGGCGATCCTCGTACGCGGCGACGAGCCGGCTGCGCACCGTGCCGGCCGCATTGAGCGGGCCGCCGATGTCGGCTTCCGCGCGATAGCGGTCCCAGCTGCCCACGCTTGCGGTCGCATGCGCGGAGAACTGGTATTGCGGACGCTTGCGCACGAGGTTGACGGTCGCGGCCGGATTGCCCGAGCCGTGCAGCAGCCCGTTCGCGCCGCGCAGGATTTCCACGCGCTCGTACACCGAGATGTCCTGCGGCGCGCTCGCCATGTCGCCGATCACGACCGGCACGCCGTCGAACTCGAACGAATCGACCTTGAAGCCGCGCACGAAGTACGCGGTGGTGAGCAGCACGTAAGGCTGCACGGTCACGCCGGCCGACTGCTGCATCACCTCGTCGAGCGAGAACAGGTTCTGCTGGTCGATCCGCTCGCGCGTCGTCACGCTGACCGACTGCGGAATCTCGCGCAGCGCGAGCGGCATCTTGCCGACCGTCGCCACCGACGGATCGTCGGCCACACCCCGCGACGCATTCACCGCAATCGCCTTCAACTCGCCTTCGGCAGGCTGCGCGGTGGCCGCCTCTTCCTTGCGGACTTCCGCGCCGCCCGCCCGCGCCGCATCGGCGAACGCCGCCGCCGGATGCGCGGCGATCAGCAGGCCGAGATACAGCGACGGACGCCAGCGCCCGAAACGGACGACGCGTGCGCCCCTCATCATCGATCTCTGTGGTTCTCGTACCGCGTACCGCATTCCCCGCCCCCCGTATTTGATAATCATTCTCATTATCAATTGGAATCGGCGGGCGAATTTTCGATCGACGGGCTTTTCCTATCGATTCCGGGCACGGCGGCCCGCATTGTTCACGTCAGTACTCGGATTCGGCCGGCCGGGTTTCCGTGTCCCGGCCGGTGGGCAACGCCCCGTCGGGCGGCCGCCCGGCGCGAGCGAACGTCGCGTACCACGCATCGGTCTCGATCAGATGGGCATGCGTGCCGGTCGCCCGCACGCGGCCCGCATCGAGCACGACGATCGTGTCGGCGACCGCCGCGAGTGCCGGCTGGTGCGTGACGACGATGCGCGTGCGCTGCCCGCGCAGCGCGACGAGGGCATCGCGCACGCGCCGCGCGCTCAGCTCGTCGAGGCTCGCGGTCGGTTCGTCGAACATCAGCACCGGCGCCCGCGCCAGCAGCGCACGCGCCAGGCACGCCCGCTGGCGCTGCCCGCCCGACAGCAACTGGCCGCCCGGCCCCACGTCGGTGTCGAGGCCGTCCGGCAGGCGCTCGGCGTCGCGCAGCAGACCAACGGCATCCAGCGCGGCGCGCAATTCGGCATCGATCGCGTCGGGTCGCCCCATCCGCACGTTCCACGCGAGGCTGCCGCGAAACAGCCCGTTGTCCTGGAACACGAGGTTGCGTGTCGCGGCGAGCGTCGCCTCGCTCAGGTGCCGCACGTCGGCACGGCCGAGCAGCACGCGCCCCGTGCACGGGTCGTCGAGCCGCGCGAGCACGCCGAGCAGCGTGCTCTTGCCCGCGCCCGTCGGGCCGACGATCGCGACGAAGCCGCCCGCCGGGCAATGCAGGTCGATCCCGTCGAGCAGCGTCGCGCCGCTGGCCGACCGATAGCCGACGCGTACCGCGTCGACGCTCGCGTCGTGTACCGGCGTGCCGCGCTCGGGGCTGTCGAAACGCGGCGCGTGCAGCACCGCGAGCACCGTGTCGAGCGCGCGCCAGCCGCCGCGCAACGCCTGGTCGAGCTGCGTGAGTTGCGCGAGCGGCTCGATGAAGCGCACGAGCAGCACGAGTACCGCCACGGCCGTCGCCGCGTCGAGCCGGCCAGCCGCGACCGTCCATGCGCCGCCGAGCAGCATCGCGACGAACACGCCCTGCACCGCGCCCGCGAACCCGAGTTCGATCGGCAGCGAGCGCCGCATCAGCGCTCGCGTGCGGCGATGCTGTTCGTCGAATGCGCGCTGCAGCGCCGCGCGCGCGTCGCCTTCGCGGCCCGCGAAGCGCAGCAGCCCCTGATGCGCGGCGAAGGTCTGAAGCTGCACGGCCATGTCGCGATCGCCGGCGGCGCGCGCCTGTTCGAACGTGAGCGTGCGCGCACCGCCGCGCTCCAGCAGCGCGAACAGCAGCACGGCCGCCGCCGCGAGACACAACGCGATGCGCCAGTCGATCCATGCGAGCCCCGCGACCACCGCGAGCGGCGTGACGACCGCGCCGATCAACGGCCCAAGCAGGTGCGCGGGCATGCCCATCGCCTGCATCACCGGCCCGCGCAGCAACCCGGCCGGATGACTGTCGCGCACCGCCTGCCACAATGCGATGCGCGGCAGGTGTTGCACGAGGCGTTCGACGAGACCGACGGCCAGCGCACCGCCCGCGCGATAGCCGCGAAGTTGCGCGACGTACAGCACGAGCGCATGGCCCAGCGTCAGCGCGCCGAGCACGGCCGTCCAGTGCAGCGCGGCAGCCTGCGCGCCGGCGAACCAGGCGCGGATCAGCGGCACGAGCAGCAGCCCGCACGCGCCGTCGAGCAACGCGGCGGCCACGGCCCAGCTCACGCCGCGCCACAGCGCGCGGCGCGTGTCGCGCGGCAGGCACTGCAAACGTTTGAGCGATTGCGTCATCATGCGGCCTCCCCGCCTGCTGCGTCGCGTTCGCGCCAGAGCCGCGCATACAGCCCGTGCGCGGCCAGCAGCGCCGCATGCGTGCCGCGCTCGACGATGCGGCCGCGCGCCATCACGAGAATCTGGTCCGCATGCCGGATCGCGTCGAGATCGTGACTGACGATCACGCGCGTTCGCGTGTCGGCGCGCAATGCGTTGCGCAATGCGCGCCCGGTTTGCGGATCGAGCGCCGACGCCGGTTCGTCGAGCAGCAGCACCGGCGCGCGCGACAGCAGCGCACGTGCAATCGACAGTCGCTGCAGTTCGCCGCCGGACAGCCGGACGTCGCGACCGCACACGCAGTCGTAGCCGCCCGGCAATGCGTCGATGCGTGCATCGATACAGGCTGCCCGCGCGGCGGCGCGAATCGCGTCGCGATCGGCATCGGGCCGGTACAGCGCGATGTTCGCGGCAATCGACACATCGTCGAGCGCGGTCGCCTGCTGGAACACCATCGCGATCTGTCCGCGGCGCGTTGCCGACGCGAGCAGCCGCAGATCGGCGCCGCCGAGCCGCACCGTGCCGCGATCCGGCTCCATGAAGCGCGCGAGCAGCATCAGCAGCGTGCTCTTGCCCGCGCCCGACGGCCCGACGATCGCGGTGGTCGTGCCGGCCGCGATCGTCGCGTCGATGTCGCGCAGGATCGGCTCGCCGTCGATGTCGACCTGCACGCCGCGCAGTTCGATCGATGCATCGCGCGGCGCCTGTGCCGCGCCGTCGGCAGGTTCCTGCAAGCCCGGCTGCGCGAGCAACGCATCGAGCCGCGCGGCGGCCGCGCGTGCCTCGCGCAACGCATCGGCGCCGTGACCGAGCGCGCGCACCGGCGCCGCGACCGCCCAGATCAGCAGCGCGAACGCGCACAGCGTGCCGACCGGCAACTGCCCGGCCGTCAGCCACGTCGCGCCGAACACGACCCACGCGAGCAGGAACGGCGTGCCGAGCAGCACCTGCGTGCAGGCGCCGAGGCCGCCGATGCGGCCGACCCACGCCGAGAACGCGTGCGAGAAATTCCCGGCCGACGCCAGCGCGGCCGCCTCGATGCCGGCGCCCGGATATTGCCGCACGAGCGCCGGATTCTGCGCGAGCTGCGCGTAGTCGCCCATCAGCCGTTCGAGCGCCGCGTTGCGCGCCGCGAAGGCCGGCGCGAATCGGGCCGACCGCATCCAGCGGAACAGCGCCGCACCGGCGACGAGCGGCACGAGCGCGAACGCGAGCAGCGCCGGATTCAGGTAAAGCAGGCACGCGAGCGCCGCGCACGGCACCACGACGAGCTGCGTGAGATCGGCCGGTGCATGCGCGACGAGCTGGTGCAGCGCGCGCACGTCCTGGTCGACATGGCGCGCGATGCGGTCGCTGCCCGATCGTGCGAACCAGCCGAGCGGCAAACGCTGCAGATGATCGGCGAGGCGCTTGCGCAGGCGGTCGCCGAGATCGGCGTCGACGCGGTGCGTCAGGTGCAGCGCGACCGTCTGGCCGCCCAGCCAGCATGCGCCGGCCGCCGCGGCCGCGACGAGCCAGCCGCGCGCCGCCGCGTCGAGCTGCGCCGTCGCGCGCCACGCGTCGGCGAGATGCGCGAGCGCAAGCCAGGGCACGAGCGACGCGACGCCGGCCAACGCCTGCAGCGCCACCGCCGTGACGAGCGGCACCGCGAACGGCCGCAACATCGAAAGCAGCCCCTTCATGCGGCACGCTCCAGCAGCATGCCGAGCGTCGCGGCGCGCGCATCGCCCGGCGGCTGCTCCGGAAAACCGAGTTGCGCGGTCAATTGCTGCCAGACACGCGCCACGTCGATACCGCGCTGGTTGCACGCGTGCAGCCCTTCGCCGGACACGAGCCGGTCGACCGCGCGCACGGCCGCCTGCGGCCAGCAGCGCGCGTGAATGTCGGCCCACGTGTCCTGTGCGTCGTCGCAGATCTGGATGCTCGGCATGGCGTCGCCGGCCGGCTCGCCGAAAATCGGGAACAGGCCGTTTTCATCCATCGCCGGCTCGCGCAGCGCGGGCGCCCACCACAGCGGGCCGTGCGGCGACGCGAGCGTCCACGTGCCGGCGTCGGTCGTCAGCGTGATGCCGAACAGCAGGCTCATCCGGCCGTCGTCGGCCGCCGCCATCTCGTTGTGCACGCGCAGCGACACCGGCGTTTCGGCGAGCACCATCGCGCATTCGCGCATCGACGACAGCGCCGGCCCGATCGGTTCGACCGACCACGGCCCGACGCCCTGCAACGCGGCCGCGAGCACGTCGAGCGCCGCGTAGCTCGCCTGCACCGAGCACACGACATCCGCATGCACCGGCGCGCTCGTCTCGCGCAGCCGTCGCGCGACCGCGATGAAGCGCGCGACGACCGGCAGGTTCGGATAGAAGCTGTTGAGCAGGCAACGGCGCCCCTCGCGCGACGCGGTGCGCAGCACGCTGTCCCATTCGTCGGGCAGCAGCGGATGCTCGATCACGACGTCGATCCCGCGTTCGAGCAGCCGGCACGCGAGCGCTGCGCCCTGCTCGCCACGCGCCGCGCCGCCGACGGCGACGCAGGCGACACGCACGTCGTCCGGCAACGCGTCGACGCGGTCGAACACCGGCGCCCCGACGCGCGCGGCCAATGCCGCCGTGCGCGTGCTGCCCTGCCCGAGGATGCCGACGACGCGATACGAACCGGATGCCGCGAGGCCCGCCGCATAGAACTGACCGAAACGGGAGCCGGCCACGACGACCGGCAGCGGATGGACCTTCATCGTGCCTCCTTCAGGCGGGTATCGACGAACGCGGCGTTCAGGCAGTCGAAATGACCGCCGGGGATATCGACGGCGGTGATGCCGCCGAGCGCCTGCGCCGTCCAGTAGTCGGTGAGCGCCGCGCGCTGCTGCGGAATCAGCGGATTGCAGCGCTCCGGCACGAACAGCCGCAACGCGCCCGCATACGGCGCATCGCCGGCCCAATGGCACGCCTGCACCGAATGCATGAAGAGCCGGTAGAGCCGCTCGCGCTCGTCGAGCAGCGGATGCGCGAGCGCGTCCTGCATCGACAGGCCGGCCGCCGCGCGCAACACACGGTCGCGCAGCACGTCGAGCGGCTCGCAGCGATCGCCGAAGATTTCGAGCTGCGCCTGCAAGCTGCCGGGCGCGAGCCGCGCGGGGTCCGCCTTCAACGCGTCGGCGAGCGCGTCGGCCAGCACGTACGTCTCCGGAAAACCGAGCGCGTCGAGCGGCAGCCCGAGCGTCGCCGCGAAGTTGAACAGCACAAGGCGTTCGTCCTCGATCAGGTAAGGAATCCGGTAGCTCGACACGATGTCGAGCGTGCGCACCGCGACGCTGAGTTGCACCAGCGACTTCGCCATCTCCAGCGCGATCAACCCGCCCGAGCAATAGCCGAGCACGTCGACCTCGCGCACGCCGCTGCGCCACAGCGCCTCCGCATAACGCCGGCCGAGCGTCGCGTTCAGGTGCCGCGCCGGCAGGTCGAGATAGTCCTGCGCGTCGCGCACCGCGAAGCCGAGCACCGGGCCGAGCCGTGCGAGCGCGGGAAGCACCGGACGATACGCATGCACGGTGCCGAGCCCTTCGTGCACGATCACGCGCGGCACGCCGTCGCCCGGCGCGAGTGGAATCGGCCGCACGCCGGCGCGCACGCGCGGCGCCGGCGCATGAACGACCGTCGAAGCACGCGGCGCGCGCGAGGCGGCAGGCGCGGCCGTCGGCGGCGCGCTCGCCGGCTGCTCGCCCGCGTCGCGCAGGCATTGCGCGAACGCGGCCGGCGTCGGCTGCGCGAGCACCCAGCGCAGCAGCCGGTCGAACGGATGCGCATGTGCGAGCGGTTCCTCGCCGCGCAGCCGCGACACGAGTTGCGCGATCAACAGCGAATCGCCGCCCGCGGCGAAGAAGTCCTGATCCGGCGAGACGTCGCGCATATCGAGCACGGTTTCCCACAAACCGATCAGTCGCGCCAGCAGCGGATCGGCGGCTGGCGTCGCCACCGGTCGGACCACCGCCGGCGCCGGCTCGCGGATATCGGCGATGCCGGCCAGCGTACGGCGGTCGATCTTGCCGTTCGCGGTCACCGGCAAACGTTCGAGCACGCGCAGTTGCGACGGCACCATGTAGCCCGGCACGCGCTCGGCGACGAACGCCAGCAGCGCATCCGGCGCGATGCGCGCCGCGCCGCGCTTCACGTGGGCAAGCAGGATGTCGTAGCCGAGCGCGGCGAGCGGCGTGTCGGGCGCGACGCAACCGAGCGCGCGATCGCCCGCTTCGGCCTGCAGCCATTCGAGCCACTGCGCGTGCGGCACGAACAACCGTGCCGATGCGGCCCGCGCGTCGTCCGGCGTCTCCATCATCAGCGCCTGGCTGATGCTGATTTCCGGATGCTCGGCCGTCAGCTCCTGGATCACCCACCACGCGTCGGCGGCCGACAGCGCGCGCAATCCGGCGATCAGCGCGACCGTATCGCGCGCATTGTTCAGCGCGCCGGAGCTGATCGTCAGGTCGACCGAATGCGGCGCAATGCCCTGCGCGTCGCAGCGCGCGTTCATGTCGAAGCGCACGAAGCGCATCCACGGATACGCGGCGAAACGCTCGCGCGCGGCCGCGAGGAAGTAGCTCGACACGTCGCTGAACAGGTAATCGATGCGCGTCTCGGCTTCGACCAGCGGCGCGAGCGCGTCGACGATCGCGCGCGTCGCGGCGGCCGTGCCCGCACCGATCTCGAGGATGCGCCACGCGCGCTGCGGCTCGCGCTCGATCACCGCGCGCACGGCCTGCGCCATCCCGCGATGCAGCGCGCGGGCATGTTCGCCGTCGCTGTACATCGCTTCGGCGATATGCGGAGCACCTTCCGGGAACATCAGGCCGGCCGGCGATACGCTGCCGTCGATCTGCGCGTCGAGACATCCGGCGCTATCGCGGAAGTAGTCGACGAGCACGGCCGGCCACAGCTCGGGCGACGCGTGTTGCGCGAATGCGTCCCAGCAGGCAAGCGCGTCGACGATGTGCGCGTCGGGCCGCATGCGCCAGCCGTCGTCGGCGTCCGCATCCAGCACGCGATGCGCGACCAGCATCGCGAGCCAGTGGCGCAGCAGATGCCGTCGTGCCGCCGGCACGCGCAGCCGCTCGCACAGCGTCGCGAAACCGGTCGAGCCGTCCGTCGTCAAGCCGCCGGCCGGCACGATCCACGCGGCGAGCGACGCCACGCATGCCGTTTCGAGCTGCGCGACCGAACGCGACACGTCCGCCTGCGTGGGCCAATGCGCGGCGTCGAATGCCGCACGCACCTGCGTCGCTACGTCATGCAGCGCATCGTCCTGCGCCGACGGCGGCGCTTCCGCGCCCTGCAGCGACACGAAGCTCGCGAGCCGGCGCTCCGCGCCGTCGCCGAGCACGATCGTCGCGGCCGCGCCGACGAGCGGATGCGCGGTCAGCGCCGCGTCGATCTCGGCCAGTTCGATCCGGTAGCCGCGGATCTTCACCTGATCGTCCTGCCGCCCGAGGAATTCGAGCGAGCCGTCGGCGCGCACGCGACCGAGATCGCCGGTGCGATAAAGCCTGCGTCCGTCCGGATGACGGATGAAGCGTTCGGCCGTCCGCACGGGATCGTTCGCATAGCCCGTTGCGAGCCCGACGCCGCCGATATGGATCTCGCCGCGCACGCCGGGCGGGCACGGCCGACCGAGTGCGTCGAGCACCTCCATCGTCTGCCCTGTCAGCGCGCGGCCGTACGGAATGCTCGCGAGCTGCGTGTCTTCGGGGCGGATCGGATGCTCGATCGACCAGATCGACGCTTCGGTCGCGCCGCCCAGGCTGAACAGCGCGCTGTCGGGCCAGCGGCGCCACCAGCGGGTCGGCAGCGTCACCGGAATCCAGTCGCCCGACCACAGCACGCGACGTGGGCCCGGCACGTCGAGCGCCGGTTCGCCTTCGAGGTAGTCGATCAGCATTTGCCCCTGCGCGGGCACCGAGTTCCATAGCGTCACGCGATAGCGCGCCATCAGTTCGGCCCAGTGCGACGGATCGTTGCCGCGCGCCGGATCGGGCAGCACGATGCATGCGCCGCGCGCGGTTGCACCGAAGCAGTCGTAGACGGACAGGTCGAAGCTCAGTTCGGCCAGGCCCAGCACCACGTCGCCCGCGCCGACCGCATGCCGCGCGCTGATGTCGGCGAGCGTGTTGCACACCGCCGCGTGGCTCAGCATCACGCCCTTCGGCTCGCCAGTGGAACCCGACGTGTAGATCACGTAGGCCAACGCATCGGGGGCGACGTCGCACGCGGCGCGCGGCGGCCATTGCGGATCGATCGGCAACGCATCGATATCGATGCG
The DNA here is from genome assembly GCF_902833155.1 of Burkholderia sp. BCC1047. Taxonomy (NCBI): domain Bacteria; kingdom Pseudomonadati; phylum Pseudomonadota; class Betaproteobacteria; order Burkholderiales; family Burkholderiaceae; genus Burkholderia; species Burkholderia sp. BCC1047. The sequence continues at coordinate 318,428 of NZ_CADFEH010000001.1, read as the reverse complement.
CACGCAACCATCGTGTTCGAATGCGAGCGCCTGTATGCTGACGACCGCACGTACCCGCGCATTGCGCAGAATGGCCTGCTGCCGCAGCGCCGGCTGGCGGCTGTCGACCGGCACGTACGCGGCGCCCGCCTGAACGATCGCGAGCACGGCCGCGAGCTGGTGCGCGCACTTCGGCATCAGCACCGCGACGGTGTCGCCCACGCCGACACCGGCCTGTTCCAGCGCCGTACGCAGCGCCGCCGCGTGTTGCGCGACGTCGCGGTACGTGCGCGCCCCCTGCGCGTCGATCACGACCGGCGCATCGGGCGTACGCAACGCCTGCGCGGCGAAACCGGCCGCGATATGCGTATCGGCATCCGGATGCACGTCGGCGACCGGCGCAGCGGACGGCAGCACGATGTCGCCCGCACGCGACCACCATGCGGCATCGTCGGCCAGCCGGCCCAGCAGCGCGACATACGCATCGAACATCGCGGCCGGCATGCCGTCCGGAAACAGGTCGTCGCGTACGTCCCAGCCGATTTCCAAGCCGCCGAACTGGTCGGTCACCTGGCAGTCGAGCCATACCTGCGGCGTCTGGCTGATCATGGTGCGCGGCGGTTCGGCGCGAGTCGCCTGCTCGCCGAGCAGGCGCCCGACGCTGCCGATCCCGCTCGTGAACACCACCGGCATCAGCGCCGCCTCCTTGCCGCGCCGCCGCGCGAGTTCGCGCATCACGTCGACGCCAGTGAACGCGCGATGGTCGAGATCGTCGAACATCCGCGCGCCGATCGTGCGGGCGCGCTCGGCGAAATCGCGCCCGTGCGTCGTATCGACGGCGAGCAGGCTCAGTGCGGTGAAATCGCCGAGCACCGCATCGATGCGCGGATGCACGGGCGGACGGTTCAGCACCGTCAGGTTCAGGCAGAACGCCGGCGCCTGGCTCCAGCGGCCGACGACCTCGGCGAACGCGGCCAGCGCGACGCTCGCCGCGCTCAGCCCGAAACGGCTCGCATGGCCGCTCAGCGCGGCCCATTGCGTGCGATCGAGCCGCGCATGCCGATGCGTGAAGCGCGGCGGCGCGCCGGTGTGCAGCACGGGCACGACCGGCAAATCGGGACGCGCGGGCAGCGCGTCGATGCGAGCGAGCCACCACGCCTTGTCGCGCGCATGGTCGGCCCGCGTGCCGGCCTGTGCTTCATGCATCACATAGTCGCGAAACGTCGCATCGAGCGGCGCGGGCCGCCATTGCGGATCGTCGTAACGACGCCGCCATTCGGCGAGCAGCAATTGCAGGCTCGCGTAGTCGATCAGCGTGAAATCCACGGACAGGTGCAGCACCGCGACGTCCGGCCCGACGCTCACTTCCGGCTGCAGCACCGGCCAGCGGTCGAGTGCATGCACCGCATGATCGAGGCGCTCGCGCACGCGGTTCAGGTGTGCGTCGAATGCGTTCGCGTCGGCGTCGCGCAGGTCGTGCACGATGAGCGGCTGCCACGGCACGTCGGGCAGCACGCGCTGCCATGCGTTGTCCTCGACGATCGCGCGCAGCATCGGATGGCGCGCGACGCATGCATTCCAAGCGGCTTCGAAGCGCACGCAGTCGAGATCCTTCGGTTCGTCGTATTCGACGTATAGATGGCATGCGCTGCCGCCGAACTCGAACGATGCGTGGCGGCCCAGCACATACGCGGCCTGCACCGGCGTCAGGGCGAACCGTTCGTACTGGCGCGCCGGATCGCTGCGCCATGCGCCGTCCTGAAGGAAGCGGACGAACGCGTCGCGTTCGGCCTTGATGCGCGCGGCGAGATCCGCATCGAGCGCGCCGGCCGGTGCGCGATAGCGCAACTGGCCGCCGTCGTCGCACCATAGTTCGATCTGCCGTTCGCGGCAGAGATCGAGCACGTCGTCGAAGCTCACAGCACGCCCTCCTCGATCGTCGCGACCGATGCGTCGCTGTCGGCGGGCGCCGCCGGCGTCAGTTCGTCGAGCTGCGCCGCGAGACCGGCCAGCGTCGGCTGCCGGTAGAACGCGGCCATCCCGATCCGCACGCCGAGCCGCTCGCGCAGTTGCGCGAGCAGGCGCGTCGCGAGCAGGCTGTCGCCGCCGAGCGCGAAGAACGTCGCGTCGCGCGCGTTCGCCGCGCGGCCGAGCGCCTGTTCCCAGCAGGCCAGCAATATCGCGTGCCGTTCGTCGGTCGGCACGAACGCGTCGTGCGCGGCCGGTGCGTCGCCGAGTGCGCGCGCGAGCGCATCCCCGACTGCGCGGCGGTCGATCTTGCCGTTCGCGTTGAGCGGCCAGCGCGGCACGCACCACAGCGCATCGGGGCGCATCGCGTCGGGCAACCGGTCGCGCAGCCAGTCGGCGAGCGCCGCCTGCTCGATCGGCTCGCCGACCCGGCGCGCCTCGATGCAGACGAACGCCGTCGAGCGCCAGCTCCGCGCATCGAGCGCGAAACCGCAGGCGTGGGCGGTTGCCGCGAGCGCATCGCCGGCGAACGGCCGCGGCGGCGACGCATCGCCCGCGACGCTCGCGACGAGTTCGCGCAGCGGCGAATCGCGCAGCACGTCGGCGAGCAGCAGGCGGCCGTCGGGCGCAAGCAGCGCAGCCGCGATCCGGAACGTGTCGCGCGGATCGTCGCGCAGATGCGCGGCCGCGAAACTGATCACGCAATCGAATGCGCCGAGATGGCGTGCGGGCAGCAAGCCGTCCTGCATCGGCTGAAGCGCCGGCATCGTCCGGGCGAAGCGGGCCTGGGCGGTGTGCAACAGGCCCGGCGACACGTCGAACAGCGTCACGTCGAAGCGTGGATCGTCGAGCACGCCGAGCCCGGCATCGAGCGGCTGCCCAGCGCGGACGTCGAGCACCGCGACACGCAATGCGCGTTCGTTTGCCGCGGCCTGTGCGTCCAGCGCGCCCGCAAATTCGCGCAGTGCGCGCGCGCCGTCCGGCAAACGCGTCGCGAACGCGAGCGGCGCCACGCACGGGTCCAGCGGCACGCGCTGCGCGGCGGTGTCGGGCTCGGCGGCGAACGCGCGCAGCGCTGCCGTCAGGTCGTCGAGATCGGTGGCCTGCCAGTCGAGTCGATCGAGCGCATCGTCGATGGCAATCGATGCGTCGCCCTTCGCGTGCCAGTGCGCACGCAGCGACGGCGGCAAGCCCGCGTCGCCGTCGCGCAACCGGCCGGCAACGGCATGCGCGATGGCCGCTTCCGCCGGCATCGTGTCGGCCATGCCGGCTTCCGCGAGCGACGACGGCGCGGTGTCCGATGCTGCGCAATCGGCCGGCACGAACGCCGCGACGATGCGCGCGGCCTCGCCGTGGACGACGCTCGCGCACGCGCCGTCGATCCGCGGATGCGCGGCCAGCGCCGCCTCGATCTCGCCGAGTTCGATCCGGTGCCCGCGCACCTTCACTTGCCGATCCTCGCGCCCGAGGAATTCGAGTGTCCCGTCCGGCCAGTAGCGGCCCCGGTCACCGGTGCGATACCAGCGGCCCGACGCGTGCTGCACGAAACGCTGCGCGGTCAGCTCGGGATCGTTCCGGTAGCCGCGCGCGAGACTGTCGCCGCCGATCAGCAATTCGCCCGGCACGTAATCGGGCGCATCGCGCCCGTCGGCATCGACGACGCGATACGCCTGCCCCGGCAACGGCCGCCCATACGGAATCGAACGCCAGTGCGGCGGCACGTCGCGCACCGTCTGCACGTTCGACCAGATGCCGGCCTCGGTCGCGCCGCCGAGCGCGTGGAACGCACACGCGTCGCCGCAGCGCTCGCGCAGGCGCGCCGGCAGGTCGAGCGCGATCCAGTCGCCGGACAGCAGCGCCGCGCGCACGCTGCGGCACGCGTCGCGCGCCGCCGGCACGGCGAGCGCCATTTCCAGCAGCGCGGGCGCCGAGTTCCACAGCGTCACGCGGTGCTGCGCGATCAGGTCGATCCAGCGTGCCGCATCGCGCGCTTCGTCCTGCGTCGGCAGCACGAGTTCCGCACCGGCGCCCAGCGCGCCGAACAGGTCGTACACCGACAGGTCGAAATCGAGCGCCGACACCGCGAGCAGCCGATCGTCCGCGCGCACGCCGAGCAGCGCATCGATCGCGTCGATCGTGTTCAGCGCCGCCGCGTGCGTCATCTCGACACCCTTCGGCACGCCCGTCGACCCGGACGTGTAGATCACGTAGGCCGTCGCCTGCGGCGCGACTGCAAGCGGCGCGGCCAGCGGCGCATGTCGCAGCAGCGCGGCGACGCCGACGTGCGGCAGCGGCCCGTCCGCGCACGCGGTGTCGCCGATCACGGCCTTCACGCCCGCCGCACGCTCGATCAACGCCTTGCGCGCGACCGGCTGCGCGATGTCGAGCGGCACGTAGCACGCGCCGGCAGCCAGCACGCCGAACACGGCCGCGACCTGCGCGGGCCCGCGCGGCAGGCTGATCTCGACCGCATCGCCGTGGCCGATCCCGGCCGCCCGCAACCCGCCCGCGATCGCGAGCGCCTGCGCGGCCAGTTCGCCGCGCGTCACCGCGCGGTCGCCGCATCGCACTGCGACGGCAGCCGGCTCGCGTGCGGCCAGCGCGAAGAAATCGTGATGCAGCGTGCGCGGGCGGCCAGGGGCCGGCAACGCGTTGAGCGCATCGCGCACGCGCCGCTGCGCGGACGGCAGCTCGACCGCGATCGGCAGCCGCCAGTCGCGATCGCACAGCGCCTGCACGAACGCGACATACGCGCCGAACATCGCGTCGATCATCCCGTCCGGGAACAGGCCGTCGACGCTGTCCCACGCGAGCAGCGCGCCGCCCGCCACGCGATAGAGCTGATGGTCGAGCCACACCTGCGGCGTCTGCGAAATCATGTCGTGCAGATCGCCGAACACCTGCGCGAACGCCTCGGGCACGAACGAGTCGTCGCCGAGATTGCACGAAAACACGACCGGCGCCGCGCGCGGCGTGCCCTGCCGACGCGCATCGCGCAGCACGTCGAGCGCCGGATACGCGGCGTGCGCGATCGCACCGTGCAGCCGCTGCTGGAACGCGCGCACCGCGTCGGCCGCGCTCGCATCGGCGCGCACGTCGCATTCGACGAGCAACAGCGTCGTGAAATCGGCGATCACGCGGCCCAGATCGGGCGCATCGCCGTGCCGGTCGAACAGCGGCACGTTGAGCAGGAATGCGTGCCGGCCGCTCCAGCGCGCGAGCACCGCCGCGAACGCCGCGCCGAACACCGACGACAGCGTGACGCCATGCTGCGCGGCGCGCGCCTGCAGACGCGTCAACTCGTCCGTGCTCAGCGTGTGCGCCACGCGGCTGAAACGCGGCGCGCGGATCGTTTCCGGCGCACGGGCGAGCGGCAGCGCCGGCCCTTCCGGCAGCGTCGCGAGCCGCGCGTGCCATGCGTCGCGCGCCGCGGCCCGCGCCTCGCGCGTATCGGCCGCGCGACGCGCGAGCCAGGCCGGGAACCACGTCGACGGCGCATCCGGCAGCGCCGACGGCTCGGCATACGCGACGCCGATCTCGTGCATCAGCAGCCGCACGCTGTCGACATCGGCCGCGAGCAGGTCGACGCTGAGCCACACGCGATCCTCACCGCCGGGCATCTGCACGAGCCCGATCATGAACACTTGCGCGTGCTCGACATCGAGACATTCGTGCGAGCGGAACGCGCGCAGCGACGTCCACTCGGCGTGCGCATCGGCATCGGTCTTGTCGCGCCAGTCGGCGTACGCGAACACCGGTGCGTCCGACTCGGCGAGGATCTGCTGGCGGCCGCCGTCGAAACGCGCGCGCAGCATCGGATGACGCTCGCGCACGCGCCGGCACGCGATGTCGAGACGAACGGAATCGATCGCGCGGCTGCGGAATTCGAGGAACGCGTGGCAGCTCACGTTGCCGAGCACCTCGCCGTCGCCGCGGCCGAGCCAGTACGCCTGCTGCACCGCGGACAACTCGAACGGCGCATGCACGTCGACCGCTTCGGGAGCAGCGGCGGCTTCCGCCCGCGCGATACGCGGCGCATTCGCGAGCAACGCAGTCCACGCGCCGAGCGTCGGCGTGCGTGCGAGCGCGTCGAACGTCAGCACATGGCCGAGCCGGTTCACGCGCGTTTGCAGATACATCAGCCGGATCGAATCGAGGCCGCAGCTCAGCAGGTCCTCGTCATCGTCGAGCGACGCGATCTCGTCGACGGATTCGTCGAGCAGCTCGGCGATCAGCGCGACGAGCCGTGCGCGAAAGTCAGGGGGAGCACAACAGGAAGGATCGGAATGGTCGGTAATGGAATCGACAACGGTCTGGCTCATGGGCACGCCTTGTATGGGTCGTTCGACGGCGGGTCCGCGCGGCGGCGGCCACCTGTGAATGAGAATCTATCTCATTAACACCCATGAGCCCGGTCGATTCCTTTAGGCTGCCGGTCAGTTGTTTTAGATCGCCGCGCCCGCCCGTTCGTGGTCGTCGATCGCGTTCGACGACACGCGGATATCGCTCGGCGAAATGCCGTAGCGCTTGCGGAACGCGATCGAAAAATGCGCGGGGCTGTAGCCGACGCGGTACGCGACGGTCGACACGTTCGCATCCTCCGCGCACAGCATCGCGTGCGCGGTCCGCAGCCGGTATTCCTGCAGATACGCGTACACGCTCGTGCCGAATACCTTGCGGAAGCCGGCCGTCAGCTTGCGCGAATTCATCCCGACGCGGCTCGCGAGCGCGTCGAGCGTCGGCGGATGCTGAAGCTCGCGCGTCAGGATGTCGCTCGCCGCGTACACGCGCTCGACATCCGACGACGTGACGCGCACGTCGGCCGGCGCCGATTGCCGCTGCGTGGCCAGCAACTGCGCGCTCAGCGCGGTCAGCTCGAATGCCTTCGCCTTCAGGTAGTACTCGCGCACCGCGCCCTCGAACGGGCAGGTGGCGATCTGCACGGCGAGCGCCTGCAGCGCCTTCGACGCCGGGCAACTGACGATGCGCGGATCGCCGCCCGTCGGCGCGAGCATCTTCTCCGGCAGCAGGCTCAGGTTGCGATCGAGCGCGTCGAGGCCGAGCTGCACGATCGTGTAGCGCAGCGGCACGTCGCGATCGTAGATCTGGTGCGTCGTGAATTCGCCGTCGTTGGCGATCACGCACAGGCCCGGCCCCTTGATGCATTGCTCGGGCTGGCCCGGCACGCGGCAGCGTAACTGCCCGCTCTGCACGAGGACGAGCTTCAGCCCTTTTTCGAGCGGCTCCTCGTACCAGTCGCGGCTGTCCGAGCACAGCGTGCCGCTCATGAGTTTCATGCCCGCGTCGATGTGCACCACGCCCGGATGATTGCCGGGCACGAGCACCGGCGGGTGACGTCGTGACGAAGCGAAGGAAGTCGATCTCATCGGAGGTCCGTTGGTGAGGCGGCACGTGCGGGCCAGCGCACGCCGGCGGCAACCGGCCGATTGTCCGGCCGGACCGGGCGGGCGCCGCGCGATCGACGCCCGATCGAACGAAATTGCCGCGATATCAAAAGAAACGGCGCTATCGCAGCACCTGTTCCAAATGATAATACCTCTCATTTACAATTTTTGACAACTTGCCGGAGCTCGAGGTCAGCGCATGCAATCCTCCCCTTCTTCCGTACCGGCCGACGCGCCCGACTGGCCCGACGCGTTCGTGCGCCGCTACCGCGACGCCGGCTACTGGCAGGACACGACGTTCTTCGACGCGCTCGATGCCTGCGCGCAGCGCCATCCCGACGCGCTCGCGATCGTCGACGGCACGCTGCGGCTGTGCTATCGCGATCTGCTGGCGCGCATTCGCCGCGTCGCGGGCGGCCTCGCGCGGCTCGGCCTGACGCGCGGCGATACGGTCGTCGTCCAGTTGCCGAACGGCGCGCGCTTCATCGAGACGTGCTTCGCGCTGTTCCAGCTCGGCGTGCGGCCGGTGCTCGCGCTGCCCGCGCACCGTCACTACGAGATCGGCGCGTTCTGCCGCTTCGCCGGCGCGCGTGCGTACCTCGGCGCGTCGCCACTCGGCGATTTCGACTGCCGGCCGCTCGCGGCCGCGTTGCAGGCCGACTGCCCGACGCTCGAGCACATCGTGATGGCCGGCGACGATCACGCGTTCACGCCGTTCGATACGCTGTACGACGCGCCGCCCGTGCACGCCTGCGCGGCAAGCGCCGACGACATCGCGTGCTTCCAGTTGTCGGGCGGCACGACCGGCACGCCGAAGCTGATTCCGCGCCGCCATCGCGAATATCTGTACAACGTGCGCGCGTGCAGCGCCGCGAGCGGTTTCGACGCCGAGACCGTCTATCTCGCCGCGCTGCCGATGGCGCACAACTTCACGCTGTGCTGCCCCGGCACGATCGGCGCGTTGCTCGCGGGCGGCCGGGTCGTGACGACCGTACGGCCCGAGCCCGATCAAAGCTTCGCGCTGATCGCGCAGGAACGCGTCACGCATACCGCGCTCGTGCCGCCGCTCGCGTTGCTGTGGCTGGACGAGCAGCCGCAACGACAGGCCGACCTGTCGAGCCTGCGCGTGCTGCAGGTCGGCGGCGCACGGCTGATGGACCACGCGGCCGCGCGCGTGACGCCCGTGCTCGGCTGCCGGCTGCAGCAGGTGTTCGGCATGGCCGAAGGGCTCATCTGCTGCACGCGGCTCGACGATGCGCCCGAGCGCATCGCGCACACGCAGGGCCGCCCCGTGTCGGACGGCGACGAAGTGCGCATCGTCGATGAAGCCGGCACACCGGTCGCGCCCGGCGAAATCGGCGAACTGCAGGTACGCGGCCCGTACACGATTCGCGGCTACTACCGGCTCGCGGAGCACGACGCGACGGCATTCACGACCGACGGCTTCTATCGCAGCGGCGACCGCGTGCGGCGCACCGCCGACGGCGACCTCGTCGTCGAAGGTCGCGACAAGGATCAGATCAACCGCGGCGGCGAGAAGATCTCCGCCGAGGAAGTGGAAAACCTGTTGCTCGCGCATCCGCAGGTGCACGACGCGGCGGTCGTCGCGATGCCCGACCCGATGCTCGGCGAACGGACCTGCGCGTTCGTCGTCGCACGCACGCCGGCCCCGTCCAGACTGGTGCTGAAACGTTATCTGCGCGACTGCGGGCTCGCGGCGTTCAAGATCCCCGACCGCATCGAATTCATGCCGCGTTTTCCGGAAACCGGCATCGGCAAGACCAGCAAGAAATCGCTGCGCGACCTGTTGCGCCGCCAGTTGCAGGCGGCGGCCGCATGAGCACGCGCGCGACCGACTCGCACTGGATTCGCGAGCTGCGGCTGTCGCCGTGCCCGCGCGCGCAGCTCGTCTGCTTTCCGCACGCCGGCGGCACCGCGAATTTCTTTCGCGGCTGGCGCCGTGCGCTGCCGTGGGACGTCGATCTGCTCGCGCTGCAGTATCCGGGTCGCGAGGAGCGCTTCGAGGAGCCGTGCCTGCACTCGATCGACGCGCTCGCCGGCCCCGCCACCGACGCGCTGCAACGCTATGCGCACGCGCCGCTCGTGCTGTTCGGGCACAGCCTCGGCGCGGCGCTCGCGTACGAGGTCGCGGTACGGCTCGAAGCGCGCGGCGCCGCGCCGCTTTACGTGGCCGTTTCCGCGCTGCCGCCGCCGCATCGCCAGCGCCCGTCGGATCTGCACCTGCAATCCGACGACGCGCTCGTCGGCGATGTCGCCCGGCTGTCCGGCGAGCACGCCGCGCTGCTCGCCGATCCGGAAATGCGCGCGATCTACCTGCCGATGATCCGCCACGACTACCGCGCGATCGAAACGTATCGGCGCGACCGCCCGCCGCGCATCGATGCGCCGCTCGGCGTGATGCTGCCGCTCGCCGATCCCGAGCTGGACAACGACGAGGCGCATGCGTGGCAGGACGTCGCGACGCGGCCGATCCGCGTCCAGACGTTCAACGGCGACCACTTCTATCTGCGGCACCAATACCCGGCGGTGATCGCCCATCTGGTCGAACGGATCGACCAGTCCCTTCGTTACGGAAAGGAGTACACATGAAAACACCGGACGCCTGCACGGGGCTTCCCGACATTCGCGAAGCGATCGATCGCCTGGACGCCGACATCATCGACGCGCTCGGCCGGCGCATGCAGTACGTGTTGGCCGCGTCGCGCTTCAAGCCGGACGAAGCGAGCATCGCCGCGCCGGAGCGGGTGGCCGCGATGCTGCCCGACCGGCGCCGCTGGGCCGAACAGGCTGGCCTCGACGCCGACTACGTCGAGACGCTGTTCGTCCAGCTCATCGCGTGGTACATCGCGCAGCAGACGCAATACTGGCGACAACAGCGGGGGCTCGCATGAACGCCGGCCTTCCGCTGCTGCACGACACGTTCGCGCGGGCGGCCCGCCGCGCCGCCGCCACCGGCGCGGCGACGCTCGCGTCGGTCTCGGTGCCGCTGCGCCCGCTCGACTTCTTCGACCTGATCGCCGCGTGGGACGACGGCGTCACGCCGTGGTGTTTCCACGAAGCCGGCGATGCGTCCGTCACGCTGTTCGGCTGGGACTGCGCCGTCGAACTGCGCGCCACCGGCGACACGCGCTTCGCGCAGATCGACGCGCGCTGGCGCACGCTCGTGCGCGACGCGGTCACGGCCGGCCCGCAGCCGCCGCGGCTGGTCGGCGGCTTCCGGTTCGATTCGCAGGGCCCGCGCAGCGTGCACTGGGCGCCGTTTCCCGATGCGAGCATGACGCTGGCGCGGCTGCTGATCGTGCGCGAAGGCGACGCGTACTGGGCCGTCTGCCAGCAGGTCGTCGCCGCCCACGACGATCCGGCCGCGCTCGCGCATGCGGGTCTCGCCCGGATCGAGTCGCTCGGTGCGCTTGCCGAGGCCGCGGAGGACGATCCGCCGCAACTGCTGCACACGCAGGCGCTGCAGGCAAGCGAATGGCAGCACGAAGTCCGTCGCGCAGTGGACGCGATCCGCGACGGCGCGTTCGGCAAGGTCGTGCTCGCCCGCGACGTGCTCGAACGGTACGCGCGGCCCGTCGCGATCGCGCCGCTGCTGCGCCGTCTGCGGCGGCGCGATGCGCATGCGCACCTGTTCGCCGTCCGTCGAGAAGAGGCGTGCTTCGTCGGCGCCACGCCGGAACGGCTCGCGCGTGTCGCGGCCGGCGACGTGCGCACGCATGCGCTGGCCGGCACGATCCGGCGCGGCGCGACGCCCGACGACGATCGCGCGCTCGGCGCCGCGCTGATGGCTTCGGCGAAGGAACGGCTCGAACACGCGCTCGTCGTCGACGCGATCCGTGCCGCGCTCGCGCCGCTGGCGCGCACGCTGGACGTGCCCGATCAACCGTCGCTGCACCGGCTGCCGAAGCTGCAGCACCTGAGCACGCCGATCCGCGCGGCGCTGAATGCGGATGCGTCGCTGTTGCAGGTCGTCGCCGCGCTGCATCCGACGCCCGCGGTGGCCGGCCATCCGCGCGCACCGGCGCTCGACCACATCCGTGCGCACGAAGGCTTCGATCGCGGCTGGTATGCGGCGCCGATCGGCTGGATCGACGCGCACGGCAACGGCGATTTCATCGTCGCGCTGCGCTCGGCGCTGGTCGCGGGCGGCGCGTGCCGGCTGTTCGCGGGCTGCGGCATCGTCGCCGAGTCCGAGCCGGTCAACGAATATCAGGAAACCGAACTGAAGCTGTCGGGCATGCAGGCGGCGATCCGCGTGCGCGATGCGGCCGTGCAGACGCGTGGCCGCACGCAGATGTCGGCCTCGTCGATGGTCGACTGATCCGCGTCGACCGTCAAAGCAATGGCAGCGTTTGCCGGATATGGTCGGCGAATGCGGCGGTCAGGTGCGACGGTCGCTTCCGGTCGAACCGCAGCGTAATGCCCACCGCCGGCAACGGCGGCAAATGCGGATCGCCGTTGACGATCGCGACGTCGGCCGGCACGGCCGTCTGCGTCATCACCGCGAACGCCTGCCCCGAACGCACCAGCGCGATCAGCCCGGCGAGGCTGCTGCTCGCATACGCGACGCGATAGTCGCGGCCGGCGCGGTTCAACGCGTCGCACGCGGCAACGTGATCGAGCGTATCGCGATCGGACAGCGCCAGCGGCAGCGGATCGAAATGCGCGGGATCGAGCCCCGGATAGCCGATCCAGACCAGTTGCTCGCGGCGAATGATGTCCCCGGTCGCACCGTCGTCCGGCACGGAAATCATCGCCAGATCGACCGCGCGCTTCTCCAGGTGTTCGACGAGCCGCGGCGTCGGCCCGCAGACCACTTCGACGATCGCCTGCGGATGCTGGCTCGAAAACTGCCGCAGCAGCGACGGCAGCCACACCTGCGCGTAATCGTCCGGACACCCGAACCGGATCGTCCCCGTCAACCCCGTGCCGCACAGATCGGCCATCGCCTCGTCGTGCAGCCGCAGGATGCGCTGCGCATGCACGAGCAGCCGCTCGCCCGGATGCGTGAGCACCACGCCACGGCCGGTGCGCTGGAACAGCGGCTGGTCGACGGCCTGCTCGAGCCGCTTCATCTGTTGGCTGAGCGCGGATTGCGTACGGCCGACGCGCGCGGCCGCGCGGCTCAGCGCGCGCACCTCGGCGATCACGACGAACGAGCGCAGCAGGTCGATTTCGAGCGAAAGCGCCAAGGTATTAGCCCCTTTTCTAGCTTGCATTAGAACTATTCGTTTCCATCAAACCAGACGCGCGCCTAGACTGCAAGCGACCCCAGCCCTTTTGCCCGGAGACGCCCATGTCCCTGAACGACGACGCAACCTTCTGGCGCAACGCCAGGCAGCACCTGGTCCGCTACGGCGGCACGTTCGAGCCGATGATCGTCGAGCGCGCGAAAGGCAGCTTCGTGTACGACGCCGACGGCCGCGCGATCCTCGATTTCACGTCGGGCCAGATGAGCGCGGTACTCGGCCACAGCCATCCGGAGATCGTGTCCGTGATCGGCGAATACGCGGGCAAGCTCGATCACCTGTTCAGCGGGATGCTGTCGCGGCCGGTCGTCGATCTCGCGACGCGCCTCGCCGATATCACGCCCGCCGGACTCGACCGCGCACTGCTGCTCAGCACCGGCGCGGAATCGAACGAGGCGGCGATCCGGATGGCGAAGCTCGTCACCGGCAAGTACGAGATCGTCGGCTTCGCGCAGTCGTGGCACGGGATGACGGGCGCCGCCGCGTCGGCCACGTACAGCGCCGGCCGCAAGGGCGTCGGCCCGGCGTCGGTCGGCTCGTTCGCGATTCCGGCGCCGTTCGCGTACCGGCCGCGCTTCGAGCGCAACGGCGCGTACGACCCGCTCGCCGAACTCGACTACGCGTTCGACCTGATCGACCGTCAGTCGAGCGGCAACCTCGCCGCGTTCATCGCGGAGCCGATTCTCAGTTCGGGCGGCATCATCGAGTTGCCGGAAGGCTATATGGCCGCGCTCAAGCGCAAGTGCGAGGAACGCGGCATGCTGCTGATCCTCGACGAGGCGCAGACGGGCGTCGGCCGCACCGGCACGATGTTCGCGTGCCAGCGCGACGGCGTGACGCCCGACATCCTGACGCTGTCGAAAACGCTCGGCGCGGGGCTGCCGCTCGCGGCGATGGTCACGTCCGCGGCCATCGAGGAACGCGCGCACGAGCTCGGCTACCTGTTCTACACGACGCACGTGTCCGACCCGCTGCCGGCCGCCGTCGGCCTGCGCGTGCTCGACGTCGTGCAGCGCGACGGCCTCGTCGCGCGCGCGAACACGATGGGCGAGCGGCTGCGGCGCGGGCTGCTCGACCTGATGGAGCGCTTCGACTGCATCGGCGACGTGCGCGGGCGCGGGCTGCTGCTCGGCGTCGAGATCGTCAAGGATCGCCGCACCAAGGAGCCGGCGGACGGCCTCGGCGCGAAGATCACGCGCGAGTGCATAAAGCTCGGGCTCAGCATGAACATCGTGCAGTTGCCCGGCATGGGTGGCGTGTTCCGGATCGCGCCGCCGCTGACCGTCAGCGAAGACGAGATCGACCTCGGCCTGTCGCTGCTGGAGCAGGCGATCACGCGCGCGCTTTAACGTTCTTCACCGCCTCACTCGGTCCGTCGCACCGGCTCAACCTGCCGGCCCGACGGGCTCCGATCGTTCAACCCGCTTCCGCCGCCCACGCTTGTGCGTCGGCGCCAGCCGGAATGCGCATCGGGCTCGACGGATCGGTCGCCGCGCGCCACACGGCTTCGGCGACGTCCTGCGCATGGGTGATCGGCCCCGACGCATCGAGCATCCGCGCGACGGCCTTGCCGACGAAGTCCGCATACGCTTCGTGCTCGAAGCCGTGCATGTTGCCCCGTGCGTTGTCCGCGAAACGCGTGTCGGGCGCACGGCCCGGCAGCACGAGATGCGTGCGCACGCCGAATGGTTCGAGTTCGACCGCCATCGATTCGGTATAGGCATTGACCGCCGCCTTGCTCGCACGATACGCGCCGACCAGCGGCAGCGCCTTCAGCGTGACGCTCGACGTGACGTTCACGACCACGCCGGCGCCGCGCGCGCGAAACTGCGGCAGCACGGCCTGCGTCACCGCGATCGTGCCGATCGTGTTGGTGTCGAACAGCGCGCGCACCGTGTCGAGCGGCATGAGTTCGGCCGGTGCGGCCGCGCCGAAGCCCGCGTTGTTGACGAGCACGTCGATCGGTCCCGCTGCGTCGATCGCGGCGCGAATGCTGTCCGCGTTCGTCACGTCGAGCGGCAGCACGCGCAGGCGCTCCGACGGCGGCAGCACGTCGTCGGCCGGCTTGCGCATCGTCGCGACGACCTGCCAGTCGCGCGCCAGAAAATAGCGGGCGATTTCGAGGCCGAAGCCGGAGGAACAGCCGGTAATCAGTACGGTTTTCATGCGAACTCCTCGGGTGTGTTGAGCATGTGTCCGTACGATAGATGGCCGGCGCCGTATTCGCTACAATCGACAATCCGCTTTTCTTTTGCGAGAGTCCGGCGATGATCGACCCGCTGACCGAAGTCGTGACGCTGCTGCAACCGGGCGCGCGGTACTCGAAGTACGTCCGTGGCGCGAGCCCGTGGGCGATCAGCCGCACGGTCGCCGGCGAGCCGTTCTATTGCGCGGTCCTCGATGGCGGGTGCCGGATCGCGATCGACGGGCACGCGCCGATCGAGCTGCTGGCCGGCGATTTCATGCTGATTCCGGCCGCCTACGGCGTCGCGATGTCGAGCCTCGAACCGCCGCCGCCGGGCGTCGACACCGCGCCGCCGGTCATGGTCGCCCCCGGCGAATACCGGATCGGCGATCCCGCGAACCCGGTCGACACGCGAATGATGGCCGGCAACTGCAGCTTCGGCTCGCCCGATGCAGCGCTGCTGGTGTCGCTGCTGCCGCGCTTCGTGCACGTACGCGGCGAGCCGCGGCTGACCACGCTCGTGCAACTCGTGCGCGACGAATCGCGCGCGCAGCGGCCTGCCCGCGAGATCGTGCTGGCGCGCCTGCTGGAAGTGCTGCTGATCGAGGCGATGCGCTTCACGACCGCCACGCACGCGTCTCCCGGGCTCGTGCGCGGGCTCGCCGACAGCCGGCTCGCCGCCGCGCTGCGGCGGATGCACGAACGCCCCGCGCACCCGTGGACGATCGTCGAACTCGCGAAGGAAGCCGCGCTGTCGCGCTCGACGTTCTTCGAACGCTTCAGCCGCGCGGTCGGCGTCGCGCCGATGGAATACCTGCTGACGTGGCGCATGGCGCTCGCGAAGGATCTGCTCCGCCGCAACGAAGGCCGCATCGCGGAAATCGCGGCGCGCGTCGGCTACAGCTCGGCGAGCACGTTCAGCGTCGCGTTCGCGCGGCACGTCGGCCGGCCGCCCGCGCAATATGCGCGCGACGAACAGGCGACGGTAAGCGAATCATGAACCGCTCTCGCCTTTGCTGTTCCGCCACCTGCAATCCCGTTCCGTCACGCCACGACGACGGTCGAGGCGCCCGATGACGACAGACGCCAAGGCCGCCGGCACGACCGACCACTGGCTCGTCGCGCGCCGCGATGCGGAAACCGGCATCGAAAGCCTGCACGCGCATTTCAACGGCCATGCGTACGATGCGCACGATCACGACGACATGCTCGTCGGCTTCACCGAACAGGGCGTGCAGCGCTTCCAGTGCCATCGTTCGCTGCATACGAGCGTGCCGGGCCGCGCGATCCTGATCGAGCCGGGCGCGATGCACGACGGTCACGCGCCCGAAGCCGGCGGCTTCACGTACGGGATGCTGTACCTGCCGCAAGCGTGGGTCGAGCGTGCCGCGCGCCGGCTCGACCTGCCGGGCCTCGGCAGCGTCGAAGCCACGTTCGGCCATACGCTCGTCGACGATCGCGGCCTCGTCGACGCGATCCGGAGCGCGTTCTTCGCGCTCCACGACAACGAAGGCCGGCTCGCGCGCGACCAGACGCTCGACCGCCTGCTGATGCGGCTCGGCAGCCAGCTAGGCCGCCCGCCCGCGCTGGAAAGCGGCGTCGTGCCGCCCGCGATCGTCCGCGTGCGCGACCTGCTGCACGAACACATGGACGGCAACATCGGCCTCGACGAACTCGCGAGCGTCGCCGGCATTGACCGGTTCCGGCTCACGCGGATGTTCCAGCGCGCGTTCGGCACGTCGCCGCACGCGTACCTCGTGCGCTTGCGGCTGCGCGCCGCGCGCAGGCTGCTGGCCGCCGGCCGCACGCCCGCGCAGGCGGCGGCCGACGTCGGCTTCGCGGACCAGAGCCACCTCGGCCGCTGGTTCCGCCGCGCGTACCGGATCACGCCGGCCGCGTACCGGCAACTCTGCACAAACGTTCCAGACTGATCGCGCACGACGTCCGATCATGGGCGCTCCAACCAGGAGCAAGCATGTTCGATACCAAAGTAGCGCTGATCGTGCGCGACGATCTCGCCGCGTGGCAGAAACTCAACGTGGTCGCGTTTCTCGCGACGGGTGTCGCGGCCGGTGCGCCGGACGCACTCGGCGAGCCTTACGAGGATGCGGCCGGGCGCCGCTATGGCCGGATGCTCGGCCAGCCGATGATGGTGTTCGCGGCCGATCTGACCGGATTGCAGGCCGCGCACCGGCAGGCGCTGTCGCGCGAACTGACGATCGTGCCCTACGTGCGCGCGATGTTCTCGACCGGGCACGATGCGGCCAACCGCGAAGCGTTTCGCGCCGAGGACGCGGACAATCCCGATCTGGTCGGGTTGGCGCTGCACGGGCCGAAGAAGGCCGTCGACAAGGCGGTGAAAGGGCTGGCGTTGCATGCGTAAATGCGTCGTGCAACGCCGCCGTTTCGACAATCAGCGGTGAACGAGCACGTTCACGAGCTTCCCGAACGGATCGCGTACGAAAAAGCGCCGCACGCCCCACGGTTCGTCGGCCGGGCCGTATTCGACGGGGATGCGCGCTGCCTGAATGCGCGCGAGCGCTTCGTCGAGATCGTCGACTTCGATCGACAAGTCGGGCGTCGGCGTGCCCGATCCGCCCTGCGACGCGAAGCTGATCTGCACGTCCATCTGCTCTGCATTGCCGTAGGTCGCGATCCAGCCGTGATCCATCAGCAGGTCGAGACCGAAGATATGTTGATAGAAGCGCTTTGCGTCGTCGATGGACCGCGTGTCGATGTTGGCGACGATTCGTCTGACTTTCATCGGTTGTCTCCGCGAAGCAAGGATGTAGCCGATTTGACTACGATCGAAGCCGAATCGGCTACGGATGTCCCGCATAAACCGGCATTGAGGCATTGCGCCTGTCGTACCGAATACCGACGCATCCGCAAACGATGCAAAAAACCGCCGGCCCGTTGCAGGCCGGCGGCTTCCCGTCGATCAACCGCCGAGATACGCCTGCTTGATCCGGTCGTTCGCGAGCAGGTTCGCGCCCGTGTCGGCCAGCACCACGCGCCCCGTTTCGAGCACGTAGCCGCGATCGGCCACGCCGAGCGCCTTGTTCGCGTTCTGTTCGACGAGGAACACCGTGACGCCTTCGTCGCGGATCGTCCGGATGATGTCGAAGATCTGCGCGATCACGAGCGGCGCGAGACCGAGCGTCGGTTCGTCGAGCAGCAGCAAACGCGGCTTGCTCATCAGCGCACGGCCGATCGCCAGCATCTGCTGCTCGCCGCCCGACATCGTGCCGGCGCGCTGCGCCGCGCGTTCCTTCAGGCGCGGAAACAGCTTGAATACGTGCTCGATGCCGTCGTCGATCTCGTGACGGCTCGCGAAGAAGCCGCCCATCTTCAGGTTCTCGAGCACCGTCAGGCTCGGGAACACGCGCCGCCCTTCCGGCGAGATCGCCATCCCCTGCCGCATGATCTGGTGCGTCGACATCGCGGTGATGTCGTTGCCCTCGAACAGCACGCGGCCGGACGACGCCCGCGGCGTGCCGCATACCGTCATCATCAGCGTCGTCTTGCCGGCGCCGTTGCTGCCGATCAGCGTGACGATCTCCCCCTTGTTCACCTCGATCGACACGCCCGCGAGCGCCTCGACCGCGCCGTAGTGCGTATGGACCTGCTCCAGCTTCAGCATCACTCTTCCCCCAGATAGGCCTTGATCACGCGCGGGTCGTTGCGGACCGCTTCCGGCGTGCCGATCACGATCGGCCGGCCGTGCTCCATCACGAGGATGCGGTCGGACACGCCCATCACGAGGCTCATGTCGTGTTCGATCAGCAGCACCGATACGCCGAATTCACGGCGAAGCGTGTCGATCAGGTGCTGCAGCTCGATCTTTTCCTGCGGGTTGAGGCCGGCCGCCGGCTCGTCGAGCATCAACAGGCGCGGCTCGGTGATCATGCAGCGCGCGATCTCCAGACGCCGCTGGTGCCCGTACGACAGCGTGCCGGCCGGCCGGTTGGCCACCGACGTCAGCCCCATCCGGTCGAGCCACACGGCCGCGCGTTCGAGCGCTTCCTTCTCCGCGTGACGATACGCGGGCGTCGCGAACAGGCCGTGCAGCAGCCCGGCCTTCACCTTGCGATGCTGCGCGACCAGCAGGTTCTCGACGACGGTCAGCGACTTGAACAGGCGGATGTTCTGGAACGTCCGCACGAGGCCCTTCAACGCGATCTGATGGCTCGGCAGGCCCGCGATCGCGTGGCCGTCGAGCACGACCTCGCCGCCGGTCGGCTTGTAGAAGCCGCCGACGCAGTTGAACACCGTGGTCTTGCCCGCGCCGTTCGGCCCGATGATCGCGAACACCTCGTCGCGGCGCACGTCGAAATCGATGCCGTCCACCGCGAGCAACCCGCCGAAGCGCATCTGCAGCCCGGCGACCTTCAACAGTTCTGCATTCGCGCTCATCGCGGCAACTCCACGTGGGGACGGCTCGCGGGCAGCAGGCCCTGCGGACGCCACATCATCATCAACACCATCACCAGACCGAAGATCAGCATCCGGTACTCGGCGAACCCGCGCGCGACTTCCGGCAGCACGGTCAGCAGGATCGCCGCGAGAATCACGCCGAGCTGCGAACCCATCCCGCCGAGCACGACGATCGCGAGGATCAGCGCCGATTCGATGAAGGTGAACGATTCGGGATTCACGAGGCCCTGACGCGCGGCGAAGAACGCGCCGCCGATCCCCGCGAACGCCGCGCCGAGCGTGAACGCCGACAGCTTGATGCGGGTCGGGTTCAGACCGAGCGAACGGCAGGCGATCTCGTCGTCGCGCAGCGCTTCCCATGCGCGGCCCATCGGCATGCGGATCAGGCGGCTCGTCACGAACAGCGTGAAGCCGACCAGCACCAACGCGATCAGGTACAGGAAGATCACCATGTGCTCGCCGCTGTATTCCAGCCCGATCAGTTCATGAAAGGTCTTCGCGCCTTCGACGCTCGCCGAGCGCGCCATCTCGAAGCCGAACACCGTCGGCTTCGGAATGCTCGAGATGCCGTCCGGGCCGCCGGTGAGGCTCGTCAGGTTGTTCGCGAGCAGACGAATGATTTCGCCGAAGCCGAGCGTGACGATCGCCAGATAGTCGCCGCGCAGGCGCAGCACCGGGAAGCCGAGCAGGAAGCCGAACGTCGCCGCGGCGATCGCCGCGATCGGCAAGCACTCCCAGAACGACAATCCGAAATACTGGTTCAGCATTGCGTACGTATAGCCACCGACCGCGTAGAACCCGACATAGCCGAGATCCAGCAGCCCCGCGAACCCGACCACGATGTTCAGCCCGAGGCCGAGGATCACGTAGATCAGCGCGAGCGTCGCGACGTCCACCGCGCCGCGCGAGCCGAAGAACGGCCACACGAGGCCAACGGCGAGCAGCACCCAGATGATCACGCGCTGCTGCTGCGCGCCCATCGCGGGCATCGCCGGCAGCTTCACCGCCGATTTCGCGCGCACGAGCCACGGCTTGAACAACTGGAACAGGAACACGGCCGCGACCGCGATCCATACCGGGCGCCAGTGCGGCGTCAGCACGACCTGATAGCCTTCGAGCTTCAACTGCAGCCCGAGCACCGGAATCGTGAGGATCGCCGTCAGGAACGCGGCGGCCACAGCGTTTTTCAGCGCCTGGCCGATCGACGCGTCGGCGGCCGGGCGGCGAACGGAAATGACTTGACTCATCTGCGTCTCCCTTAGACCTTTTCGATGTCCGACTTGCCGAGCAGGCCGGTCGGGCGGAAGAGCAGGATCAGCACGAGCAGGCCGAACGCGACCACGTCCTTGTACTCGGCCGGCATGTAGCCTGCGGCGAAGGTTTCGGCGAGGCCCAGCAGCACGCCGCCGAGCATCGCGCCCGGGATGCTGCCGATCCCGCCGAGCACCGCGGCGGTGAACGCCTTGATGCCCGCGACGAAGCCGATATACGGATTCAGCTTGCCGATCGTCAGCCCGATCAGCACGCCGCCGACGGCCGCCAGCATCGCGCCGAGCACGAACGTGAACGAGATCACGCGGTTCGTGTCGATGCCGAGCAGGTTCGCCATCTTCATGTCCTCGGCGCATGCGCGGCACGCCCGGCCCATCCGCGAATGCGAGATGAACAGCGTGAGCGCGATCATCAGCACGAGCGTCACGCAGACGATCAACAGGCGCGCATACGGAATCGTCACGTCGAAGTCGCCGCCGAGATGGATCTCGAACGCGCCGGAGATCAGCACGGGCACCGACACGTCGCGCGCGCCCTGGCCGATCTGCACGTAGTTCTGCAGAAAGATCGACATGCCGATCGCGGAGATCAGCGGCACGAGGCGCGGGCCGCCGCGCAGCGGGCGATACGCGACGCGCTCGACCGCGAAGCCGTACAGGCCGGTGACGATCACCGACACGATCAGCGCGGCGCCGAGCACGAGCGGCAGCGGATAGCCGGCGGAGATACCGATCGCCGTGAGGGTCACGAGGCCCACGTACGCGCCGATCATGTAGATCTCGCCGTGGGCGAAGTTGATCATGCCGATGATGCCGTAGACCATCGAATAGCCGATGGCGATCAACGCATAGATCGCACCCAGCGTCAGGCCGTTGACCAGCTGCTGGGCGAATTGAGGAAAGAAGTCAGTCATGTGCGGGAAGCTCCCGTTGGCGCTGCGTCGCATGCCGTCGCCGGATCACGGCGGTCGGCCGCGCGCAACGCACGGTGTCGTCTCGGGCCGCCCTTTGGCGCGCACGGGTCAGAGGCGCGACCAATACGCACCCGCCCCGTCCGGGTTTCGGACAGGGCGGGCGCGCGGGCGGGTACTCCGTCTTACTTGGCGGCGGTCTTCGTCGCGTCCTTGTGCCACGTGTAGACGACGAACTTGAACGCCTTCAGGTCGCCCTGTGCGTCATACGCGACCTTGCCGATCGGCGTGTCGAACGTCGTCTTGTGCATGTACGCGGCAACCTTCGTCGGGTCGGTCGTCTTCGCGCCGGCGATTGCATCGGCGATGATCTTCACCGCGGCGTACGCCGGCATCTGGAACGGGCCGTTCGCGTCGCGCTTTTTGTCCGCGAACGCCTTCACGAGCGCCGCGTTGGCCGGATCGGCCGAGAAGTCGGCCGGCAGCGTCACGAGCATGCCTTCCGAAGCCGGGCCGGCGATCGCCGTCACGTCCTTGTTGCCCACGCCTTCAGGGCCCATGAACGTCGCCTTCACGCCCTGCTCGCGCGCCTGGCGCATCAGCAGGCCCATTTCCGGGTGGTAGCCGCCGAAGTAGACGAAATCGACGCCTTGCGACTTCAGCTTCGTGATGATCGCCGAGTAGTCCGAATCGCCGGCGTTGACGCCTTCGAACAGCACGACCGGGATCTTCGCGGCTTCGAGGTCCTTCTTCACCGACGACGCGATGCCCTGGCCGTACGACTGCTTGTCGTGCAGGACCGCGACCTTCTTCGGCTTCACGTTGTTGATGATGTAGTGCGCGGCGGCCGGGCCTTGCTGGTCGTCGCGGCCGATCGTGCGGAAGATGAAGTGGCGCTTCTTGCCTTCCGTCAGCTGCGGCGCGGTGGCCGACGGCGTGACCATCACGATGCCTTCGTTCTCGTAGATGTCCGACGCGGGAATCGTCGAACCCGAGCACACGTGGCCGATCACGTACTTGATCTTCTGGCTGACGATCTTGTTGGCGACGGCGACGGCCTGCTTCGGTTCGCACGCGTCGTCCATCAGCACGACTTCGAACTTGTTGCCGCCCGCACCGCCTGCCGCGTTGATCTGTTCGATCGCGGTCAGCGCGCCGGCCTTCACCATGTCGCCGTATTGGGCGACCGAGCCGCTCATCGGACCGGCGATGGCGATCTTCACGGTTTCCGCTTGCGCGGCGGCGGCGCCGGCGGCGAACAGCACGGCGGCGACGGAAATGGACGTAAGACGGGACAGCGTCATCTGGGAGCTCCTCGATGTTGTTTAGTCATACGGGCAAAGGCGGCATGACTTGCGCAATCGAACAGCACCCGGGGCGAGGACATGGGACACGCCCGAGACACATAGAAGACGGAACTCCAGCGGAATATTGCGTAGCGGGGCCCGGCTCTTGCAGTCCCCGAAGGGGACGTCTGGTTCGGAAAGACATCGTGATGCGTCTTGCATTGCGCAAGCGTTTCGCCTGCCCCGCTTGCCAAAACGCTCATTCGGAGGGATGGTCCGACAGCCATTGGCAAGGCAGCCGAAATTATATGGGCGTTTTTCAATCGTCTGTCAAAAATGCCTGTCGACTGAGGGAAAACACGTAGGTTTTTGAGATGGGTGGGTGGCGATGGGGGCGCAACCTTGGTGGGGCGGGAACGTTTGCCTTGGGTGCAATCGGGTTGCTATTCGGTGGAGGGGATCGGGTGTGTTCCTTGCTGGGCTTGGTGTTTGGCGAGGGGCGGTTCTCGGTTTCGTATTTTTCGGGCTACCGAGGGGCTGCTTGGGGAAAATCAATCAACTGACGATTGTGCGAACGCGCACCAGGACGGGGCGCTCGATGAGACGGAAAATCTTTCTGTTTGCCAACCAAGCTAGTGTGGTTGAAAGGTTTTTGAGATTTCCATGAAATAATGCGGGCTCGCTTCTGCAATCCAGCCAGCCTCCCCTGCAAGTCGCGCCCGCCGCGCCTCGCAGTCGCTTCAGGGCCGCTTCGACGCCCCGTCGTCGCCCAGCCGCCAGCCAGTGATCTGCCGTTTTGTTCAATGCACATCACCTGCTTCGGATCATCCATGAATTGCCCTATCCGCCTGTCTTCCGCCGCCGCCGCGATCGCTTGCGCGCTTTCTGTTTCTGCTTCCCATGCTTCAGGACGCGATGCGCTGACCGATCGGTCGGCCAGTGCCAATGTGTTTCGCTCGGAGCGGCGTGCGGCTGCCCGGGATGACGGGCATGCGGCGCGTATGAGCCGCCGACGGGTGCAGTTCGCTGCACCTGACGCACGGAGCCCGTTCGATACGCCGGATACGCGGCCGGTGCGGGTAACAAGCGATGCGCTCGTGGCAGCGCCGCCTTCTTTTAAACACGAACCCGATTTTGTCTCGGCTCCGAACCGCGTCGCGCTTGGCGCGGGCGGGAGCGATAGTTTGGGTCGCACAGTGCCTGGATATGAGCAGCGCGAGCAGAACTGGAATGAATACCTGCGCGCAAACGGTTCCCGGCCGGCTGGTAGTGGCGGCTCGTATGCGCCACAGCGGCCGTACGATGCGCCGCGTGGTCCTCACGGGGCGCCGAATCCGTTCGATCCGTCGGTACCGCAGCCGGAGACGCGGACGTTCTACGACAACGGATCGGGGACGAAATGCACGGCTACCGGCGGTGCGGGGACGTCGCGGTCGTCTTGCGATATCGCTTGGTGATGTGCGGTTTTGGGCGGCTGCCGCTTGCGGCTGCTCTACCCTGTCCGGCGCGCTGCGCGACGTCGCACAGCGCGGCCGCATCCCGCGGCGTTGCGCTTACAGCTGCGTGATGATCAGCCTGCCCGGCTCAATATCGATCCGCGCCTTGCGGCCCGGAACAAAACACGCATCGTTGATCAGCCACATTCCACCAATCTTCATGTACGGATAAAACGTCTCCGGCCTCGGATCCATGGTCTTCGGGGTACCCCACATCTCCTGGATCGTGACGAAACGTTCCGTCTTCGGTGGTCGTGCTTTATGATTCGGCTTAGCCATGGGCAACTCCTTGAAAGTTGGCTGTGGTTAGCGGGTCGTGAGTGTTGGTAGCACTTGCGGCCCGCGCTCGTTTACCGCGGCGTTTTTATGGTTTGGATTCCTCCTTTGTTGGTGAGTCGATGGGAGCGATGCTTCGTAGAAGATCGGCGCGTCTGGCGCTTCCGTTCGCGTGCACTGCAGGCAACACGATCATCGTCAGTTGGACATTGCTCATTAAACCATCATTGGCGCCCATTTGAGCGCACGTTAGCCATTGGGTATAGGTACGCAACTTGGTCAGCTTGCTGGTTATTGCGCGTGTTGACACTAATCGCCAGCATGTCGACGCCTGTGCCATCTATTCGGAACATGACTGATCCGAACGTGACGATTTGAAACAGTTCTACGAGTTCGGACTCGACGATGTGTGCCGGGCTCGATACTTGTGTAGCCAATGCAAGGTCTTTTGAGCGTGCACGTCTATGGATGCCACTTGTGCTGAACGTGCGAATCCAGCAACGTTACAACGCGCGGTCGATCATCTGTTGAGTTGCATTTGCGGTTTTCCTGCAGACCTCTCAAATGGCCACACTGTCGACGCTTAGGGTCAGGGGGACAGCGCGAAGCTCTCACCGCGCTGGGTCACGTTCGAGATATGCCTCCCTCAACTTCGACGAGCACTTCGTCGAGTATTGGAGCTTAGATCTGACGTCATGCGTAAGCGTCGCCGTAATTCTTCGTCTTCCAAAAAACATCTACCCCAGAACTTTTATATAGCTCACAAAGCAACTCAGAAAAACTTAGCGCTATGATTGGACAACTCCCGGCCACGCCATGAATTTCGAAATTACTGTCATAACACCTCCCACCCCTCTTCTTGGAGGTGTCGATGGTTATATAATCTCCACTGTCCGCCTTGCAAATGACATACCACGAAAAGGAAATATCATCCTCGCATGGCTCACCGACAATAAGCATATTGGCCTGCATCACCTCGTTGGCAGATAATATCTTGAATGATACATTTTCCTTGCCGGCCCTAAACAAAACGATACCACCACAAAGATTGTAGAACTCCACGAGCTCACTCGGATACACCATGTCCGGGCTCGGCAATAGCGGGAGGCTCCCGTTCGCGGGCAATACTTGACATCTGCTATCGGCCCGTATAATTTCGACGACTTCTTTAATCGACACCATATAAATTTTAATTCACTCAGTGCCATCGAGAACAGAAAATGTACTCTCCTTCGCGAGCCAAGGTGAAAGCAGACGATTGGCTTAAGGATCGCCCGTTCGGGAACCAAGCTCACGGCAATTTACGCATTGGCTTATTCGCAGACGTCTTTTGCCAGGCGATCAATATTCCCGCCTCTCCGCAAGCGTTGTTTATTTCAGCCAAATCCTTCTCCTTGACGGACCAGAGCCACATCCTGTTTGAAATGCTCCTTAGATATCCCCGACATGAATCTGCCGTAATCCACTCCCTCAACGAAAGATCGCCGACACGAATTTCCAGGTGTTCCTCATTGAGTACATTCACGGGATAAATCATCCTGAGCTTCACTCTTTCATAGCTCGCCGCTCCTGGCGCCCGGCCCGGGAGTTCGCTTGTAAAGAGGGATGTGTTCTCGAATGGAAAAATTCTGATCAGATTGACGCCAGTCGAATATTTGTACGCCGTTGACGAATCTTTCGCATCGTAAGCGATTGCATATTTACAACCCAAACGCGCCACAAAATTTTCAAAAAACCGTTCTATCTCGGCTCTTATTTTATAAATCGACTCTTCGATCTGGACATCCACAAATGATATCCCGCCGAACATCTGATTATTGCACCCCAATGAAATTATGGGAACCCCACCATCTTTCCCATTACTGCATATCTGAAATGAAACGATCGCCCCATCGGAAACGCCTTTCCTTAAATCACTGATGGAAATTTTATGATCCTCAATGATCTTCACGCCATCTCGAGCGCCGAATTCCATAAATGTCACCTCAGATACTTCCTCCCCAAGTCGACGAAAGAGGCTTTCAGCTATTTCCAGAATGGCCGCGACCCGAGTCGGGTCCATCCCATAAATTGCGATTCCCGTGCTCATATCTTCTCGGTTGGACAACCATGTACTTCATGTCAGACAACGCAACAGCAATTCGTTGCAGCAAGCAGCCGCAGCGGCAATGACGCTCACTACTGTCTCGCACATCCAGCACCACGGGGCATGACTACCCTTGGTCACCATGCCCTTCTTTCATACGGGGCCATATCGAATGTAATTTAAATGATTCTATTCCATGAGCCATTTTACGCCCTCTCAGGTTCCATGAATGTCAAAATCGAGTGCCACTGAGCGCAACGATAGTACATTGCAGAGCCTGCCGGGCATGTGCCCTCGGAATCAAGAAGCGGCGGAACCATTTACACGAGAATCCCGCTCGCAATAGCAGCATCATAGCGTAGTGAATATTGCTGACACTCCATGCGTGACACGAACTGCTTCGGCAATTCTGACCCAAAGCGGCGCTACCCGACCATGCCATGTTTAAGCACTTGTACAAACCGCGTCGATAGACTACCGAACTGCACTATTGCACAGTCAGCGAAGTATTGCCACGACTGCGAAGAGGGCTGTCGCACTTAAACACCTCGGCTCGCCCAGTGCTCCGGGTTTTAAAAACCCGTGAAGCGAGAACTATCCATCACCCTCGTTCAGCATGGAAAGCTCCCTTTTGTATAAGTGTCCCATAGAACCTTAATTGGCCAACTATCCAATCTCCCAGCCAACATACTTTTGGCGATTAGCTCGACATCGTCAGAAACTCTTCCCGCGATATCAGAATTTCCTGATGCCCGAAATGAGAACTTGAACGCCTTCTCTCTAATAGAATTCAAAAATTTCTTGTCGTCGGCTGAAAGAGCGAGTCCGTCGACATCGTTAAACGACTGCATCCAAAGATCATCGAACGATGCGGCGTCCCTTTTGTCAAGCACATCATCGGAGTCGAGACCAGTAAAAAAATCGAAAAAACCTGGCTTAGATATCTCCGAATCGATATCAGTCAAAATCTTATTTACCATTCCACAACCCCTGTTCCTTAAACCAATTCTGGATCACGTCGACTGCTTGGCGAGGTGTCACACCTTCGGCAAGAGTGTACGTCCCATTGGGTGATTTTACGTCAACCTTGATATCGTCCAAGCCGGAATAGGCCTTTCGATAAGCGTCAAAGAGCTGGTCGTCTGTTCCCGGGAAACTCCCTTGCCGGGGCCCGATAGTTTCCCGTTCAGCATCATGTAGGCGCCAATGATCATGCTCCGGATCGGCCCCTCTCGGGAAAAGCGTCGGCCGTGTTTTGTCCGAGCGTGCAACTTCAAACGGGCGCCCGACTGACTTCCGGACAGCTGGTACGTGGTGCCCTGATTCGTTGACGCCCATCCTCTTCTTTTCGCATTCCTGCAGTCCATCTGGGTCACACCACGCTAACGGATCGTGCACATACGATTGTGTCCGGGAGCCACCCTTCAGCCCAAGTGGATCCGGACTCAAGTACTGCCCCGAATCCGGATCGTAGTAACGATTCAGGTTATAGCTGAGTCCTGTCTCTTCGTCTGACCACTGGCCCGGAAATCGCAGCGTCGTATCGATCGAACTGCTGTGCGCATCGTTGGCCGCTCGCCTAGTCGGCAGCAATTTTCCCCACAACGAGTACGCGGCCTTCCACACGAGTTTTCCCGTTTTGTCGAACACCGCCTTCGGCAAACCTACCTGGTCTGTTAGAACTGGATACAGCCCATCCTCGGTCTCTTGCGCGAGCGGCGAAAAACTGCCCGGCTCGATATGCCAGGTCACGACCTGGCCAGTCGTACCGTCTCGCTGCTCGATCCAGTGCTCCGCAAGCGTCGGACCGTCCCACAGGAACTTCACGGTTTCGCGGCCGCCGAGTTGCTGCTTCTCGACTCGCCGGTTGAAAGCATCGTAGCGGTACAGCCAAACGCCGCGTTCGGGCGTCGCAACCTTCACGAGCCGATTGAGCCCGTCCCACGTGTATTGCCACGTCTTTGGCCGGAACCCGGGCTGTTCGACCGTCTTCTCGATCGTGCGGCCACGTGCGTCGTACCGATAGCGCGCATGGCCGATCCGTTCCGGCAGGCCGCCTCGGTGGTAATGGTGAGCATCCACGGGAGCCTGGCGGCCGTGCGCGGCAATGTTCATTGCCGCGTCGTAACGAAAGTGCTCCGCCGGCTGCAGCAGACTTTCTGCACAAACGATCTGGCCGCGCGCGTCACGTCGGTACGTAAGCGTGTCAGCGTCGCTGTCGACCCGCTCCAGTTGTCCAGCGGCGTCGTAGTGATAGACCTGTCGTGTCAATTGCCCGAGCGCATGGGCCGGGTCGGCTTGCAAGGCCTCGAACGCTATGGCAGGGCCCGCGATCTGTCGGCGGACGCGGCCGAGCGCATCGTACTGCTGCTGCGTAACGAATGTCCCCGCTTGCCGGCCAATTTCGCGTCCCAGGCCGTCGCGCTGAATCGTGAGCCCTCCGACCTGCGTCAGCGCACCCAACGCATCATATGCATAGGCCGTCTCCCGCCCCGGCGTTATCCGTAGACGCCGCTGCCCGTCAGCGTCATAGACATGCCGCAGCAGTTCGCCGTGCTGATCCTCGCCGATCAGTCGTCCGTTCCTGTCGTAAGCAAAGCGCGTCACATGAGCGTGGCTACCTTGCACCTGGGCTGACTCCAATCGTCCGCGTAAGTCGTAGCGATACGCAAGCTTCACATCCCCGGCATCAATCTCCGCGAGACGGTCGAAACGATCGTACGTGTAACGCCACTGTCCACCATCAGGTAGTGTTTTCACGAGGAGACGACCGGCAGCGTCCCGCTCGTATTGGGTCGTGCGGCCACCCCAGTCGATTTCCGTTGCGAGCCGCCCTGCTGGATCGTAGCGATAGGTGTAAGCTTCGCCCAGTGCGTTGACGACCTTGGTCAATCGCGTCGCGTGGTCGTACTCGAAATGCGTGGCATGGCCGGCGGCATCGATCGATGCCGTCAACAGATCGAACGGGCCATAGGTTCGCTGAGTCGTGCGCCCAAGCGGATCGATCCACTCGACCGGCAGGCCCTCGCTGTTGTATCGCGCTTTCGAAACCGTGCCATCGGGGCGCGCGATCACTCTCAGATAGCCACGTCGATTGTCCGGGCCGTTGGTGTAGTCGAAGCGGGTCACATGCCCGTCGGGCGACGTTTCCTCCAGTATCCGACCCAACAGGTCGAGCTTGCGCCGGAAGCGAGCGCCCGTAGGCAATACGATGTCGGTGAGTCGGAACCGGTCGTCGTAGTCAAGGCGAGTTTCGCGATCGCCGGCGACGATGCGCAGCAGTTCGCCGTTCTGGCCGTACCGATAGGTCGTCTTGGTGCCGTCCGACTCGGTGCGTGCAATCAACCGGCGCAGGTGATCGTACTCGAGCTTGATCCGGCCGCCGTCCGGCAAACTCGCCCCAGTGAGCAACTGCGCGTCATCGTATTCGAAGCCGAGCGTGCGCCCCGAGTTGTCCGTAACCGAAGTCAGTTGGCCTCGATCGTCGTATCGATAGTCCGTCCGTCGGCCAAGCGGATCAATCCGGGCCACCAAACGACCAAGCTCCCATTCGGAGTAAGTGCAATGGCCGAGCGGATCGGTTTCGGCCGTTACAAGACCTTCGTCGTTATAGGCGTAGGTCCATTCGCCGTCGACGTCAATCACGCGTGTGCGGCCGGCTTCGTAGATGAATCGGCCCGTGTGATAGCCCTGCCGTGTACCTGTCTCGACTACACGACCAGCGGTGTCGTACCGATATCGAACATCGGTCTGGTCTGTATCCCGCCATTGGGTCATCCAGCCGTGTTCGTCGTACGCGTAGTGGAACTGCCCAAACTGGAAGCTCGCCACGTGGGTAAGCATGCCGTCTTGGTAGTCGTAGTCCACAAGCGTTCTGGAACCACCGTCCGCATCATGGAGAACGATCCGTTGCAGCCGACGGTCGCGCCCGGGATAGGCAACTTCGAGCCGATAGCCACCGCTATGGACCATGCCACTCAAACGACCAGCACTATCGTAGGAAAGAACGATCGCGTTGCCGTCGAGGTCCTCGATCCGTTCGAGGCGAGACGAGCGCCCGTCAACGAGCGGCGCGAAAATACGCAGTTGTCGCGTATCGCGATCGAAGATGCGCGGATCGAGCCGGCTTCCGACCAGCCGATAACGCGGCTCGCGCAAGTTGATGCCGTTGAGCGCCATATCCGGCGCGTCAAAGCCGATCGCAAGGCCGGCGCCGTCGTGGAATCTCACGAAGCGGCCACCATCGAACGTCAATTGCTGCGACCAGTTGTCCGACCAGCGGTGACCGAGCAATCCGTGATCGTCCGATCGAGTCCGATAGCGTCGTTTGAACTCGAGGGGCAGGACGCCGGGAATGGCAAGATCGGTACGGATCTCCAGCATTTCTCCGGATACCGGATCAACCGGATCCTTGCACTTCGGTCGATTCTCGTCCTTGATACCCCTTTGTTCCGCAGATCGGGTGGGCTCAGGTCTGAATTTCTCGCGCAGCCCCTTGCCGGCAAACTTTCCCGCCCCACCGCCTACGAGCCCCCCGAGCAAACCCGCCAGGAACTCCTGAGTCGCCGACAACTCCGGGTTCTTCGGGCCATAATTCCCGGTCGTCTTGTCGATCCAGATGCTGTTGCGCCCCGAATTGACCTTGCCGCTACAGTGGGTTTCGTGGCCGATCCGCACCAGCGGCAGGCCGTTGACGAACACGGTTTTGCTGCCGTCGACGAGTGCCTGCGGCGCGCCGGAATGGTGATCGCATTTCACCAGGTCCGTGACGCGCGCCACTTTCTTACCTTCAAAATACACATTGCTCGAACCGGTGACGATCTCGCCACAGTTGGTTCCCATACTTTGGCTGGCTGACGCGAGCGCACTACCCAGCGTCAGGCCGCCCGCCATGCATGCCCCGACGATCAGCGCGCCGGCGAGTCCACCTGTTGCCACGGTCGCCGCCACCGCCACGCCAATCGCGACCCCCACGGCAATGCCGGCGAGAATCCCCATAAAACCCGACGAGTGCGCAATCCGATCGCCAATGCATGCGGGGTGCGGATCGCCTCGGCCGATTGTGAGGCCCAGCGCATCGCCAACCTGCGTGAACTCCTTTGACAGCCAGCCGGTCACGCCAACCTTGTCGAGCGCCCAAGCGCCACCGACTGCAATCGCCAGCGGAAGCATGACGGTGCCCGCTGCAACCGCGCCCGCACCCAGTGCCGCCCCGCCGGTCGCACCACCTGCCAGCGCCGTACCGGCGGCACCCAGCCCGGCAGCCGTCCCCTCGATGGCGGTCAGGCCCGCATCGGCGCCGAGCATCCCATAGTTGAGGTGCTCGTAAAACGGCTGCTCGGCCGCTTTCGCGGCCTCACCGTCCTCCAGCCTGGCGATTTGATCGAGACGTTCCTGCGCGCTGCCGCTCGGCTCGTTGTAATTCGGCGTGTCCGACATTGCCGCCTCAGATCGGATCGCGCAACTGAAGGCTTTGAATCACCGCCCGGATTTGGTCGCGCTGTGTGTCACTCAGCGTACCGGGCGCGGTGAAGGTGAGCATCAGCACGACCTGCCCGTATTCCACCATCGTCAGCCGCTGGTGAATGGGCGCCTGGTTGTTCGCCCAAGTAAACTCATGCACGTGCGCAGCACGCCCGGATACCGTGGCGTCCTCATTTGCCACCTCGGCGTAATCTGGAACCTGCTTCGCCACCTTCCGGATTTCGCTTGTCACATATTCGGCGAACTTCATGCCCCACGGCAGGCGCTCGCGCGTAATCACGAAGCTCACGCCTTCCGTGCCTGTCGCTGCCGACACAAATACGTTCATCGTTTTATCCTGCCACTCCACGGGCAGCGCCAACGTGCCTTCCTGCATCTGGTACATGCTTTGTTATCCTTATTGGGGTTAGCCGTTCTTCGGGTTGATGTCGGTCCGAGCAGCCTGGATGTTGATGTTGCTGTCATCCAGGTGGATCACCGAATCGCCCTTATAGATGTCGATCGAGTCGGCAGTCATGTGAATCCGCGTACCGCCATCGCCACCGATCTTGATCCAGAGTTCCTTGGCTTCCAGGGTGTGCACGCCCTGCGGAGTCTGATGCAGCGTATTGCCCTGCACTACAACGTCCGACAGGTTGCCCACTGCGATAGCCGTCGTATGGTTGCCCTTGCCGACCTCGACGGTCCGGTCGCCTTTGAGAACTTGAGTCCACTGCGCGTCCTCGACAACGGTATGCATGTCCTTCTGTGCATGCATGTAAAGCATCTGTGCACCATTGACGTCGCTCATCAGCAACTCGTTCGACCCCTGCCCCTTGTGCGTCTGGCTCTTGATCCCCATCGTCTGCCCGGCCGCGCCGTGATACGGGTTGCCCTGCTCGCCGTTGAACACGCGGCCGACGATCACCGGGTTATCCGGATCGCCCTGATTGAACGCCACCAGCACTTCCTGCTTGATCCGCGGAATCGCGGCCGCGCCCCAGCCATCGCCCGCCCACGGTTGCGACACGCGCACCCACATCGAATCGGAGCCGTCCTTCTTGCCGCGCCGGTCCCACGGAAAATGCACCTTCACCGCACTGCCGTTCGTATAGATTTCCTCGCCCTTCGGCCCGACGACGATCGCCGACTGCGTGCCGTGAATCACCGGCTTCGGCGTCGCGCGCGGCGCACGGTACGGAATCTTCTTCGGCAGCAGCGCAAAGCTGTTTCGGTACGGCAGCTTCGCGCTGTGCTGCGTATAGTCGTTCACCGCCTCGTGACGCACGTGCAGGATCACGTACTCCTGGTTGTTTTCGAGGACCGGATGATTCGCGACGGCCACGGCACCGGCCGTCGTCATGCGCCACGCATAGCCGCCGCCGGTATAGCGATGGGCTTGCGCCTCCTCGGCCTCCATCGCGAAACGGGCGTAGCGGTTGCCGTCGTCACCGTGGTCGTACAGCGACTGGTGCTCGAACCGCTCGGTCGCATCGAGCCGCGCATGCTTGAGGTTCTGCGGACCGGCCTCCACCAGCATCAGCGGCGACGACGGATTCTGGTGATTGAAGTCGCGGAACGTGACCTTGCCGACGCCGAAACGCCGGCCTTCGTGCAACTGGTCGATGCCGCTGTCCTCGCTCGCCTCGGTCGCGGCGAACGGCACGGTGGCGAGCCCGTCGATCGGGCGAAACAGCAGGTTCGTGTCGCCGATCACGAGAAAGTGCTTGTCCTTCTCGTAGCGATGCGTCCACACGAGCCCCTCCTGCTCCATCAGCCGCGCGCAGAAGTTGTAGTAGCTCTCCTGGTACATCACGACGTACTCGAGCGGCTTCTGGCTCGTCCGGATGTCGAACGTGAAATCGGAAAAACCGTGTTCCTGGAAGATCTCGGTGAGGATGTCCTGCGCGGTCTTGTTCTGGAAGATCCGGCAATCGGTCGAGCGCGTGAGGAACCAGAACCACGGCACGGCCGTCAGGTGGTATTGCGTGACGTTGCCGGGGTTGCCGGCCCGGTCGAACGACGCGACGTAGCCGTCGAAGTAGCGGTCGTTGTCGCCGGCGCCCGACGCCACGACGCGTTCGAGCGTCGACAAACGCGCCTGCTGGTCGAAGCGGATCTTGACCTGCTGGCCGATCAGATCCTCCGGGCGCAGGTCGTGGCGATGCGACAGCAGGTCGAGGTGGATTTCCGGCAACCGGTTCACGTACTCGTCGACGACGGCCGCGCTGACCAGCAGCACATCCGGGCCGAGCGGCGTATCGAGCGTCACGTAGCGGTTGAGCTGGGTCAGGCGCGCGGGGTTCGCGGCGCCGTTGATCGCTTCGGCGATGGCGCCGGGCGTCTTCTCCATCAGCGAGAAGCCGGTCTGCGCGAGTTGCAGCGCGCGCTGGACGGTGTCGACGTGCCCGGCCAGGCCGGCGAGCGGCCCGAGGCTGCCGGCCACACTCGACGCCACCGGGCCGGCGAGACCCCCGAGCGCGCTCAACGAGCCGAGCGCACTGCCGCCCAATCCACTGGGAATACCCCCGTTCGGAGCGAAACTCATTCTTGTTCCTTGCGTGTGATCTCAGGTTCCATCGGCCGGCTCGCCGGTCCGCGGCTTCGATAATGTAGGGTAAAACCCGAGCGCTTGAAAGACGTCCGCAAACGTTTTCGTTCGAGCCCTGAAAAGCGAGAAACTAAACCAGCGGCTGGGTACCCGGACGCGGCGTCCCACGCCGAAGCAGCGCGCCGGTAGCGGCCGAAAACAGCACGACCTGCACGAAGCTCGTGACCGGCACGTATGGCGCGAACAACCGGTCCATCACCTGCGCGAATCCGCTCAGGCTGAACGCGGCGAAACGCTGCTCGTCGACGACCAGCCGCACCTCCAGCCCGTGCACGAATGCCGACGCCGGCTTGCCGGGCAGCCAGCACCGCACGCGCGCCGTCGACAGCGACACGAGCGCGTCGAAGCGCCGGCCGGCGTCGACGGAGTCCTCCGCACAGCGCGCGCATACCCGCCTGAGCTGGGTCAGGCCGCCCTTGTCCAGCCGGATCGCCTGCGGCACGAGGAGCGACAGCAGATCCCACAGCTCCCCATGGCGGAAAGCGGGTGGCCGGCTCGCGGTCGGCCGGTTCAGCAGCGAAATCGTTCCCACCGGGTCGCCGCTGGGCAACGCGAGCTCGCGCTCCCGCATCCCGGACAGATCGCCCTGCGTGCAGGACAGCCGGATTTCCAGCTTGCGATGGCCGGGATCGGCGGGTCGTCCGTCCTGGTCGACCAGTTCCAGTTCGACACCGCGGAGCGACTCGGCTGTCTCGGCCGGCGTCGGGGTCGTGTCCGCCTCCTTGGACCGGGAATCAACAGGCTCCTTCGGTGCCCGGCGTGCCTCGTCGCGCAATACCGTCCAGAACAATCCGGAACGCATGCCCGTGCCATGCTGCAGCGACCGGAACGGTGCCAGCGTCGACGCGCCCGAGTCGGAAACATGACGCACGGTGTCGATCGACCAGATCGCCGTGCGCGATGCTCCCGCCTGCGCGAGCGCCTTCACCGCGTAATGGGCGCAGCCGGCGCGCGTCTCGATCGGCTGGGCGTCGTCCGAAAACAGGTTGACGACCGGCGCACAAAACAGCCGGACGTGGTCGGCCGTGGCGGCGGCCAGGCGTTGCGCGCGGTGCGAATCCGGATGCACGCCCGCGATCGCGAGGTGGAGCGCGACGCGACGGCTGCCGCCGGCGATTCGCTTGATCGCCCGCATGTCCAGGTCGACAAAATCGAAGCGATCCGGCACCGCGCAATACGTCATCAGCAAGTGGAGCGGCCAGAGCGCATCGTCCGGCCGCACGTCGAGCACCGCATCGGCAGGCTCGAAGCCGACGGCCGTGAACGTCGCGTCCGGCAGACGCTTCCATCGCGTTGAATCGCCCGCTTCGGCGAAGCTGCGGCCGGCAAGGAGCAACGCGGCATCGGCGAGCGCCGCGACGATTTCCCGCGCGCCGGTGAAATGCACGCGCAATGTGTCCGGCACGATGGCGAACGTCGCCTTCGGCGTCGTGAGTTCGAACGTGAAGGTCAGCAAACCGGTCGTTTCCGCGGGCAACGCGACGTCGCGCGGCGCGACAGACGATGTCGTGTAGCGCACCGACGACACCGTCAGCGGCACGACCGCGACGTCGTCGGCGATGCGGAATACTTCCTTGCCGACTGGCGCAATCAGCCGGTCGCCGCGTGGCACGACGCGCGGCGCGGTCAGTTCGCCGCTGCGGTCGCCCTCGAATTGCGCAATCGCGCATGAAGGGAACGGACGCAGGAAGACGCCGTGCAGCGTGTCGAGGAAACCGTGCGTGAACGCAGGCACGTCATCTTCGAGACGGATGTCGTGACACGCCGCCATCAACGCGAACGACTGCAACAGGCGTTCGACGTGCGGATCGTCCGAATGCTCGCCGGTGATCGCCAGCCGAGCGGCTATTTTGGGAAAGCGCTGAGCAAACGTCTGCATCGAATGGCGCAGCAGCGTCATCTCGCGTTCGAAGTGCGGCAGCAGATCCTTGGGTTCGATGGCCATACTCGTTCCGTCCGTCGCTGCATTCGCCTACGACGATGCAGCATTCATGAAAGCGGAACGATCTTATTCGGATAGGTCGCTTTATATTTCCAATGAATTGAACGGCCACCATGTTGGCGGCGACGAATTCGGTCGATGGCCATCCTGCTTTCCACGAACATCAAGGCTCGCCGCTTGCAAACTGTCACTCGGACATTTTCTCGCCAATGGTGGCGAACCGTTAAAACAGACAGCACAGCGTGCTCGTCGACGCGGCGGCCACACGCAACGCGTCGCCTCACCTCGGCGAAACCACGATCGCCGCCCGCCGATTCTGCGCTCGCCCTCCCGGCGTCTTGTTATCCCCTATCGGATCGCGCTTCCCTTTCCCGACGATCGCGATCCGCTTCGCATCGAGCCCCACGTCAACCAGCTCGACGGCAACGACTTCAGCCCGCCGCCTCGACAACTCGACGTCGTACTTCTCCGTCCCCTCGTTATCCGAATACCCATAGACCCGCACCCCGTTGATCCCCGCCGACTGCAACGTCCGCCCGATCCGCTCGACGATCCGCCTGACATCCGGCTTGAGGTTGTACCGGTCGAAATCGAACAGGATCGGCCCGGCCGCCCCGAACTCGAACCCCTGCCCAGTCTCCTGGAACCCGGCCGACTTCAGCGCCGTGACCTGCGTCTGCGTCAGCCCGCGATGAAGCGGCGGCGTCTGGCAGCCCCCCAGCAGCATGCACAGCAGCAGCGCACTCCCGACGCACGTCCGCCTCATGCTCACAGGAAACGAGTGGTTCATTTCGCATCCCCTTCCATCGCGCCCGCTCCGCAAGCGCTTCTTTTAACCGCCGCCGCGGCCTCGTCCGCGGCGCGAGTCGATCGACATCACACCGGCCCCGCAACGCTCTCCGCCAACTGCCACGATCCCGGCCGCGCGCGCTTGGCGCGGTACATCGCGATATCCGCCGCGCGCAGCAGGCCGCTCGCGTCCGACGCGTGATCGGGATACAGCGCAACGCCGGCACTCATCATGGTGGCCACCACGCGGCCGTCGGACAGCTCGATCGACGGCGCCATGCCGGACAAAATCTCGTCGGCGATCCGGCACACGCTGCCCGCCTCGGGCACCGCCGCCAGCATCACCGCAAATTCGTCGCCGCCCAGGCGCGCGACGAGATCGGTCTCACGCACGCGCGTGCGCAGCCGCGCCGCGATGCCGATCAGCACCGCGTCGCCGGCGTCGTGGCCGAGACAATCGTTGATCTCCTTGAAGCGGTCGCAGTCGAGATAGAGCACCGCGACCCGATGACCCGTCAACGTGGCATCGCACAGCGCAAGCGCGAGGCGCGATTCGAACTGCATGCGGTTGGGCAACCCGGTGAGCGCATCGTGCGTCGCCTTGTGCTCGAGCGACGCGTTCTCGTCGCGCAGCGTGTTCTGCCAGTCTTCGAATTCGTCGAGCAACGCGTTGAAGTCGTCGCCGAGCTGATTCAGTTCGGCGATCGCCGTCGGCTCGACGCGCCGCGCGAACGCCCGCTCGCGCCGCACCGCATGCGCGACACCCGCCAGCGCGCGCAACGGCGAAACGATGTTGCGCAGCAGGCGCTTCGAGCTCACATACGCGCCGAACACGCTGACGGCGAGGCAGCCGAGAATGCCGCCGATGCCGCCGAGCAGGAAGCCGAAGAACTGGTGCCCGCGCCCGCGCACGACGACGTGGCCGACGATGATGCCGTCATGCATCACCGGCGCGGTGACCGGCCCGGGCAGCGCCACGTCGGCGACGGCGCGCTCGAGCCGGGCGATCCCGTTTCCGGCCGGCAACTGCCACGTCGCGAACAGTTGTCCCTTGCTGTCGGTGACGACCACCTGCGCGACGTCCTCGTCGCCGGCGATCATCCCGATCGCCTCGTTCGCCGCGACGCGATCGCCGAACACGAGCGCCGCCTCGACCGTATAACCGAGCGAGCGCGCCAGCAGGTTCAGGTTGTTGCCGGCATACGCGCGCAACGCGATCACGGCGACGACGATCAACGACACCGCGGCCATCGTCACGGCGACGAACGCGAGCCGCAGATGCGCACGGCGCAGCACGCTTTGCAGCGTCGGGCGCGGCGGGCGCGAAGCGGGAACGGGGAGCGCGGAGCGTGTCATGGCGCCACCGGCCGTCGTGCGAGATTGAGGACGTTCGGATGCACGCGCACGCCGCTGCGCGCGACGGCATCGAGATTGATGTCGAAGGTGACGCGTTCACCTTCGACCGTGACGCAGAACATCGCGCCCGCGGTGCAGGACATATCGTGTTCGGCAATGGTCAGCACCGGGCGGCCGGACAACACGACCCTGACCCGTGCGCGCTCGTCGTTGCCGAGGGCGCCGAGATAGACGACGTCGCACGCGACACCGAGTGCGGGGTCGTCGAAGCGAACGCGCTGCACGTCGAGCACGGTCGAGCCGGCCTGCAGCGTGTCGGTGAGGCCGCCCGCGTAGTCGGGCCTGCCCGTCACGCACAGATGCAGGCGGACGGGCGTCGTCGGCCAGCGCGTGAAGCTGATGATGCCGAGCACCACCTGTCGCACGGCGGAGTCGTGTGACGAAAAGGCGGGACCCGTTGGACTGGCCGGCGTGGTGGTGGCGGCAACTTGCACCGCATCGATCGGGTGCTCGTCCATCACGGCAGGCGCACCGGCGACGACCGGTACGGCGCTCAGAACGCAAACGATTGCGGCAAACGCCTGACGGAACGTGGCGACTCGGCCCCGCCGGCCGGACGCCTTTCGCGCGGCGATGGCCGCCGCGCACGCTGGCGTCGATGCGACTGCGAGACTCGCAGCCGCCGCGCACACACTTGCATCCATGATGGAAACATCTGCCGCAGTCGTTCCCGGCCCTGCCTCCTGCCTGCCATGCGCGCGCAGGCACCGTATCACGCGCACGATTCCTTCCATCTTAGGTAAAAATTCGGATCACCAAGCAGTGGGGATCACCCGGGAAAACGTCGGAAAACAGGCGGATTCTGTGTGGCTGCACGATGAGGCGGACGGGCGCGTGGGCCGACGTCGATTCGATCTCGACGTCGGTGAATTGATCGGCGGATTGGCCGTCCGTGCGCGGCAAACTTCATATGGACTCGCGTGCGGCGCGATCGCGATACGCGCGGACCTGAACGCACGGCAGTCTCGCCTGACAAACCGCATCCCGAACATGCGTTCATGCGCGAGCATGCCGGCCGGCCCATCGCCCGCCGCTAACTAGACGCCGCAGGTCGCCCGACAGCGCTTCAGCTACGTCGCGGATGCGGATGCGGACGATTCGGTCATCACGTACTCCCGTAATGCCGGTACCTGCGCATTCCGCTGCCCGCAGCGTCAGGGCCCGCGGCAATCGTCGCGCACGGGCCAGCGACCGCGTATCGGCTGCGTGCGCCCTCTTGGTGCGGCGCGCCGCCGCGAGTATGCTTGCAGCTCGAACCCTCTTCAACCCGGGCGCGCGCACCGTACCGCGGGCAAGCGCCCCGCCAACCGTCACTCACCATCGATGGATTTCGACGTCATCGTTCTCGGCGCCGGCATCGTCGGCGTTTCCGCCGCGCTGCACCTGCAGGATCGTGGCC
This sequence comes from Burkholderia sp. BCC1047, assembly GCF_902833155.1. Taxonomy (NCBI): domain Bacteria; kingdom Pseudomonadati; phylum Pseudomonadota; class Betaproteobacteria; order Burkholderiales; family Burkholderiaceae; genus Burkholderia; species Burkholderia sp. BCC1047. The sequence goes on along the minus strand of NZ_CADFEH010000001.1, from coordinate 278,238 downwards.
GCAAGGTCGCCCTCGTCGATCGCGGCGCGCCCGGCGAAGGCACGAGCTTCGGCAATGCCGGGCTGATCGAGCGCTCGTCGGTCGAACCGTATCCGTTCCCGCGCAGCCCGTTCACGCTGATGCGCTATGCGCTGAACCGCTCGACCGACCTCTACTGGCACAGCGCGTCGCTGCCCGCGTTCGCGCCGTGGCTCGCACGGTTCTGGTGGGAATCGGCGCCGCTGCGTCACGCGGCGGCGTCGCGCGACATGCTGCCGCTGATCGAACGCTGCATCGTCGAACACGATGCGCTGATCGCGCGCGCCGGCGCCGGCGAACTGGTCCGCGCGAGCGGCTGGCTCGAAGCGTTCCGCACGCCGGCCGCCTTCGAACGCGGCGTGGCCGACGCCAGCCTCACCGCGCGCCGCCACGGGCTCGGCATCACGCCGCTCGACGCGGCCGCGCTGCGCGCGCACGAACCGAGCCTCGCCCCGGGCTTCTGCGGCGCGCTGCACTGGCTCGACCCGAAAAGCGTCGTCGATCCGGCCGCGCTCGTCAAAGCGTATGCGCACCTGTTCGTGCAGGGCGGCGGCACGCTGCTGACCGGCGACGCCGCGAGCCTCGACGCGCTGTCGCCCGGCTGGCAGGTCCGGACCGACGACGGCCCGGCGGCCGCGCCGGCCGTCGTCGTCGCGCTCGGCCCGTGGTCCGACACGGTGTTCGGCAAGTTCGGCTACAAGATCCCGCTGCGCGAGAAGCGCGGCTATCACATGCACTACGCGCCGTCCGCGCGCGGCGTGCCGTCGGCGCCGATCGTCGATCGCGAATACGGCTACGTGATCGCGCCGATGCGGCGCGGGCTGCGGCTGACGACCGGCGTCGAGATCGCGCGCCGCGGGCTTCCGCCAACGGGTGTGCAACTCGAACGCGCGGAACGCGTCGCGCGGCCGGTGTTCGGGTTCGGCGAGCGGCTCGACCCGCATCCGTGGCTCGGCTTCCGCCCGTGCACGCCCGACATGCGCCCGGTGATCGGCCCCGCGCCCGCGCATCGCGGGCTGTGGTTCGCGTTCGGACACAACCATCACGGGCTGACGCTCGGCCCCGTCACCGGCCGCCTGCTGGCCGAGATGATGACCGGCGAAGCGCCGTTCACCGATCCGGCGCCGTATCGCGCGGATCGCTTCTGAGCGCGCGATACCGGCGCCGGCACGAAGGCTCGGCTGGCGCCGAAACCCGCCGTCAGCGAAAGCGCAGCTGATTCCGCCCGAGCTGCGCAACGGACGCGCAGCCCATTAGCCGCATGTCCCGTTCGATCTCCGTGCGCATCAGTTGCAGCGCACGTTCGACGCCGGGCTGCCCGGCGGCGGCGAGCGGAAACAGGTAATAACGCCCGAGCCCGACGGCCTTCGCGCCCAGTGCCAGCGCCTTCAGCACGTGCGAACCGCGCTGTACACCACCGTCCATCATCACGTCGATCCGGTCGCCCACCGCGTCGACCACCTCGGCAAGCTGGTCGAACGCGGCGCGCGAACCATCCAGTTGCCGTCCGCCGTGATTCGACAACACGATGCCGGTGCAACCGATGTCCACCGCCCGGCGCGCGTCGTCGACCGACATCACGCCTTTCAGGCAAAACTGCCCGTTCCACTCCCGCACCATCGCGGCGACGTCGTCCCATGACATCGACGGATCCAGCATGTCCGTGAAGTAGCGGCTGATCGACATCGCGCCGCCGCCCATGTCGACATGCCGGTCGAGTTGCGGCAAACGGAATCGCTCGTGGGTCAGGTAGTTGAACACCCAGGCCGGCTTCAACGCGAACTCGGTCATCCCCGCGAGCGTCAGCCGGAACGGAATCGAGAAGCCGGTGCGCTTGTCGCGCTCGCGATTGCCGCCGGTGATGCTGTCCACCGTCAGCATCATCACGTTCACGCCGGCTTCCCGCGAGCGGTTCATCATCTCGCGGTTGAGACCGCGGTCCTTGTGGAAATAGAACTGGTACACCTGCGGGCCCGCGCTGATCGCACGGGCCTCTTCGAGGCTCACGGTGCCGAGCGACGACACGCCGAACATCGTGTCGAATTTCGCGGCCGCGGCGGCGACGGCGCGCTCGCCGTCGTGATGAAACAGGCGTTGCAGCGCGGTCGGCGAACAGTAAACCGGCATGCCGAGCCTTTGCCCCATGACCGTCACCGACAGATCGACATCGCGCACGCCACGCAGCACGTCCGGCACCAGATCGCAGCTTTCGAACGCGCTCGTGTTGCGTCGATACGTGGTTTCATCGTCGGCCGCACCGTCGATGTAATTGAAGATCGGTCCCGGCAATCGCCGTCGCGCCAGCTCGCGGAAATCGTGGAAATTGTGGCAATCGTTCACGCGCATTCGTCACACTCCATTCGGCGCACGAGCGGCATGCCGGTGGGCCGGCACGCATCGCGGCGTTCGTTCTATGGCGACGGCCGGGTCATCACCCCGTACGAGGCCGCGTCGGCACCGGGGTGGGTACGCATCGCGGACACCGCTGCCGACCATACAGGAAATCGATTCACACGCTCAATCGAGCGCGCGGCCGAAAATGCGGATCACTTCGTCGAGATGCTCAGCCATCGCACGGCGCGCGGCGTCCGGGTCGCGCGCGCGGATCGCATCGAGGATCGCGCGATGTTCGCGCTCCGACCGGTGCGGCATGTCGTTCGGCATGTACAGCGACTGCAGCCGCTGGAACATCAGGTCGTACTTGTGCGCAAGCAGTTGCTTGATCATCAGCGCATACGCGGCGTTGTCGCTCGCTTCCGCGATGCGGATATGGAACAGCCGGTCGCCCGGGTGCGTGAGCGAGCCGCTGCGGTTGTCGTCCTGGTTGCGCAGGAACGCTTCGTGGATCCCTTCGATCTGCGCGTCCGAGCCGTGCTTCGCGGCCAGCGCCGCGGCTTCCGGCTCGATCAGCCGGCGCGCCTGCAGCAGCGCGAACGGCGGGATTTCGGTGTCGAGATCGAGCGCGATGCCGAGCTCGGGATCGATCTCCACGATCGAGAACGGCGCGACCGTCGCGCCCGGGGCCGATGCGGGTTCGGGCGCGGCGGCCGTCTCGGGATGGCGCACCTTCACGCCGTCGCCGACGCGCACGCTGACGAGCCCGTTCACTTCGAGCGCGATCAGCGCCTCGCGCACCGACGTGCGCGACACGCCGAACCGTTCGGCGAGTTCGCGCTCGGGCGGCAGATAGCTGCCCGGCGGGAAATCGCCGGACTCGATCATCGCACTGAGCTTGTCGGCGATCTGCTGGTAGAGGCGGCGGTTCTGAATCGGCTGGATGGACATACGTTGACGCTGGTAATCGGTTTCGTTCCGGACGGTCCGATGCATCGCATCGACCGTTCGCGCCTATTTTATATGCCGCGCTTCACATCGCCCGGCACCGCGTAGCAGCGCGCGGCCGTGCCGCCCCACAACGCCGCGCGTTCGGCCGCCGACAGCCGCGCTTCGGCCCAGCGTTCGACGAGCGACGCGACCTCGTCATACGACGCCGCGAGCAGGCACACGGGCCAGTCCGACCCGAACATCAGCCGCTGCGGGCCGAACGCGTCGAGCGCCGCGTCGAGACACTGCTCGATATGCCGGATGTCCTGCGCGCGCAGCCCGCGCCGCCAGTCGGCTTCGGTCACGAGCCCCGACAGCTTGCACGCGACGTGCGGCAGCGCGCCGAGTTCACGCAGCGACGCGCGCCAGCGCGCGAGCGCCGTGTCGTCGCGTGCGAACTCGGTGAGCGCGGGCTTGCCGACGTGATCGAGCACGAGCCAGTGCGCATCGTGCCGCGCGCAGAACGCACGCACGTCGGGCAACTGGCGCTCGTACACGAGCACGTCGTACACATAGCCGTTCGCCTGCAGCCACGCGACGCCGCGATTGAAGCCGGGATCGGCGACGAACGCGCCGACGTCGGCTTCGTCCTGCACCTGATGACGGAAACCGCGCAGCTTCGGGCTGCGCCACTCGGCAACGCGGTCGGCCAGCGCCGGCGCACCGAGATCCTCCCAGCCGACCACCGCCGCGATGCGTGCGTCGTCGCGCGCCAGATCGAGCAGGAACGCCGTCTCGTCGCGCCCGGCGCGCGCCTGCACCGCGATCGACGCGCCGAGCGCCTGCGCATGCATCTGCGGCCACAGTGCGTCGGGCAGGTAGTCGCGCGCGAGCACGCCCATCCCAGGGCCGATCCACGGATAGTCGGTCGCGCGATAACGCCAGAAGTGCTGATGCGAATCGATACGCGCTGCGCCCATGATGCCCTCGTGTTCGATCACCGCGGCGGTGGCGGTCATCGCCGCCGCCGCCCATCCGCCACGTTCAGTCGTACAACACCGCCGCGATCTTCGGATCGTCGATATTGGTCTTGTCGTACCAGTAGAACCCGGTATCGATCACCTTCGGCAGCTTCTCGCCCTTGATCGCCTTCACCGCCGCCTCGACCGTCTTGTAGCCGATCCCGATCGGGTTCTGCGTGATCGCGCCGGCCATCAGCCCGCTGCGGATCGCGTCCTTCTGCTGCTTGCCGGAATCGTAGCCGACGATCACGACCTTGCGCTTCATCTCGCGCACGCCGTTGACCACGCCGATCGCCGACCCCTCGTTGGTGCCGAACAGCCCCTTGAGCTTCGGATACGCCTGCACGATCGACTTCGTCACTTCGGTCGACTTCAGCTGATCGCCTTCGCCGTACTGCACGGTCACGACCTGCACCTTCGGGTGCGCGGACTTCATCCGGTCGAGGAAGCCGTCGCGGCGGTCGATGCCGGTGCGGCTCGTCTGGTCGTGCGCGACCACCGCCACCTGCCCTTCGTCGCCGATCAGCGTGGCGAGCTTGTCGGCGGCGAGCGCGGCGGCCGCCTTGTTGTTGGTCGCGGCCGTCGTCACCGGAATGTCGCTGTCCACGCCCGAGTCGAACGCGATCACCGGGATCTTCTCGGCCTGCGCTTTCTTCAGCAGCGGCAGCGCGGCCTTGCTGTCGAGCGCCGCGAAGCCGAGCGCGGCCGGCTTCTTCGCGATCGCGGCCGACAGCATGTCGATCTGCTTGTCGACCATCGCCTCGGTTTCGGGCCCTTCGAACGTCACCTTCACCTTGTAGTCCTTCGCGGCCTGCGTCGCGCCCGATTTCACGGCCTGCCAGAACTGATGCTGGAAGCCCTTCGAGATCAGCGGGATGTAGGTTTCCTGCGCATGCGCGCCAGCCGTGACGCCGACGGCGAACGTCAGCCCGACGATCGCGTTCAACACCTTGCTCCTGATCACTTCGCGTCTCCTTTTTTCGTATCGAATGAAATGCCGGCCGAAACCGGCGGTGAAGCGCATGCCTGCACGTCCACGCGTCAACGTCAGCGGCGACGCCGGCGCAGGATATCCACGTAGACGGCGAGGATGATGATCACGCCCGTCACGACCGTCTGCCATTCCTGCGCGACCGACATGATGCGCAGGCCGTTGGTCAGCACGCTCATGATGAATGCGCCGATGATGGTGCCGACGATGCTGCCCGCGCCGCCCGACAGCGACGTGCCGCCGATCACGACGGCCGCGATCGCATCGAGCTCGTAGCCCTGCCCGAGCGCCGGCTGCGCCGAGTTCAGCCGCGACGCGATCAGCAGCCCGGCGATCCCGCACACCGCGCCGCTGAACGTGTAGACCGCGATCTTCCACGCATCGACGTTCACGCCGGACAGCCTGAGCGCCTCCTCGTTGCTGCCGAGCGCGAACGTGTAGCGGCCGAAGATCGTGCGGTTCAGTACGATCGACGCGCCGATCGCGACGAGGAACAGGATCAGCACCGCGTTCGGAATCGGCAGCGCGGGAATCAGGTTGCCGATCAGCGAATCCTGCGCGATCGACGTGAAGCCCGGCGTGTCGTTGAAGTAGATCGGCCGCGTGCCCGAGATCACGAGCGACAGCCCCTTGAGCAGCATCATCATGCCAAGCGTCGCGATGAACGGCGGCACCTTCATCTTCGCGATCACGAAGCCCGACACGCAGCCGGACAGCGCACCGAAGCACAACGCGGCCAGGATCCCGAGCGGCAGCGGCATGCCCCATTTCGTCAGCACGACGCCGGCCATCACCGCGCAGAACGTCATCAGCGTGCCAACCGACAGATCGATGCCGGACGTGATGATCACGTACGTGCAGGCGACGGCCAGCACGCCGTTCACGGCGGTGGCCTGCAGGATCGACACGAGGTTGTCGACGTCGAGGAAGTTCGACGACGCGAAGCTGAAGAACGCGATCAGCAGCACGAGGCTCGCGAACGCGAGCAGCTTCTGCCGCGCGGCCGGGTTGAAGAAGCGCGCTTTCAGGGTCGACGCGGCGGCCGGCGTGTCGCCGGTGGCAAGGGGCGGAACGGGATGCGTATCGTTGGACATGATCGTTGGGCGTCTGAATCGGGACAATCAGGACAACACGGTCGACTCGCGCTGCGTCGCGAGCTGCATGATCTTTTCCTGCGTGGCGTCGGCCGCGCGCAACTCGCCGGTCACGCGGCCTTCGCACATCACGAGAATCCGGTGGCTCATGCGCAGCACCTCGGGCAATTCCGACGAGATCATCACGATCGCCTTGCCGTCGGCGGCGAGCGCATCGAGCAGCTTGTAGATCTCGCTTTTCGCGCCGACGTCGATGCCGCGCGTCGGCTCGTCGAAGAACAGAATGTCGCAGTCGCGCAGCAGCCACTTCGCGATCACGATCTTCTGCTGGTTGCCGCCCGACAAGAGCCGCGCGGGCTGCGCGACCGACGGCGTGCGGATCGCGAGCTGGCGCACGTACGACTGCGCGGCGTCGCGCAGCGCGCGCGCATCGAGGAACAGGCCGCGGCGCACGAAGCGGCGCATGCTCGACAGCGCGATGTTGTTCTGCACGTCCATCCCGACCGCGAGCCCGAAGTGCTTGCGATCCTCGGACAGGTAGCCGATCCCGTATTTCACTGCGTCGGCCGGCGTGCGGATCGTCACGGCCCGGCCGTGCACGCGGATCTCGCCCGCATCGACCGGGTCCGCACCGAACACCGCGCGCGCGACCTCGGTGCGGCCCGCGCCCATCAGCCCGGCGAAGCCGAGGATCTCGCCGCGCCGCAGCGTGAAGCCGACGTCGCGGATCGCGCGGCCGCGCGACAGCCCGCGCACTTCGAGCGCAATCTCGTTCGCGGACGTATCGGGCGGCGTGCGGGTGTCCGCATCGAGCTGGCGGCCGACCATCATCGCGATGATCGTGTCCATCGACGTGCCCGCCATCGGCACGGTCGCGACGTACTTGCCGTCGCGCATCACGGTCACGCGATCGGCGATCTGGCACAGCTCGTCCATCTTGTGCGAGATGTAGACGATGCCGACGCCGTGCGCGCGCAGGTCGCCGATGATGCGGAACAGCTCGGCGATCTCCGCGTTGTTCAGCGCGGCGGTCGGCTCGTCCATGATCAGCACGCGCGAGTCGAACGACAGCGCCTTCGCGATCTCGACCATCTGCTGCTTCGCGACCGTCAGCCGGCCCACGAGCGTGCGCGGGTCGAGATCGAGCCGCATCCGCTGGAAGATCGCGGCAGCTTCCCGATTCAGCCGGTCTTCGTCGACGAACACGCCGAAGCGGCCGCGCGGCTCGCGACCGATGAAGATGTTCTGCGCGACGCTCAGGTGGTTCATCAGGTTCAGCTCCTGATGGACGATGCCGATGCCGAGCGCCTGCGCGGCACGCGGATCGGCGATCTCCACCGGGCGGCCGTCCATCCGGATCTCCCCCGCGTCGCGCGGGTAGACGCCCGCGAGAATCTTCATCAGCGTCGACTTGCCGGCGCCGTTCTCGCCCATCAGCGCATGCACTTCGCCCGCACGCAGGTCGAAACGGCAATCGTCGAGCGCCTGCACGCCCGGAAAGCGCTTGCCGATGCCGGTCAGCGCGATCAACGGCGGCGCGGTGTTCGGGTTCAGGTCGGGTTGCATGGAACGCGGCCCTCAGCTGATCGCACGATCGAGATGCGTATAGCCGCCGTCGACGAACAGCCACTGGCCCGTCGTGTGCGATGCCCGATCCGACAGCAGGAACACCGCCGTATCGGCGATCTCGTCGGCCGTCGTGAAGCGCTGACCAAGCGGCACCTTGCCGGCGATTTCCGCGACTTTCGCTTCCGGATCGTCGAAACCGGCGATCCAGTTCTGGTAGAGCGGCGTCATCACCTCGGCGGGAATCACCGCGTTCACGCGCACGCCGTCGTTACGCAAAGCGACCGCCCATTCGCGCGTCAGCGCGAGCTGCGCACCCTTCGACGCGCAATAGCCGCTCGTGTTGCCCTGCCCGGTCACGGCTGTCTTCGACGAGATGTTGACGATCGCGCCGCGCGTCGCCTTCAGGTGCGGCACGCAGTAGTGCGCCATCACGTAGTAATGGATCAGGTTGCGTTCGAGCGACGCGACGAACGCGTCGCGCCCCGCGTCGAGCCCGATGCTGTCGTTGATGCCCGCGTTGTTGACGAGGCCGTCGATGCGGCCGAAGCGTGCGATGGTTTGCGCGACCGCGCCGCGGCACTGCGCGTCATCCTGCAGTTCGACAGTGACGCACGCGGCGCGCGGCTGTTTCTGTGCAAGTGCACGCCAGAACGCATCGTCGGGCGCGTGGCGCGCGAACACCACGGGAATCGCGCCTTCGCCGGCCAGCCGCATCGAGATCGCGGCGCCGATGCCCGACGCGCCGCCGGTCACGATCACGACCTTGTCTTGCAGATTCAAATCCACTTCGCGTCTCCGTCGTTCATGTTGTCGCCGCGCACGGTGCGCACGACGCGCGCCACGCAAATGGCGCGCCGTCGTGCGTTGCCCTGCGTCAGCCGCGGAACCGGTACTGCTCCAGCGATTCGGGCTTCATCTCGATCGAGAAGCCGGGCGCCGTCGGCGGCATGTACGCCGCGCCGCGCACCACGCACGGTTCGACGAAATGCTCGTGCAGGTGATCGACGTATTCGGTCACGCGCCCTTCCTTCGTGCCGGAAATGCACACGTAGTCGATCATCGACAGGTGCTGCACGTATTCGCACAGCCCGACGCCGCCCGCATGCGGGCACACCGGCAGCCCGTACTTCGCGGCCATCAGCATCACCGCGAGAATCTCGTTCACGCCGCCGAGCCGGCACGCGTCGATCTGCACGACGTCGATCGCGCCGCGCGCGATGAACTGCTTGAACAGCACGCGGTTCTGGCACATCTCGCCGGTCGCGACCTGCACCGGCGCGATCGCCTCGCGGATCTTGCGATGCCCTTCGACGTCGTCGGGGCTCGTCGGCTCCTCGATGAACCACGGCCGCGCGAACGCGAGCGCGCGCACCCAGTCGATCGCCTCGTCGACTTCCCACACCTGGTTCGCGTCGATCATCAGCTTGCGGTCGGGGCCGATCACCTCGCGCGCGATCGTCACGCGGCGGATGTCGTCGGCGAGGTTCGCGCCGACTTTCAGCTTCACGTACTCGAAACCTTCTTCCACCGCCTCGCGGCACAGCCGGCGCAGCTTGTCGTCGCTGTAGCCGAGCCAGCCGGCCGACGTCGTGTAGCACGGGTAGCCGTCACGCTCGAGCGCGGCGATCCGCGCGGCCTTGCCGGGCGCCTGCCGGCGCAGCAGGTCGAGCGCTTCGTCCGGGCTCAGGCAGTCGGTCAGGTAGCGGAAGTCGATCGCCCGCACCAGCTCCTCCGGGCTCATGTCGGCAACGAGCCGCCACAGTGGCTTGCCGACGGCCTTCGCCCACAGGTCCCACACCGCGTTGACGACGGCGCCCGTCGCCAGGTGGATCGCGCCCTTGTCGGGGCCGATCCAGCGCAACTGGCTGTCCGACGTGACGTGCCGCCAGAAACGGCCCATGTCCTCGCGGATCCAGTCGAGGTCGAGGCCGACGACGAGGTGGCGCATCGCGTCGATCGCCGCGCAGCAGATTTCGTTGCCGCGCCCGATGGTGAACGTGAGCCCGTGACCTTCCAGCCCGTCGCGGTCGGTTTCGAGGATGACGTAGGCCGCCGAATAATCGGGGTCCGGATTCATCGCGTCGGAACCGTCGAGCTGGCGCGAGGTCGGAAAGCGCACGTCGAGGACGCGCATAGATCGAATGATAGGCATGACGAACCGTCCGTTGAAGGGAGTCAAGCCTGCACGGTGCGCTGGCGTTGCTCGCCGAGGCCGTCGATGCCGAGCGTGATGACCTGTCCGGCGCGCAGGTAGACCGGCGGCTTCTGCCCGAGGCCGACGCCCGGCGGCGTGCCGGTCGAGATCACGTCGCCCGGCTGCAGGCTCATGAAGCGGCTCAGGTAGCTGATCAGGTGCGGCACGCGGAACACCATCGTCGCGGTCGTGCCGTTCTGGTAGCGGTGGCCGTCCACTTCCAGCCACAGCCGCAGCGCGTGCGGGTCGGGCACTTCGTCGGCCGTCACGAGCCACGGGCCGATCGGGCCGAACGTGTCGTTGCCCTTGCCCTTGTCCCACGTGCCGCCGCGTTCGAGCTGGTATTCGCGCTCCGACACGTCGTTCACCACGCAGTAGCCGGCGACGTGCGACAACGCATCGGCTTCGTCGATATAGCGGCCGCCCTGGCCGATCACCACGCCGAGTTCGACTTCCCAGTCGGTCTTTTCCGAGCCGCGCGGGATTTCGACGTCGTCGTTCGGGCCCGAGATCGCACTCGTCCACTTGCCGAATACGACGGGCTCCTTCGGCACCTCCATTCCGGATTCGGCCGCGTGATCCGAATAATTGAGCCCGATGCAGATGAACTTGCCGACGCGGCCGACGCACGCGCCGAGCCGCGGCGTGCCTTCGACGAGCGGCAGCGACGACGGCGGAATGTCGCGCAGCCGCGCGAGCGACGCAGGGGTCAGTGCGTCGCCGGCGATATCGTCGATCACGCCGGACAGGTCGCGAATCTGGCCGTGCGCATCGAGCAGGCCCGGCTTTTCATGGTGTTTGTCGCCAAATCTCAGCAGTTTCATAGCGTTGTCTGAATGGAATCGGAAGGTAAACAGGAAGGCGCGGTCAGTTCGACACGGTCAGTTTGACCAGCCGCCATCGATCAGGTGAATCGTGCCGGTGGTGAACGACGCTTCGTCGGACGCCAGATAGAGCGCGAGCGCGGCCACTTCGTCCGCGCTGCCGATGCGGCCGATCGGCTGGCGCGCGACGAACGCCTGGCGCACCTCGTCGGCGGACACGTGGCGCGTGCGCGCCTGGTCGGCGATCCGCTGCGCCAGCGACGGCGATTCGATCGTGCCCGGGCAGATCGCATTGCAGCGGATGCCGCGCTCGACGAAATCGGCGGCCACCGCCTTGGTCAGCCCGATCACGGCCGCCTTGGTCGTGCCGTACACGAAGCGGTTCGGCACGCCCTTCACGCTCGACGCGGCCGACGCCATGTTGACGATCGACGCGCCGCCGGCTTCGAGCATCGCGGGCAGCAGCGCGCGGATCAGCCGGTACATCGACGTGACGTTCAGGTTCAGCGAGAACGCCCATGCGTCTTCGTCGCAATCGAGGATCGAGCCGTGATGCACGTAGCCCGCGCAGTTGAACAGCACGTCGAACGCGCGTTCGTTCGCGGCAAGCGTGGCGACGTCGTTCGCGTCGGTCACGTCGAGCCGCCGCGTGGCCAGCCGGCCGCCCGCGCGCTCGGCATCGGCTTCGAGCCGCACCAGCGCGGCTTCGTTGATGTCGGTCGCCAGGACGTCGGCGCCCTCGTTCGCGAACCGCAGCGCGGTCGCGCGGCCGATGCCCTGCCCGGCCGCCGTCACCAGCGCGCGTTTGCCCTGCAATCTCATGAGCTTCTCTCCGAAAAAGCCGGCCGCCAGTCGGCCGATTGGCACAAAGGACTAAAGGTCCAACCAATCATAGAAACGGATCGCGCGTTTGTCACGAAATTGGGATTCAGTATTTACCCGGGGCGGGTCAATCCGTGCGGCGCACGAGAATGCGGCGCGCAAGCGGCGTTGAAGTGCTGCCCCACTATCCGTTCAAACCCAATACCGCGTGCGCTCCAGCCGATTCTTCAGGCGCGTCCCGTACCGCGCACGGGCGAAACTGACAAAAAAGTCATGTTCGCGTCAGGGTGCCAACGGGTGCCGCACGCCATCATGGTGTTGCCGGACCGCGCTTCCGGTACATCGCCCCCGCCCGCTCCGGATCCCGAGCGGGCACCTCCGTCCCCCGGCGATGTATCCCGTGACTGGGCGAGCAGACACGGTGCGCGGGCCGATTTTCCGCCCCGGGCTTCTTGTCCGGGGCTTTTTGTCTTTGGTTTTCCAAGAAAATCAGCGTCGATTGTTTCTAAATCGGCAAAAGGTAATTCGAGCCGGACAGGATGTTTTTTCCGGTCACAGACGCTTACATTTAGCGCACCACTCATGGAAACCCCTACGGATTCGCCCTTGGGTAGTGACACCCACTGCCATGGCCGAACCCGCACGGGCTTTAGGAAACGGCAAAATGAAGGCCTCCAAATCCCTGCCTGCGCTCGATCCCGCCGACGTCCACGTCGAAATCCTCGAACGTTCCGATACGCTGCTCGTCGTCCGCTGGGTCGAACCCGGCCGCTGTCATTACGGCGAACAGCGCTGGCGCCGCCGCTTCGCGCAGCGCACCGGCACCTGCGCGCTGTCGCGTCAGGTCATCCACCGCGGCGACGAAGTATTCCGCCCGGCCGAGCGCCCGGCCCCCGCGAACGCCGCCGCCATGATCTCCGCCGCCGAAGTCCTCGCGCTGGCCGGCAGCAGGTAACACCCGCCGGGCTTGCGGCGCCACGCCCTGAGCCCCTAGAAGCGCCGGTCTAATTCCCCCGCTTGTCTGCTCCGTCCGCCCGCACTATCGTTACACCACTCAATGTAACGATTACGTGCGACGGCCGACCGGCCGCGCCGATGGAGGCAGACATGCATGCATGGAGCGCGCGCCACGTCCCGGCGCAAGGCGGCAAGGTCGCGGTCGTGACCGGCGCCAACAGCGGCCTCGGCTGGCATCTCGCGGAAACGCTGGCCGCGAAAGGCGCGACGGTCGTGATGGGCTGCCGCGACGGCGCACGCGGCGCGCAGGCCGCCAACGCGATCCGCCGGCTTCATCCTCATGCACGCGTCGAAGTCGATCCGCTCGACCTCGCCGATCTCGCATCGATTGCACGCTTCGCGGCCGACGTCGGCGAACGCCACGGCCGCGTCGACATCCTCTGCAACAACGCCGGCGTGATGTTCCTGCCGCTGCGGCACACGCGCGACGGCTTCGAGATGCAGTTCGGCACCAACCACCTCGGCCATTTCGCGCTGACCGGCCATCTGCTGCCGGCGCTGCGCGCCGCGCACCGGGCGCGCGTCGTCACGATGTCGAGCGGCTTCAACCGCGGTGGCCGGATTCGCGTGGACGACCTGCGCGCCGCGCAGCGCTACAACCGTTATCTCGCCTATTGCGACAGCAAGCTCGCGAACCTCGTGTTCGCGATCGAGTTGCAGCGCCGCTTCGCGCGCGCGGCGTTCGCCGGCATCAGCGTCGCCGCGCATCCCGGCTATGCGGCGACCAACCTGCAGTTCGCGGGCCCGGCGATGGACCGCTCGCCCGCCCGCGCCGCGCTGATGCGCGCCGCGAACCGTTATCTCGCGCAACCGGCCGACCAGGGCGCGCTGCCGGCGATTCATGCGGCGACGTCGCCCGATCTGGCCGGCGGCGCGTACATCGGCCCGTCCGGCTGGTTCGAATCGCGCGGGCTGCCGGCGCCGGCGAGCGTGCCGCGCGCGGCGCGCAGCGTCGCGGCGGCGGCGCTGCTGTGGGAAGCGTCGGAAGCCGCGACCGGCGTGCGCTTCCTCAGCGCCGGGGCACCCGCCGGCCGCTCGCCGGGCCGGCCGCTCGATACGGCGGCCGAAGCGCGCTGAGTCGTGCGCCGGCGATCGCAACATTCCTCATACTTATTACGCTGACCGAAAAGAAAGCCCGTTGAAAGACTGATGCGCCGCCGCACTGTTACCGGCCAGGAAACAATTTATCGTCAAAATCAGCGTTTACCCTCAGCACGCCGGTGACTAAGATTTGATCAATCGCTCAAGACATGGTGTCGGGAGCGAACTCAATAAAACACCGGAGGTCACCATGAAATCGCTCGTTTCCGCAGTCGTTGCCGCTGCCGCCCTGTCCGCTTCGTTCGGCGCATTCGCTCAAAGCACCGTGACGCGCGCTCAAGTGCGCAACGAACTGGTCCAGCTCGAGCAAGCCGGCTACAAGCCGGGCGTGTCGAGCCCGTACTACCCGAACGACATCCAGAGCGCCGAAGCGCGCGTTCATGGCGCCGACACCAGCGGCTACGGCGCACAACCGGCTCCGCTCGTCCATTCGGGCGCGCCGGCAGCCGCTTCGTCGAACGCACGCGACTCGATCTTCTTCGGCCAGTAAGCCGATGCGCCCTCGGCGGGCGCCGCGCGTCGCGCGATGAAGTCACGTAGTCCTGACGAGCCCCCTTCGCGGGGCTCGTCTGTTTTGTGAAACGCATACCTCCGCCGCCCGGCAGCGGGTGGCTTCGCCCGGGCGCCTCGCGTCCGGGTGCTTTTTCCCCAAGAGGTCGTGCGTGAAGACGCCGTGTGTGTCGATCAGCGCGCAGCGTCGGCCGGCACCGCCCGCGACAGCACGCGCCACCGCGACAGCAATTCGTCGCGATCGACGTAACAGCCCTGCAAATGCCGGCGGCCCGTCGACGGGTCGAACTCCGTGCGCGCATGCAGCACGCGCCGGTTGTCGAACGCCCACATGTCGCCCGCCCGCAGCCGGCGCTGCACGCGAAAGCGCGGCTCGCGCGCGAGCGCGAGAAACCGCCGGTACGCGCGATAGACGGCCTCGACCGAGCCGGCCGGAGCATCGAGCGGCCCGCGCAGGAAGTTCGCGACGCGCACTTCCGTCACGTTGCCGCGCGCATCGCGCCCGATCACCGGCGCCGAACAGCGGTAGTCGCTGTTCGCGCTCTTGTTCCAGAACTCGAACGGCGTCGAGGCGAGCTGCTCGAAATCGTCCGGATGTTCGCGCCGCAGCGCGTCCGCGAGCGCGAAGCCGTCGAGGAAGATGCTGTCCCCGCCCGTCGCGTCGTTCGCGAGGCAATGCAGAAACTGCACGCCCGGCTGCAATTCGCGCGTCGGCAGGTCGGTGTGCGGCGGAAGATTCAGCGACGTATACGCATTGCTGTCCGGGCGCGGCTTCGATTCGACGTCGAACAGCACGCCGAAATTGCTTTCGCGGATCAGGCCGACGCGGCGCGCGACCTCGTCGACGCGGCCGCGCTCGGCCGGCACGCCTTCGACGAGCGTCAGCCCCGTGCGCTGCAGCGCGCCGAGCCATGCGAGCAACGCGCGGTCGTCCTCCATCACGTCGCGCCACGCGAACACGCCGATTGCCGTCGCATCGTCGCCGGTCCATATGTGCCGCCCGTGCGCGGCCACGCGCTCCGCGCGCGACGCGTCGTCATATGCATGCGCACGCAACCAGCCCGGCGACCACGCGCTGCGGTGCCCGTCGTTCCATTCGACATGCAGCGCGCCGTCGGTTTCGACGTGCACGGTAAGCGCGGACAGGTCCTCGCGCGCATCGGCGATCTCGAACACCTGTTCGCGCGTGATCGCATGCACGCACGCGGCACACGCGCAATTGTCGCGCAGCCAGTCGAAATGGAACGGCGATCGTCGCGCGTCGCTCCATTCGACGTCCACCTTGCCGTCGCCAATCGTCGCCGCCGCGATCGCCGCGTCGGCCGAAAATGTCCGCCAGTCCTCGATACGGTGTTGCGCTGCCGCCTGCATCGTTGCCTCCCGGAAAACGCCCGCTACGCGTGTGGTGCGAGCAAGAAACTGCCGACCGTCCGGTGCATCCGTGCGGCCTGCGGGCTCGTCCCGAGCGCGCGCCAGCAGCCGTGCACCAGCCCCTCTCCCATCCAGTAGTGCGCGACGCCGCCCGCCGCGCGAACCCGTTCGACGTACACGCGCGCATCGTCGCGCAGCGGATCGTGCTCCGCGCCGATCGCGAGCACCGGCGGCAAGCCGTCGAACCGCCCGGCTTCGAGCGGCACCGACGCGCGCAGCAACGGGTTGCCGTTTCGCAGCACGTCGGACAAGTCACCGCCCCAGTACAGCGCGCGATAGCGACGCACGTCGTCGAGCGTCAGCATCGGCGCGTGCGCTTCCGTTTCGCGCGCGGGCGACTGCGGTTCGAAACCGAGCATCGGATAAACGAGCGCGATGCCGTCCACGCTGCCTTCGCCCGCATCGCGCAGCGCGGTCGCCACCGCCGCCGCGAGCATCCCGCCCGCGCTGTCGCCCGCGAGCGTCAGCGGATGCACGCACGGCCCGAACGTCCAGCGTGCGTCGCGCGCGGCACGCGTGACTGCCACGCAATCCTCGAGCGCGGCCGGCGCGCGGTGTTCGGGCGCGAGGCGATAGTCGACCGCGACCACGTCGAGGCCCGTGTCGGCCGCCAGTTGCGCGGTGATCAGCGCATGGCTGTCGAGCGAGCCGACGACGAAACCGCCGCCATGAAAAAACAGCACCGTGCCGCGCGGCGTGCCGTGCGCGGACGTATAGCGCCGCAGCGCGATCGCGCGGCCGTCCGGCGCGCGCCACACGGCGTCCTGCTGCACGATGCCGGCCGGCAGCGCGGCCGGCGTCCATTCGGCCGCGAAGCGGTCGTAGAGTTGGCGCTGCTCGTCGGGTGAACGCGCCGCCGCATCGGCCGGATACCACGCGTCGACGGCCGCGACGAACGCCGCGATTTCCGGTTCGAGCATCGTGTGCGCTCCGCGGTCGAAGATCGAAGGGAGAAGATCGTGAAATGAAGCGCGCCGCTAGCGGCGCGGCGGCAGCCCGATCACGCGGCCCGCATAAGCCGGCGCCGCGCACTCGCGCTGCAACGCATGCAGTTCGGCCACGCGCGCGGCCACGTCGTCGTCGAACGGCGCCGATTTCGCGCCGTCGCGCGTATCGACGTGCAGCAGCATCTGCTCGCTCGCCGATACCGCGTCGTCATGCCCGCCGGCGAACAGTTCGAGATACAGGTGCAGCCGCTTCGCGTCGTGCGCGAGCACGCGCGCATCGACGCGCACCGGCGTGCCTTCCTTGATCTCGTGCAGGTAGTTCACGTGCGCTTCGAGCGTGTAGACCGAGCGCCCCCGCTCGCGACGCGCGGCGTCGTCGAGGCCGATGCGATCCAGCAACGCATCGGTCGCGAAGCTGAAGATCAGCAGGTAGAACGCATCGCGCAGGTGGCCGTTGTAGTCGACCCATTCGGGCCGCACCACGTCGCGGTAAATCGTCAGCGGGGTATCGCCCGTCATCGCCTGTCCTTTATTCGTCGAATCGCATCCCGTGCCGCGCCTTCACCGCGGCGATCGATTTCAGCACCTCGGTGATGCACTCGTCGCGATAGCGTTCGAGCTCCTTGATGCTGCGCGTGCCCTGCTGTTCGGTCGTGCCTTCGACGACGCGGTCGATCAGTGCGTCGGTCAGCGTCGGCGCGACCAGCTTCGTCCACGGCAGTTCGAGCGCAGGGCCGAATTGCTGCATGAAGTGTCGCATGCCCGCATCGCCGCCGGCCAGCGTGTAGGTCAGGAACGTACCCATGAACGACCAGCGGATGCCCGCGCCGAAGCGGATCGCATCGTCGATCTCGCCGGTCGTCGCGACGCCTTCGTTGACCAGATGCAGCGCCTCGCGCCACAACGCCTCGAGCAGACGGTCCGCGATGAAGCCCGGCACTTCCTTGCGCACGTGCAGCGGCCGCATGCCGAGGGTACGATAGACCTCCATCGCGCCTTCGACCGCTTCCGGCGACGTGCGCGCGCCGCCGAGCACCTCGACGAGCGGCAGCAGGTAGACGGGGTTGAACGGGTGGCCGACCACGCAGCGCTCCGGATGCGTCGCCCTTGCGTAGAAATCGGTCGGCAGCAGCCCGGACGTCGACGACGCGATGATCGCGTCGGGCTTCGCCGCGCGGCTGATCTGTTCGTGCAGTTCGAGTTTCAGCGCCTCGCGCTCGGGCGCGCTTTCCTGGATGAAATCGGCATCGGCGACGCATGCTTCGATCGTCGACACGAACCGCAGCCGCGCGGGATCGGCGCCCGGCGCGAGGCCGACGCGTTCGAGCGCGGGCCACGCGTTCGCGACGTTCGCGCGCAACCGCGCTTCGGCGCCCGGCGCCGGGTCCCACACGACCACGTCGAGACCGTGCGCGAGCGCGCGGGCAATCCATCCGCTGCCGATCACGCCGGTGCCGATGGCGGCAAACGTGTTGATGTCGGTCTTCACAGCCATGTCAACGCATCCTTCGAATCAGGGGAAATCGGTGGGTGGCCGCGCGTGCGCGCAGGCCGCCCTGTCATGTCAGTCAGTCGGTGAAAAAACTCACGCGAATTCGGCGAGCGCGCGACGTTCGAGCGGACGTTCGCCGCGCGCCGGCAGGCCGAGCTTGCGGCGGCCTTCGGCCGGCGTCAGCACGCGGCCGCCGAGCCGTTCGACGATCTCGCGGGCGCGCTCGACGAGCGTGCCGTTGGTCGCATGCACGCCGCGGTCGAGCCAGATGTTGTCCTCGAGACCGACGCGCACGTGACCACCGAGCAGCATCGCCTGCGCGACCATCGGCATCTGCATGCGGCCGATCCCGAAGCCGGCCCAGTGCGCGCCCGGCGGCAGGTTGTCGACCATCGCCTTCATCGTGCCGGTATCGGCCGGCGCGCCCCACGGAATGCCGAGGCACAGCTGGAACAGCGGCGGATCGTCGAGCAGCCCTTCCTTCAGCAACTGCTTCGCGAACCACAGATGGCCCGTATCGAAGATCTCCAGTTCCGGCTTCACGCCAAGTTCCTGGATGCGTTTCGCACCGGCGCGCAACTGCGCGGGCGTCGACACGTAGATGTAGTCGCCGTCACCGAAATTCAGCGTGCCGCAGTCGAGCGTGCAGATCTCGGGCAACAGTTCCTCGACGTGCGCGAGACGCGTGAGGCCGCCGACGAGATCCGTGCCCTTGCCGAAACGCATCGGGTCCTCGCCCGGGCCGATCTCGAGATCGCCGCCCATGCCGGCCGTCAGGTTGATGATCACGTCGACGTCGGCCGAGCGGATGCGGTCCACCACTTCGCGATACAGGTTCGGGTCGCGGCTGCCGCGCCCCGTCTGTGGATCGCGCACGTGGCAGTGGGCGACCGTCGCGCCGGCTTTCGCGGCTTCGATCGCGGCGGCCGCGATCTCCTTCGGCGTGACCGGAATCGCCGGATGCTTGCCGACCGTATCGCCCGCGCCGGTGACCGCGCAGGTGATGATGACTTCGTGATTCATGCTGGATGCCTCGCTTGATTCAGGTTGTGTCGCATTGCTAACAGCGTATGGGCGCGGGCCGTTACAGGCCGAGATACGCCTTCACGGCAGGCAGGCCGTCCTTGCCGTCGAACGTCTTGACGCCCGCGAGCCACGGATCGAGCACCTGCGGGTTCTTCTTCAGGTACGCCTTCGCGGCATCGGCCGGCTTGGTCTTGTTCATCACCGTCTGCATCAGCTGGTTCTCGAGTTGCGTCGAGAAGCGCAGGTTCGTCACGAGCTTGCCCGC
The DNA here is from genome assembly GCF_902833155.1 of Burkholderia sp. BCC1047. NCBI lineage: Bacteria > Pseudomonadati > Pseudomonadota > Betaproteobacteria > Burkholderiales > Burkholderiaceae > Burkholderia > Burkholderia sp. BCC1047. Next base: position 258,651 of record NZ_CADFEH010000001.1, on the reverse strand, counting down.
GTTCGGGCAGCGCGCGATGAAGTCGGGCGCGGTCAGCGTGTACACGCGCGCTTCGCCGTAGTTCGGGCCAAACGCCGCGTCGCCGCCGGACAGGTAGTTCATGCTGAGCTGGATATTCATCGGATGCGGCTCCCAGCCGAGGAACACGACCCACTTCCTGTCGCGGACCGCGCGCTCGACCGTCACCAGCATCCCGGCCTCGCTCGATTCGACGAGCTTGAAGCCGCCCAGCCCGTACTGGTTCGTGTCGATCATCTTCTGGATCGTCGCGTTCGCGCTGCTGCCCGGCTCGATCCCGTAGATCTTGCCGTCAAGCTCCGCACGATGTTTCGCGATGTCGTCGAAGGTCTTCAGGCCGGCCTGGTACGCGTAGCTCGGCACCGCGAGCGTCGCCTTCGCGCCGGACAGGTTCGGCGGCTCGACGACGTTGATCGACTTGCTGTCGAGGAACGGTTGCAGCTGCTTCTGCTGCACGGGCCACCAGTAGCCGAGCGACACGTCGAGCTGCTTGCTCTTGAGACCGGCGAACGAGATCGGCACCGACGCGATCGTCGTGGTCGGCTTGTAGCCGAGCGCCTCGAACACGGTCGACGCGAGCGCCGTGGTCGACGTGATGTCGGTCCAGCCGATATCCGCGAAACGCACGGTGCGGCAGGTCGCGGCCTCCGTCTCGGCCAGCGCGGCTTGCGTGAACGCGCCGGTCGCCAGCACGGCCGCGGCAAGCGCGGCGATCTTCGTCGACTTCATGGTTCGGTTCCTCCCGGTTGGTCTCGCGGCAGCCGGTGCGCGGAGTATGCGCCGGCCTGCATCGTGGGAGTAAAAGTAACGAGCCATATTCGCCGCGAGAAGACCGGCGGCGACCTGTTCTTGCCTGTTTGCGACTATGAGTGGAAACCACTAGGTTTCGTCTGAGGCTTGACGGACGGGGGTTTGGGGTTTCTCCGGGGAGCGGCGGGATTGCCCGGATGCGGCGCACACCTTTCGATTCGGCCACGGCCTTGCTGACGGATTTCCGACAGGTCGCCGGATCCCGTGGGCCGGCCCTATGCTGGCAGTCGCCGAGCGATCGTGCGCGGCCTGCCCGTTGCCGTGCCGACTCGTATCGTCCGGCCGTTGCGCGTCGCTCGAACGGATGCGGACGGACACGGCCGGCCGTCGCGATGTCCGTCTCCGGTCTTTCCGCCAAGGAACACCATGATGCTTGCCGCTTTCTTCGTCGTCGCCCTCGTCGCCCTCGTCGTGCCCATGCGCCGCCGCGTGATGCGCGGCGCCGATGCGAAACTTCGCGCGCAATTCGATGCGGAAGGCCCGCGCGGCGACGCTTCGCGCCGGTTGATGCACGATGCGGGGTACCGCGTCTGAGTATCGACACTGGGCCGATACGGTGGCAATGCGGCGCGGTCAGCCCGCCGTCACGACCCGCTCGAACGCGTCCGCGAGCACCGTCGGCTCGACCGGCAGCACCAGCGCGCACACCGATCTCGCATCTTCGTCCGAAATCGGCACGAACACGACGCCGTCGATCCCGATGCTCGCCATCCGCGCCGGCACGATCGCCACGCCGTGGCCGGCCGCGACGAGATTCAGCATCGACGTCTTCGGCGACACGATCCGCGCGGCCGCCGGCACGAAGCCGCGTTTCAGGCACAGATCGATCACGACGCGCGCGAGGCCACCCCGCTCCCGATACACGGCCGAGACGAACGGCTCGCGCCGCAACCGCGCGATCGCGACGCGCTTGCGGCCCGCGAGCGGATGATCGGCCGGCACCGCCACGCACAGGCGTTCGGCCGCCAGCTCGACGAAACGCACGCGTGCATCGCGCCGCAGTACCGGTAACCGGACGATCCCGACGTCGGCCTGGCCGTTCGCGATGCCCGTCACCTGATCCTCGGACGACGCGCGGTCGAGATCGATGCGCGCGCCCGGACAATCGCGCATGAAGCGGTCGAGATCCGGCATCAGGCTGCTGACGGGCACGGTACTGGAATGCAGCAGCCGCAGCACGCCGGCCTCCCCGCGCGAGAACTGCGCACCTTCGTCGGCGGCCGCCGTCAGCGTGGCCGGGATCGACGCCACGCGTTCGCGGTAGAGCGCGCCGGCCGGCGTAAGCCGCACGCCTCTCGGTTCGCGGTCGAACAGCAGGAACCCGAGTTCGTCCTCGAGCTGGCCGATCTGCCGGCTGAGCGCCGACTGCGCGACATGGAGCGCACCCGCGGCCGGCGTGAAGCCGCCGAGGTCCGCCACGGTCAGGAAATACTGGATTTGCCGGAGTGATGGCATGCCGAAACGAGATGGATGAGCGCCAGATTCGATATTTGTGTTATACCGGCGCGCTGCGCAGAATGAAAGCCTTCCGTGCCCGCACCACCGTGGCGGCCAAGCTTTCGGAGCGTTCATCTTCGTGACTACCGTCCTCTCTTATTTGCTGGTCGTGGCGGCCGGCATCAGTGTTGCGTTGCAGCAGGTGCTCAACGCGAACCTGCGCACGCAGATCGGTTCACCGTGGTGGGCCGGGTCGGTCAGCTACGTCGTCGGCCTCGCCGCGATGCTGGCGGTCGCGCTGCTGTCGCCTCACCCGCGCGTGAGCGGCACGTTGTCCGGCGCCGGGTCGTGGTTCAGCTGGACGGGCGGATTCTTCGGCGCGGTATTCGTCGGCGTCGCGATCCTGATGGTGCCGCGATTGGGCGCGGCGACGACGCTCGCGCTGATCGTCGTCGGGCAGATGACCGGCGCGCACGCGTTCGACCACTTCGGCGTGCTCGGCATCCAGCAGCATTCGGCGAGCGCGATCCGCATCGCCGGCGCGGCGTGCCTCATCGTCGGGGTCGTGCTGATCCGCGCGTGACGGCGGCGCGTGCGTGGCCGATATGCCCGCCACGCGCGCACGCGCCGCGACGCTCACGCGTAGTTCATCATCACCGACTTGCTCTCCGTGTACTGGTCGATCACCGCGCGGCCGAGTTCGCGGCCGAAGCCCGACTGCTTCATCCCGCCAAACGGCAACGCGTTGTCGAGCAGCGAATGGCAGTTGATCCACACCGTGCCCGCGGCAATACGCGGGATCAGCTTGTGGATCGCCGCAAGATCGTTCGACCAGATGCTCGCGCCGAGCCCGTACGGCGTGTCGTTCGCGAGCTGCACGGCCGTATCGACGTCGTCGAACGGCATCGCGACGAGCACCGGCCCGAAAATTTCCTCGCGCACCACGCGCATCGCCTGCGTCGTATCGACCAGCACCGTCGGTTCGACGAAGAAGCCGGGGCCGTCGATCGCGCGGCCGCCCGCCGCCGCGCGCGCGCCCTCGCCGAACCCCGAGTCGATGTAACCGCGCACGCGCTCGCGCTGCTTCGCCGACACGAGCGGGCCGATCTGCGTCGCCGGGTCCATCCCCGGGCCGATCTTCAGGCTCGCGGCGAGCTTCGCGACGCGCTCGATCACGCCGTCGAACACTTTCGAGTGGATGTACGCGCGCGAGCCGGCCGTGCACACCTGCCCCTGGTTGAAGAAGATCGCGTTCGCGACGCCCTGCGCGGCCTTGTCGAGATCGACGTCGGGCAGCACGATCACCGGCGACTTGCCGCCGAGTTCCAGCGACATCCGCGTCATGTTGTCGAGCGCCGCGTGGCCGATCGTCTTGCCCGTCTGCGTCGACCCGGTAAACGCGATCTTGTCGATGCGCGGATCGCGCGACAATGCCGCGCCGGCCGTATGACCGTAGCCGGTGACGATATTGACGACGCCGTCCGGGAAGCCGGCCGCCTGGATCAGCTCGCCCAGCCGCAAGGCGCTCAGCGGCGTGTCTTCGGCCGGCTTCAGCACGACGGTGCAGCCGGTCGCGAGCGCCGGCGCGATTTTCCATGCGGCCATCAGCAGCGGGAAATTCCACGGAATGATCGCGCCGACCACGCCGACGGGTTCCTTGCGCGTATAGGCGAAGATCTCGCTGCCCGGCAGGTACGGCATGCCGGCGTCGATCACGCTGCCTTCGATCTTCGTCGCCCAGCCGGCCATGTAGCGGAAGCACTGCGCGGCCATCGCGACGTCGAGCCCCTGCGCGACCGTCACCGGCTTGCCGTTGTCGAGCGATTCGATCTCGGCAAGCTCGCGCGCGTTCGCTTCGATCAGGTCGGCGAGCACGAGCATCAGGCGCTCGCGGTCGGTGGTCTTCGCGGTGCGCCACGGGCCTGCATCGAATGCACGGCGTGCGGCGGCAACCGCCTGCTGCACGTCGCGCTCGTCCGCTTCGGGCACGCGCGCGATCACGGTGCCGTCGGCCGGGTTCACGACGTCGAGCTGGCGGCCCGACGCGGCATCGCTCCACTCGGCGCCGATCAGCATCTTCTTCGGCTTCGCGAGAAATGCGCGCGTCGCGTCGAGCAGCACAAAGGTTTCGTTCGTCTCCATGTTTCTGTCTCCCTGATTCGTTGAGTGAGTCGGTCAGTAGCGCTCCGTGATGCCGTCGATCCCGCGTGCCTGCAACGCGCGGACGAGCCCGGTGCGCACGGTCGCGACGTCGGACAGCGCGGGGCGGCGATACGCGGCGACTTCGGCGGCCGTATACGGCCTGAAGTCGCGCGGCAACGCATCGCGGTTCATCGTCGTCAGCACCCAGTTCAGCACGTCGGCCAGTTCCCGATCCGACAGCGCCGAGTTCGACGCGCCGGGCACGCGCATCACGTACTCGCGCCCGGCCGGCAGATGCGTGAAATAGCCGAGCGAATTCGCGAGCGGCGGCACCTTGCCGGGAATGCCGCCGCCCGTCGCCGTGTGGCAGCCCATGCAGTTGAGCACCCAGTGCTGTCGCGCGAGCGCGGTGTCGGCCGCGCCTTCGGCCAGTGCGGGCGTGGACGCGACGAACGCGCAGGCCGCGGCGCCGGACAACAGCAACCAACACGACAAGCGATGCGCCACGCCGCCGAACCGCGACGGCGATGCACACCGCGTGCCGTGCACGGACGCGCGGATGCCGTTCACAGGCCGAGCCCCTTGATCACCACCGCGCGCTGCGCATGCACGGCCGTGCCGTCCATCTGCTTCGCGCGCGCCGCGCGGATATCGGCCGCGGTGAACGGCTTCGCATCGCCGTGCTGCGCGTTGAGGTCGAACACGACGTAGTTCAGCACGTGCGCGATGTCGTCGTCGCTCGCGCTCGCGAACGACGGCATCTTGAAGTTGTAGCGCTTGTCGTGCACCTCGATCTCGCCGAACATCCCGTGCAGCAGCGTCGCAATCAGTTGCGCCCGCCCGGCTTCCGCCGCCGCGTACTTGCCCGGATACTCGGTCAGCGGCGGCGCCAGACCGTCCTGCCCTTTTCCGCCAGCCTGGTGACACACCGCGCACTGTGCGTCGAACAGGCTTTTTCCGGCCGGGTAATGCACGGTTTCCTGTGCGCCGGCCGCGCCGGGTAACGCGAAGGCCGCCACGGCCGTCATGCATGCAGCGACGGTCTTTCCTGCTTGCTTCACTTTCATTGTTTTGCCGCTCCCAGCAGAACCGAAACCGAACAGTGGTAGTTCGAATTACCGTTTGCCATGCACCAGTTGATGTCGTTGTTCAGCGACAGCTTGTACAACGGCTTCTCGCGCTCGTTGCGGTTGCAGAAGCACTTGCCGCACGAGGTCTTGCCGCAGCAGTCGTTGTACGACACGATGTAGTCCGAACCGTCGTGCGGATTGCGGCAGGTGCCGATCCACGTGATCGGCGACGGCGTCGTGCCCGGCGGGCAACTGCTCGACGTGCCGCCGCAGCAGCTGCAAAGCCAGCCGTCGATCGCGCAGTATTTCCAGTAGTCGCAGCTCGTCGGGTCGTCGCTCGCGCCCGCCGCGGCGGCACCGGATGCGCCCGACGCACCCGATGCCGCATCGGCCGCATACGCGGTGCGATCGACGGGCAGCAGCGGCAGCAGCGCCGACCCCACCAGCACCTTGCCGAGCTTCGCCATCGCGCTGCGCCGCGAACTGTGCTGCGCGACGCCGCGCGCCGACCGCTCGAACCATGAATCAAACACGCCCATGTCGTCGTTCTCCAATGACGTTGAAAAAGGTTCGGCCCGTCATGCGTGCTGCGCATGCGCGTCGTGCGCATCGTGGCTGTGATCGCCGTGCACGAACTGCTGCAGCGACGCGACGCCGCGCTCCTTCGCCTCGAACAGGCTCTCGAGATGCTCGCGCGTGTTGACGAGCCCCTTCGCGCGCACGGCGCCCGTTTCGTCGAGCAGCACCGCATACGGCAGCTTGCCGATCTGGTACGCGAGGCCGAGCTCCTGCGACAGCACGTACGGGAAGCGCCCGAGGTCGTGCTTTCGCGCGAAGCGCGCATGTTCGTCGGCATCGCCGTCGCTCGCGAGCACGATGTTCACCGGCGTCGCCTCGCTGGCCTGCAGCGACGGCAGCAGCGGCAGCAGCTTCTTGCAGACCGGGCACGTCGGCGACAGGAAGAACAGCAGCGTGGCCTTGCCCGCTGCATCGATGCCGCCGACTTTCACGTGCGCGCCGCGAATGTCGGTCAGTTCGAACGTCGGCGCGATCGTGCCGACCGCCGGCCCCTTGTCGATCATCAGCGCGCCGGCCGGCATGATGCGTTCGTACAGGATGCCGATCTGGCGCACCAGCGCGAGACAGATCGCGCCGAGCGCGAGGACGGCCACCCACAACAGGGCGGTGGAAACGGTGAGAGCGGTTTGCATCATGAATTCCTCAGGTGAGAAAGGCGCGGGACGTTGGCGAGCAGCACGTCGACGGTGAGCAGCGCGCAGACGATCAGCAGCACGGAGAAGAACAGCGTCAGGTAGTCGAACCACACGACGGCGCGCGTGCCCGGTTCGACGAACGCGGTCGCGGCCAGCGCGACGAGCAGCAGCACGCGGCCGACGTGCAGCCAGCCGATGCCGCGCGGCGCGTCCGCACGGGCGGCGGTGAAACCGGAACAGCCGCAGTCGATGTCGGTGTGGCCGCGCAGCAGGTTGATCGCGAGGCCGGCCGCGAACGCCAGGAGCAGCGCGATCAGGCCGGTCGCGCCGGCCGCGCGCGTGTCGGGAAACAGCAGCGCCACGGCGGCGACGACTTCCGCGAGCGGAATCGCGAACGCGACGGGCGCGGTCAGCGCATCGGGCAGCAGCCGGTAGCCGGCGAGCGCGTGGCGGAACGCGGCGGGGCGGCGCATCTTCGCGAAGGCGCCGAGCAGCACGACGGCGGCCGCGCCGGCCTGCGCGCTGGTGGCGAGTACGGGATCGACGGTCATCGCGGCCTCACGGGTTGACGAGCAGCGACGACGTATTGCCGATCTGCTTCTCGACGTGCTGAAGCGTGCCGGTACGCGCGTCCATCACGACGAGATCGGAGGTCGCCGTCAGCCCGTAGAACAGCGGCTTGTCGTCCTCGCTGACCTGGATCGACACGAGCGGCTCGACCTTCAGCTGCGCGAGATCCCAGCGCGCGACGCGCTGCTTCGTCTTCAGGTCGACCACCCACACCTGCGTACCGGGATCCTTGTGCGAACCGTCGGCGCCCTTGTGCATCAGCACGTAGTAACGGTTCTGCTTCGCGTGCACGGCCGTCTGCTGCAAGCCGCCCGGACGCCAGCCTTCGGCGCGCTCGGCGTCCGTCAGCAGTGGCCACGGCGTGCCGAACGCCGGCTTGTCGCCGCTGAAATCGGCGCTGCGCACGGTGCCGCCGTACGTGGTGAACAGATAGCCGCCGTTGTACCGCGACGCGTTCACGAACGCCGGATCCTTGTCGACGTCGATGAACGCGTCCGACATCGTGCGCTTCGTTTCCTTGCCGCTCGCGTCGAGCGTGACGGTCAGCGCCTTGCCGCTTTCGCACAGCGCGGTGAACCGGTCGTTGCCCGACGGATACGCGAGCACGCACGCAGCCATGTCGATCTCCGACAGCACCTGCTTCGAGACGGCGTCGATCACCGTCACCGACGCGGCCGGCGTGATGTTCGCGACGTACAGCCGCTTGCCGTCGGCGCTGAACGCGGTGTTGTACGGCGACGGCACATGCTGCCCGTGCTTCGCCGGAATCACGATCTCGCCCGCGTGATCGAGCGTCGTGTTGTCGATCATCTCGACGACGTCGGTGCGCGTGCCGTGCGAGCCGCGCGAGAAATAGGTCGTCGCGACGAAGCTCGTCTTGCGGTCGGGCGAGATCGCGAAGCCGGGGGCGAAGCCGCCGTCGATCTGGCCGAGCAGCTTCTTCGCATCCGCGTCGTACACGTGGATGCGCCCGTCGGTCATCGACGGCATCGAGATGTCGACGACATAGACCTCGTGCGGATGCCACGGCGGCATCTTCTGCACGACCAGCTCTTCGGGTTTTTCCGTCGCGTTCGCGCTGCCGGCCCATGCCGCCGCCAACGCCAGCGTCGCCGCGAGCGTCGCGGTTCGTCGCCTTGTCCTCATGCCGCCTCCAGTGGGGAATTCACGTTATGTGGGGCGACTGTAGTTCGACAATAAATCCCGTCAGCACCCGGACCGGCAACGCGTACGTGCCGATTCGGGATATTGGAAATGCGCGTGAAAGCCTCGCTGTACCGCCCCTTCCGACCCTCTGAAACATGCACACGGAATAGCGCTGCCCCGTATTGCGCCGACTATTCGGTCGGTTTAATCTTGCGCGGTTCGAACGATCGCCGGAGGGGCCGTGCTCGCGTTTCATCAGAGGTTCGACGACGCAGACCGGCATGCCGAGGCGCTGCGCGGCTGGAATCAGCGTTACGACCAGATCGGGTCCGGCGCGTATCGCAGCGCGGTCAAAAACGCGGTGTTCGACGGCGCGCAGCTGTTCCAGGAAGCGGCGAACGTGCGCATCATCCAGCGCGGATGTTTGCCGCACGGCCATACGGTGTTCGGCATGCCGCTCACCGGCTCGGGCACCTTCGCGTTCGGCGATGCGCGCCTCGAGCGCGGCACGATCGTGATGGCGCGCGGCGGCACGCCGTTCGAACTCCATTCACCCGACGACATGTCGCTGATCGGCGTGGTCGTCGAACCCGAATTGATGCAGCAGATCGAGGATGCGGCCGACGTGCGGCTGGACGCACGCGCGCTGCGGCGCGGCGTCGTCGAGGTGCCGGTCGCCGCGCGCGACCGTGCGAGCATGCAGCTCGCGACGCTGCTCGAACGCGTGCTGTCGGCGCCCGATGCGTTCGACGCGGCGCCCGCGCAGTACGCGCTACGCGCCGACGTCGGCAACGTGCTCGTCGATCTCCTCACGTACCGGATGCCCGACCCGTCGAACCGGCTCACGCATGCCTGTCACGCCGACATCGTGCGCCGCGTGCACGACTACGTGATCGAGCACCCGGAAGCGCCCGTCGACATCCTGAGCCTGTGCACGCAACTGCGCGTGAGCCGGCGCACGATGCAGAACAGCTTTCAGTCGGTCGTCCAGACGAGCCCGCTCAACTACACGCGCGCGCTGCGCCTCGCACAGGTCCGGCGCCTGCTGCTCGACACGCGGCAATCCGACCTGCCGATCAGCGAAGCGGCCGCGCGCTGGGGCTTCATGCATCTTGGGCATTTCGCGAACGCGTACAAGGCGCAATTCGGCGAATTGCCGTCGACGACGGCGCGCCGCACGGTGCGTGGTGCAAAAACGCGCTGAGCGCCGGAAAAAAACCGCGATAATCCCGGCTTGAACGTTCGGCGCACCGCGCCGGCCCGCGCGGTGCGCGGCACCCCCTGCTTCCACCCCACGCCCCGATGCCCGAGGATTTCCACTTCCTGCTGCTGCCCGGCTTCTCCGCGCTCGGCTTCATGTCCGCGGTCGAGCCGCTGCGCGTCGCGAACCGCTTTCGCACCGAGCTGTATCGCTGGCACGTGATCAGCGCGGACGGCGCGCCCGTCGCCGCGAGCAACGGCATTCCGGTCGCCGCCGAAGCCGCGTGCGCGGACGTCCCGCAGGTCGATACGGTGTTCGTCGTCGCCGGCTTCGATCCGCTCGTGTGCTACACGCGCACGCTCGGCGACTGGCTGCGCCGCCAGCACCGGCACGGCGCCACGCTCGGCGGCATCGATACGGGCAGCTTCGTGCTCGCGGAAGCCGGGCTGTTCGACGCGTCGCAATCGCTCACGCTGCACTGGGAAGCGCTGGCCGCGTTCCGCGAGCGCTATCCCGGCCTGAACGCGACCCAGGAGCTGTTCGAGATCGACGACCGGCGCATCACGTGCGCGGGCGGCACCGCGTCGATCGACATGATGCTCGACCTGATCGGCCGCCGGCACGGCGCCGATCTCGCGGCCGCAATCTCCGAGCAGTTCGTCGTCAGCCGCATCCGGCAGCGCTCGGACAGCCAGCGGCTCGAGATCGCCGCGCGCTACGGCGTGCACAACCGCAAGCTGATCCAGGTGATCGGCACGATGCAGCGGCACATGGAGAACCCGCTCGGCTCCGACGCGCTCGCGCAGGAGGTGTCGATCACGCGGCGCCAGCTCGAACGGCTGTTCAGCGCGACGCTGAACGACACGCCGACGCACTTCTACCTGAACCTGCGCCTCGATCGCGCACGCGAGCTGCTGCAGCAGACCGACATGAGCATCACGTCGGTCTGCGTCGCGTGCGGCTTCGAATCGCCGTCGCATTTCTCGCGCACCTATCGCGCACGATTCGGGATGAGCCCGCGCAGCGACCGGCGTGCGACGCGCTGATCGTCTCGGCTTTTGATCACAATCCGGCGCGGTATTGCGCGTTCCGGCGGCGTTTCCATCCGTTCGCTGAACAATGTCGGCGACTGGTCGACGAACCGAAGCGGTCGTCGAAAATAATCTGGAATGTCGTTGAAAATATTCTGTAACATACCAAAAAAAGTTAGATAGGCAGCCTAACGACACGTCTGCTGCATCTCGCGCGCGTCGCGCTCCGCAGGCTGCCCACCGATATCACGATCGATCCGAGGGGTATGACATGACGATGCTCGATTCGCCGTCGCCGCACCTGCCTGCCGTTCGCTTCTCCTCCGCTTCGCCTGCCCGCTTCTTTTCGACCTGACATTTAGGGATCCTTAGTCAGTCGACATTCCCACACCGCTTCGCCGCACCGGTTCCATCGAACCGGCGCGCGGGCCGTGTCGTGCCTGCTCGCCACGAGCGCGCGGGCGTGTCCAACCGTTGAGATGAGGATCACGTATGCAGACATCACGCAAAGCATTGCCGCTCGCCCTGGGTCTCGTGCTCGGTTTCGGCATCGTCGGCGGCACCCAGGCCGATACGAAAGTGCCGAATCCGCAGGCCGCGAGCCTGCGCGAAAGCCTGACGCGCGGCGTCGCGCCGCCGGCCGCGAAGGCCGACACGGCCGCCGGGCAGTTCCGCGCGGACGGCGTCGCCGTCACGCTGTACAACCCGGCCTATCGCGCGAGGAAGGCCGCCGCGACGCCCGCCGCCACCGCGCGCGACTTCGTCGCGTCGCAGGCGGCGCAGCTCGGGCTCGACGCGGCCGCACTCGCGAGCCTCGTCGTCACGTCGGAGCGCAACGACGCCGACTTCACCGTCGTGCGCCTGCAGCAGCAGGCCGGCGGGCTGCCCGTGTACGGCAGCGACATCGCGGTGACCGTCGCGAAGGACGGCCGCATCCTGTACGTCGCGAGCAACACGATCAACGGCGTGGTCGCGACGACGCGCAAGTCGCAGGCCGTCGACCAGCAGCAGGCGCTCGACCGCGCCCGCGCGTATCTCGGCGTGAGCGGCTTCACGCATCTCGACGCGCAGCTCGTCGCGTTCGTCGACAAGGCCGGCACGCACACCGCGTGGAAGGTGCGCGGCCGTCCGCAGGACGGCCCGAAAGGCGACTGGGAACTGCTGATCGACTCGGCAAGCGGCGAAGTGCTGCGCGCGGAGGACAAGGCGTTCTACGCGACCGACGGCACCGGCTTCGTGTTCCGCCCCGATCCGCTGTCGCCGACGAAAAGCAGCTACGGCGGCACCGGCTACAAGGACAGCAACGACGCCGATTCGACGCAGCTCGCGGCCGCGCGCGTGCGCGTGACGCTGAAGGATCTCGCGCAGTCGGGTACGCGCTACACGCTGACGGGCCCGTACGCGTCGTGCATCGATTTCGATGCGCCGCTCGACAAGGCCTGCCCATCGCAATCCACGCCCGCGTTCGAGTTCACGCGCGGCAACCTGTATTTCGAGGCCGTGAACGTGTACTACCACATCGACACGTTCCTGCGCTACGTGAACCAGACGCTCGGCATCAAGGCGCTGCCGTACCAGTACACGGGCGGCGTGCAGTACGACCCGCACGGCGAATCGGGCGACGACAACTCGTCGTATTCGTCGAGCAGCGGCAGGCTGACGTTCGGGCAAGGCGGCGTCGACGACGCGGAAGACGCGGACGTCGTGATCCACGAACTCGGCCACGGCATCCACGACTGGGTCACCAACGGCGGCCTGTCGCAACAGGAAGGCTTGTCGGAAGGCACCGGCGACTATCTCGCCGCCGCGTACAGCCGCGACTTCAACCAGTGGAGCCCCTCGGATGCGCAGTATCACTGGGTCTACAACTGGGACGGTCACAACGAGTTCTGGGGCGGCCGCGTGACCAACTGGAACGTCGGGCGCACCTATGCGCAGGCGCGCGGCGCGGAGATCCACACGGCCGGCCAGTACTGGGCGTCGTGCAACCTCGTCGCGCGCGACGCGATCGGCGCGCAGGCGATGGACAAGGCGTTCCTGAAGGGGCTGTCGATGACCAACAGCTCGACCAACCAGAAGGCCGCCGCGCAGGCCGTGCTGACGGCTGCATCCGCGCTCGGCTACAGCAGCGCGCAGCTCACCGCGATCGGCAACGCGTACAACAAGAGCTGCACGTACGGCGTGACCGTTCCGCAGAAGTCGTAATACCGCAGCAGGCGGGAGCGCATCGCACGACCTGCGGCGCGCTCCCTTCATCGACATCGCCATCCTCACGAGATCGAACATGCCTACTCTGACACCGACCCGCCTGAGCGCCGCGCTGGGCGGCATGCTGCTGAGCGCCGCCGCGCACGCGACGCCCGTCTGGATCACGCTCGGCGACACCGCGTTCCGCCAGCTTCAACGCATCGATGCGACCGCAACCGCGCAGTACAGCACGACCGTCGATGCCGGCAAGGCGGCCGACGGCGCCGCGCGCCGCGAAACCGTTCACGTCGTCGAGATCGACGATGCCCGGCTCGGCGAGCTGGCCCACGCCGTCCACCACACGCGCGGCCACGGGCCCGGCTACGTCGTGCACGATTCGTTCGACGACGCGCGGCAGGCGCTGCAGCCATTGCCGGCGACGCTCGCGAAACAGGCCGCCGCCCCCGCGTACACGGTGTCCAACGTGCCGCAGATCGGCACGTGGGTCCAGCAACTGCAAGCGAGCAACATCGTCGGCACGATCACGTCGCTGTCCGGCTTCACGAATCGCTACTACACGACGTCGCACGGCGTCGCCGCGTCCGACTGGCTCGCGCTGCAGTGGAAGCAGCTGGCGGGCTCACGCGCCGACATCACCGTCGAACAGTTCGCGCACACGGGCTTTCCGCAGAAATCCGTGATCCTGACGATCCGCGGCAGCGATCCGGCCGCGGGCACGGTCGTGCTCGGCGGCCACCTCGATTCGACCGTCGGCCGCACGACGGAGAACTCGCGCTCGCCCGGCGCCGATGACGACGCGTCGGGCATCGCCAGCCTGACCGAGGCGCTGCGCGTGCTGCTCGCGAACAACTACCGGCCGAAACGGACCATCAAGTTCGTCGGGTATGCGGCCGAGGAAGCCGGCCTGCTCGGCTCGAAGGCGATCGCGAAGCAGTTCCGCACGCAGAATGCGAACGTGGTCGGCGTGCTGCAGCTCGACATGACGAACTACAAGGGCGATCCGAAGGACATCTACCTGATCACCGACTACACGAACGCCGCGCAGAACACCTATGTGAAGAACCTGGCGGCGACCTACCTACCGGAGCTCGCGATCGGCACGTCGCAGTGCGGCTATGCGTGCTCGGATCACGCGTCGTGGAATGCGCAGGGGTACCCGGCATCGTTCCCGTTCGAAGCCGACCAGAACGACAGCCCATACATCCACACGGTGAACGACACGCTGGAGAACTCGGATCGACAGGCGAACCATGCGCTGAAGTTCGGCAAGCTCGCGCTCGCCTATGCGGTCGATCTCGGCGGCATTGCCGGCGCGACGATCAAGCGCTGAGCGTGCGTTGCCGAGCGGCTCTCGCGTTCGGCAACGACACGGGCGCCCGTCTGCTTTTGGGGGCGCCCGTTCGAATGCGTTGTCTCGGTCCGGCTAGAATCGTCGTTCGACCACTCGCTACACACTTGCCACCATGACCGAACCCATCCGCTCCATCGACGATCTGTCGCCCACCCGCGTCACGACCGCCTTCGACCTGCCCGGCCATACGACCGTCCGCTCGCTCGGCGTCGCCCAAGGCATCGTCGTGCGCTCGCGCTCGATCGTCGGCTCGTTCGGCGCGTCGCTGCAGACGATCTTCGGCGGCAACATCACGCTCTATACGTCGCTGTGCGAGAAGGCGCGCGAGCAGGCGTTCGACAAGATGCTCGCCGACGCCCGCAAGCTCGGCGCGAACGCGATCGTCGCGATGCGCTACGACTCGACCGAGATCGGCACGGGCGTGACCGAAGTCATCTGCTACGGCACGGCCGTGCGCGTGACGCAGGATGCATGACGCGTGATGCGCGTCACGCGTCGCGTTCGAGCGACTTCATGTTCGTGAGCTGCGGAAAGAGCCGCATCCATGCGAGCGCGACGGCGATCGTCGCCGCGCCGCCGACGACGATCGCCGTCGGCGCGCCCCACCACGCGGCCGTCACGCCCGATTCGAATTCGCCGAGCTGGTTCGACGTGCCGATGAACAGCGAGTTGACCGCGCTCACGCGGCCGAGCATGTCGTCCGGCGTGCGCAGTTGCACGAGCGACAGTCGCACGACGACGCTGATCACGTCCGATGCGCCGAGCGCGGCCAGCGCCACGAGCGACAACGCGAAGTGCCGCGACAATCCGAACACGATCGTCGCGATGCCGAACGCGATCACGCCGCCGAACATCGCGCGGCCCGGCCGCCCTTTCAACGGGAAACGCGTGAGCCACAGCGTGCCCGCGAGCGCGCCGACCGCCGGCGCCGCGCGCAATGCGCCGAGCCCCCACGGGCCGACCTGCAGGATGTCGCGCGCGTAGATCGGCAGCAGCGCGGTCGCGCCGCCGAACAGCACCGCGAACAGGTCGAGCGACAGCGCGCCGAGGATCGCCGGCTCGCGCCGGATGAACGCGATACCCGAAAACACCGAGCGCAGCGTGACCGGCTCGCGGGCCGGCGGTGCGGTGCGCAGCGGAATCGTGCCGCTCAGCATCGCCGCGATCGCGAAGGCCGCGACGCTCGTGCCGAATGCGACGGGCGCGCCGACACCGTAGAGCAACCCGCCGAACGCGGGCCCGAGGATCTGCGCGGCCTGGTTCGCGGACGTCGACAGCGCGGTCGCGCGCGGCAGGTCGATGCGCGGCACGACGGCCGGCAACAGCGACGACACCGACGGCGACTCGAACGCGCGCGCCGTGCCGACGATCGCCGCGAGCGCATACACGGCCGGCGCGGCCAGCCACCCTTGCACCGCGCCGATCAGGAACACGCCGGCGGCCAGCGCCTCGACGCTCTGGCAGATCGTCGCGATGCGCCGGCGGTCGTAGCGGTCGGCCACCTGCCCGACGACGAGCGTCAGCGCGAACATCGGCACGAACTGCGCGAGGCCGACGAGACCGAGCGCGAACGCGCTGTGCGTGAGCGCGTATACATACCAGCCGATCGCAACCGACAGGATCTGGAAAGCCAGGGAAGACATCACGCGCGTGCCCCAGAAACGCTGGAACGGTGCGTGGCGGAACAGGTTGGCGGGTGACGGGGATAACGGACTGGAATCGGTCACGGGGGTGGTCATCGGGATCTCGGCGGTTGGCGGTGCGAACGCAACCGCTCACGGAGCGGCAACGTCCGCATGTGCGTGCTTGCGCAACGGCTTTCCCATCGCGACGCGATGTCGGTCCCCGGATCGCGGAGACAGTCGGCTGAACGTGCAGACGCGGCCAAACCGGGATGATATGCCAACGACGGAAAACCCGCCGGGCGTATGTCCCGGTCCATATCAAGCCGGCGCGCCGCACAAAAAATGGCTCTTCGTGGGCCTCCCCAAACGGCATCGTTCCCTGCCGCGAGTTGCGCGATTGAAACATCTTTAGATAAATCACAGCAATGGGACACGCAGGAATCGAATGCCTACCGTCGACGCAAAGCTGCGTCGTACGGGTGTTTCCTTGCTGCGCGCGGGACTTGGCGAATCGGCCCGTCCTTCTGGCGTTTCAGAACTGAAACAACGCTGGGGTCCGAGCGTTGCCTCACATCACCTATCGGTCGCTCGGCCTCTTGGTCATTGGGCCGCCGCGTGCTGGTCCACTCCTTGCTCACGTGTTTTGCACACATCCAAGCCGCACGGCGGTAGAGCCCAGTGCAGGCAACGAACAACCAAAACGCAGGTCGGGGAAATCATGTCCAAGTACGCTACGGCCGCCATGCGGCTGCCTTCTCGTATCACGCCTCCGTACACGTTGATTGAGCCGCGCTCCCGAGCGCGATGACAACTCGATAAACGACGTGTTCGGGGGCACATATGAAATGCAGAAAAGACTTGCATTCGCCACCTTCAAGGCTGGCATGCATCACCAGCGTATTGCCGCTTACCGCTCGTGCGACAACGGAGGTCGAGCCCGGCTGGCCGACGCGCACCGCGGCGCTGTCGCAGCGAGCGTTGCAACTTTTGAATGATGGGCACTTCGAGCAAGGTGCCGCGTGCGCAAGGCAGGCCATCTCCGTCGATCAGGGCTGCGGCTTCCTGCGTCTGCTCCTGGGCGTGGCATTGAACCAAGGTGGGCGACGGCACGAGGCGCTCGAAGCGTTCGCGCAGGCCGCCGCGCTCGCGCCTCACGATCCGCAGATTCGCTACAACCTGGCCGTTGCCTTGCATGAATCCGGGCAGCAGGAACGTGCGATGTATGAGTATCGCGCCTGCCTGGAAAAAGATCCGGATTGTGCCAATGCATTATGGAATTACGGCGAGCTTCTCCGGCTCCGCGAGCATTTCGACAAGGCGCTCGAATGCTTTGACCGACTGGCTCACCTCGAGGGCCGATTGCGCGACAAGGCGGCACACCGAATGGCCGTATGCTGCGCCCATCTGGGACTGGATGAGCGTGCCCGTGCCCTGTTCGAGACGCAAATCGCCGAAGACGACGATCCGGTCACGCATTGGGAATACGCGCATTTTCTGCTTGGCAGGGGGCGGTTCAGGGACGCCTGGCCACATTATGCGAGGCGTTTTGATGCGGGCAAGGAAATCAGCCTCAAGGGCATGAGCTTTCCGTATTCCACCTGGAGCGGCCAGTTCGAATCGGGATCGACGTTGATCGTTTCCGGCGAACAGGGTGCCGGCGACGAGATCCTGTTTGCCGCGTTTCTGCCGCTGCTGCTGAAGCGGGCGCGGTTGGCCAACATGCGCGTGGTGGTAGTGTGCCGGCCCGCGCTCGTGCGGCTGTTCCGCGAGAGTTTTCCGTCGGCATCGGTATTGGGGGGAATGGTCACACAAGAACTGGATCTTCGCTCGTTCGATCAAGAGTCCTCACGAATATGGCGAATCCCGATCGGCGATTTACCTTTGTGGTTGGACAAACCTGAGCCGGTCGCTTATCTGAAGCCCACGCCAGAGGATCAGCGCACTGCGCGGCAGTTGGTCACGCAGTCGCGCTCGGGCGATGGCTGCCGGCATATCGGCATCGTGTGGTCGGCCAATCCCGTCTCGACCGCGCCGAACCGGCTTGCGCGCAGTGTGCCGTCGGAGCTGCTGAACGTATATCTGAAAGACATCGGCAGTGTGCACTTCTATTCGCTGATGCCCACTGAACATCGTGCGGTTCTCGCCGGCGTACCCGATTTGCCGGTTACCGATCTTTCTCATTTTTTGACCGACTTCAGCCGGACTGCAGCGGCAATGCAGTGTCTGGATGAAATCGTGTCGGTGTGTACGTCGAGCGCCAATCTTGCGGGTGCGCTCGGACTGAAGACACATGTGCTTTTGAAAAGGCATGCCGATTGGCGGTGGTTTGGAGACACCGCCTGGTATCCCGATGTCGTGACATACAGGCAAGAAGCGCGCGCGGACTGGGGAACCTGTCTGCAAGCGCTCTCCGCGAACTGGCGCTGATGAGAACCGGGGGCAGACATGAACAAGATCTACAAGTGCATTTTCAGCAAACGACTGAATCAGATGGTTGTCGTCGCGGAAAGCGCGACGGGACAGGGGAAGTCAGGGGGCAGGTCCCGTGCGGTACGGCGAGTCAGGACCGTGGCTGCTGCCGCGTTGGCTGCCGGCGCGTGCATGTCTCTTCCGCAACCGGGATGGGCGGACGGTGTCTGCTATAACCATGGTCCCAGCAGCGACACTTGTGGAAACACCTCGGCGACGTATACAGGGAGCGGGACCAACAATACGTTCTACGGGTATGTGAGCGGTACCGGTTTGACCGGCAGCTCGGACACAGGTAACGGTGCCTTTTCGAGCTACAACGTCACGGGCGACTCGAATACGGGTAACGGGGCTTATTCGAGCTACAGCGTCACGGGCAGCAACAACACGGGAAGCGGCGCCAATTCCAGCTATGCCGTTACCGGCAGCAACAACACGGCAATCGGTGCGAGCGCCGGTCAGTACGTGAACGGTAACGGGAACGTGGCGTTGGGTGCATCTTCTGGATCGGGAACCAGCGTTAACCCGCTCAATATCACCAACACCACGGCGATCGGCTACAGCGCGACGGCGACGGGGGCAAACTCCGTTGCGCTGGGTTCCAGCAGCACCGACGGGGGCGCAGCCAACGTGGTAAGCGTGGGCAGCAGCTCGCTGCAACGCAAGATCATCAATGTATCGAGCGGCAACGTGGCGTCCGGTTCGACGGATGCGGTGAACGGCGGGCAACTCTTTTCGCTCTCCACCAGCTTGAGTACGACGAACAGTAACGTGACGAGCCTGTCGACTTCGGCCGCGGCCGGCATCAGCACGGCGCAAAGCGGCGTGAGCTCGTTGTCGACGGGCCTGAACACCACCAACAGCAACGTGACGAGCCTGTCGACCTCGACTTCGACGGGGATCAGCACGGCGCAAAGCGGCGTGAGCTCGTTATCGACAGGCCTAAACACGACCAACAGTAACGTGACAAGCCTGTCGACTTCGACGTCGACGGGGATCAGCACGGCACAAAGCGGCGTGAGCTCGTTGTCGACAGGTCTGAACACGACCAACAGCAACGTGGCGAACCTGTCGACTTCGGCTGCGGCCGGTATCAGCACAGCGCAAAGCGGCGTGAGTTCATTGTCGACGGGCCTGAACGCAACGAACGGCGCCGTCGGCGCGCTATCGACCCAGGAATCGACCGACGTGGGTTCACTATCGACCGGCTTGAATACGACCAACGGTAATGTCAGCTCGTTGTCGACGGGCCTGAACGCCACGAACAACGCCGTCGGTGCGCTGTCGACGCAGGAATCGACCGATGTGGGTTCACTGTCGACCAGCTTGAATACGACCAACGGTAATGTCAGTTCGCTGTCGACGGGCCTGAGCGCCACGAACAACGCCGTCGGCGCACTGTCGACCCAGGAGTCGACCGACGTGGGGTCATTGTCGACCAGCCTGAACACGACCAACGGTAATGTCAGCTCGTTGTCGACGGGCCTGAACGCTACAAACACTGCCGTCAGTGCGCTATCGACGCAGGAATCGACCGACGTGGGGTCATTGTCGACCAGCCTGAATACGACCAACGGTAATGTCAGTTCGCTGTCGACGGGCCTGAGCGCCACGAACAACGCCGTCGGCGCGCTGTCGACCCAGGAGTCGACCGACGTCGGATCGTTGTCGACCAGCGTGAACACCACCAACAGTAACGTGGCGAGTCTGTCGACTTCGGCTGCGGCCGGTATCAGCACGGCGCAAAGCGGCGTGACATCTCTGTCGACGGGGCTGAACGCCACGAACAACGCCATCGGTGCACTATCGACGCAGGAGTCGACCGACGTGGGCTCGCTGTCGACCAGCCTGAATACGACCAACGGCAACGTCAGCTCGTTGTCGACGGGCCTGAACACCACCAACAGCAACGTGGCGAGCCTGTCGACTTCGGCTGCGGTGGGCATCAGCACGGCACAAAGTGGCGTGAATTCATTGTCGACGGGGCTGAACGCAACGAACAGCGCCGTCGGTGCGCTGTCGACGCAGGAATCGATCGACGTGGGTTCACTGTCAACCAGCCTGAATACGGCCAACGGGAATGTCAGCTCGTTATCGACGGGCCTGAACGCCACGAACAACGCCGTCGGTACGCTATCGACACAGGAATCGACCGACATCGGGTCGTTGTCGACCAGCCTGAACACGACCGACGGCAATGTCAACTCGTTGTCGACTAGCCTGAACACCACGAACAGTAACGTGACGAGTCTGTCGACTTCGGCTGCGGCCGGTATCAGCACGGCGCAAAGCGGCGTGAGTTCACTGTCGACGGGCTTGAACACCACCAACAGCACCCTCGGTGCACTGTCGACGCAGGAATCGACCGACGTCGGATCGCTGTCGACCAGCCTGAATACGACCAACGGGAATGTCAGTTCGCTGTCAACGGGCCTGAGCGCCACGAACAGCACCGTCAGCGCGCTGTCGACCCAGGAGTCGACCGACGTCGGATCGTTGTCGACCAGCGTGAATACCACCAACAGCAACGTGGCGAGTCTGTCGACTTCGGCAGCGGCCGGTATCAGCACGGCACAAAGCGGCGTGACATCTCTGTCGACGGGGCTAAACACGACCAATAGCAACATAACTAGCCTGTCGACCTCGACTGCGGTGGGCATCAGCACGGCACAAAGTGGCGTGAGTTCATTATCGACGGGGCTGAACGCCACGAACAACGCCGTCGGTGCGCTGTCGACGCAGGAGTCGACCGACGTCGGATCGCTGTCGACCAGCCTGAATACGACCAACGGGAATGTCAGCTCGCTGTCGACAGGCCTGAACACCACGAACAGCAACGTGGCGAGCCTGTCGACCTCGGCTGCGGCTGGCATCAGCACGGCGCAAAGCGGCGTGAGTTCACTGTCGACGGGCTTGAACACGACCAACAGCAACGTGACGAGCCTGTCGACTTCGGCGGCGGTTGGTATCAGCACGGCGCAAAGCGGTGTGACCTCTCTGTCGACGGGCTTGAACACGACCAACAGCAACGTGGCGAGCCTGTCGACCTCGACGGCAGCCGGCATCAGCACGGCACAAAGCGGCGTGAGTTCATTGTCGACGGGCCTGAACACCACGAACAGCGCCCTCGGGGCGCTGTCGACGCGGGAATCGACCGACGTGGGCTCGCTGTCGACCAGCTTGAATACGACCAACAGCAACGTCAGCTCACTGTCGACAAACCTGAACACGACGAACAGCAACGTCAGCTTGCTGTCAACGGGGCTGAACACGACGAACAGCACGGTCGGCTCGCTTTCCACGAGCTTGAACACGACGACCGGCAGGGTCAATTCACTATCGACGAGTCTGAACGCGACCAACAACAACGTATCAAGCCTGTCGACATCCGCATCGACCGGGATCAGTGCGGCGGCGAACGGCGTGACGTCACTCTCCACGAGCCTGAACACGACGAACAGCAATCTGGCGTCGTTGTCGACTTCGTATGCCGGCTCGATTACGACCTGGCTCAACAGCCTGAGCACGGTCAACAGCAACCTGTCGACGTTGAGCACTTCCACATCGACCAGCGTGGTTCAGCTCTTCACCGGCGTTGCGTCTCTATCGACCGGCTTGAGTACGACAAACGGCAAGGTGACGACGTTGAATACCGCGGTGACATCGCTGTCGACGGGGCTGGCCTCCCTGTCCACGCAGATAAACTCCCCGGGGTTCGGCAAAGGCGGATCGCAAAACACGAGTACGTCTCCTGCTACCGCGCTCTCGACATCGACCTCGACGAGTGCCAGTACCGCGCAAAGCACCTCATCGACAGGGACGACTTCGCTGTCTACCAGTTCGACTTCGCTGTCGACCGGCACAAGGGCCGTCTCTGCCGCGCAAGCAGTTCAGGGCATGTCGTCAGAGCCGGTCGCGACAGGCGCGGCAGCACAGGTCGCCAACAGTTCCGCCACGGCAGCGGGCACCAACGCGCTCGCCTCGGGAAACAACTCGGTTGCGCTCGGCGCGGGAGCGATAGCAACAGCGACGAATTCGGTCGCACTCGGCGCGGGCTCGATCGCGACCGAGTCGAACACGGTGTCGGTGGGCTCGCCTGACAACGAGCGCAGGATCACGAATCTGGCGCCTGGGATGAACCCGACGGACGCGGTCAACATGTCGCAATTGGGCGCCGTGCAGTCGAACGTGAATCAGGTGGCAAGAATGGCCTATTCCGGAATTGCCAGTGCCGCCGCGCTGACGATGATCCCGGAAGTCGATCCCGGGAAGACGCTCTCGTTCGGCATAGGTACGGCCGGCTATCAGGGATATCAGGCAGTGGCCCTTGGTTTTACCGCTCGAATCACGAACAACCTGAAGGTCAAGGGAGGGGTGGCGATCAACGGTGCGGGCGGCAATACATACGGTGCTGGCGCCGCCTACCAGTGGTAAGCGGTGCATCCGCTCTCGTGGGAACGATCATGCGAATCGGAATGTCGGTTCTCACGCATGCGGGCGCGGGTGCCGACGATTCCGGCGGCCGCGTCGATCGCGCCGCCGGGTCGTGGCGCGTGCACCGGATCTTCCGATGCACGCGCCCCGCGTGCGTCGCTGCGGCCGGCCGCCCGTCTCGGTCGAGCCCATCGCGACGCCGAACAGGCGCTGGCCTTCCTGAGTGTCCTCGACTCGCCAGCCCTCGTGCCCGCTCCCCCGTCGAACAAAAAAAAGCGCGAACCGTGGTTCGCGCCAAAGAGAGACCTCGCTGAAGACGTCACATCATCCTGCCACGCCGCTTAGAACGAATGCCGCATCCCGATCCGCACGTCGGCCTGCGTCTGCGTCGTCGACGGCGTGAAGCTGTAGCCGATCACAGCATCGACGCCCTGCGACGCACGCAGGTAATCGCCGGAGATGTAGATGTCGGTGCGCTTCGACAGCAGGTAGTGCAGGCCGGCCGTGCCCTGGTTCCAATGGTGGCCTTCGAAGCGCGTGTGCTGGTAGCCCGCGATGAAGCTCAGCGCCGGCGTGAACTGGTACAGGCCGCCGCCTTCGTACACCTGCATGTGCGACGACTGACCGAAGCCCTTGATCGTCGTGTACGAGTAGTTCGCGTCGAGCGTCAGCTTGCCGATCGTGTAGCTGGTGCCGATGCCGAACGTGCCCTGGCTGTCGACGTCCATCGCGGTGTTCGAGAACAGGTCGGTGCGCGCGCCGGTCGCCGGATCGACGGTGACGGTCTGCTGGCCGAGGAACGTATGCGTGCCGATCATCGCGTACGGGTCGAACGCGTAGATGCCGTTCGGGTTGTTCAGGCGCGTGTACGCGGCGCCGATCGAG
Source organism: Burkholderia sp. BCC1047 (assembly GCF_902833155.1). Classification (NCBI taxonomy): domain Bacteria; kingdom Pseudomonadati; phylum Pseudomonadota; class Betaproteobacteria; order Burkholderiales; family Burkholderiaceae; genus Burkholderia; species Burkholderia sp. BCC1047. The sequence continues at coordinate 235,040 of NZ_CADFEH010000001.1, read as the reverse complement.
AAGTCGCCCTTCGTGAAGCTCGCGCCCGCGCTCCATGCGCTGTTGCGATGGAAGTTGCCCGCGACGTTGCCGAACGAATACATCGCGCCGAACTTGAAGCCGCTCAGGTCGTTCGACAGGAACTTCACCGAGTTCGGCAGACGGTCGCCGTTGAAGCGGTCGAAGTCGCCCTGGTGGATCGCATAGCCGCTGCCCCACGCCGAGATGTTGTAGATCGACACGAGTTCGTTCGTGATGTCGAGCTGGTTGCCGAACGACAGCGTGCCCCAGTCGTTCTGCAGGCCGACATACGCCTGCCGGCCGAATTCCGCGCCGCCGAAGCCGAGTTGCCCATTGCCGAGGTGGAAGCCGCTCTCGAGCGTGAACACGGCCTTCAGGCCGCCGCCCAGGTCTTCGGTGCCCTTGAGGCCGAAGCGGTTTCCGTAGGCGATGCCGTCGTCGAACTTGACCACGTGCGAGCCGCCCGTGTTGTTCACGTACGTGATGCCCGCGTCGAGAATCCCGTACAGCGTCACGCTGCTCTGCGCATGCCCGATGGCGGGAATACAGGCCGCGCATGCAAGCGCGGCGGCTACGGCGACTTTCTTTTGCTTCATTGTCGACCACCCTCCCTGAACCGTTCGATGGAAAGAACCGTGGCCTGGCGCGTGCCGCAATACGCCGGCTGATTCGAATTCGGTACGTCTGCTGGCTTCGGTATTTCGTTTTCCGCAATAACGCAGCCATTGGCGAAAAATACAAACCCATATTTCCGGTCACCCGTCTGAAGGCGACACTAAATGGTCACGATGCGACGGGTCGGGAAAACACGTAGACGGCGGCACGGTAAAAACCGGCCGCCGGGAGGGAGGCAATCAGCGGCCGTCGAGGGCCGCGCGCACGGCCGGCAGGCCCGGTGCGCCGGCCGCCGTCGTCACGCCGTCGAGCCAGCCGGCAAGCAGCGCGGGCTCGGCCTTCAGCGCATGCTGCGCCGCGAGCGCGGGCGACGTCTTGTGGTCGAGCATGTCGGCGATCATCCGGTTCTCGACGTCGACGGAGAACGTCATCTGCCGGAACAGCCGCGCGAGGTTCGTGCACTGGCCGGCGAACCCGGCACGCGTGACCGTGTTGACCGTCGCGCCGCCGTAGTTCGGGCCGAAGTACGCATCGCCGCCCGACAGATACGTCAGATGAAACTTCGTGTTCATCAGATGCGGTTCCCACGCGAGAAACACGATCCAGCGCTTGTCGCGCACCGCGCGCTCGACCTGCGTGAGCATGCCCGTCTCGCTCGATTCGACGAGCGACCAGTTCGCGGACCCCAGCGCGTGGTCGGACAGCATCCGCTTGATGTTCTGGTTCGCGGGCGCGCCGGGCTCGATCCCGTAGATCTTGCCGCCGAAGCGGTCCGCGTAGCGCGCGAGATCGGCGAACGTGTGCACGCCGGCCGCGGCCACATAGTCGGGCACCGCGAGCGTGAACTTCGCACCGCTCAGGTTCGCGTGCAGCACGTCGATCGATTTCTCGTCGACGAACGGCTTCACGAGCGGCGCCTGCGCGGGCATCCAGTTGCCGAGGAACACGTCGACCTGCCCTTTCTTCAACCCCTGGTACGTGATGGGCACCGACAGGTTCGCGACGTCCTGCCGGTAGCCGAGCGCCTTTAGCACGACGCCCGCCATCGCGTTCGTCGCGTCGATGTCGGTCCAGCCGGGCGCCGCCATCTTCACGTCGCCGCAGGTCTGCGGATCGGCGGCGGACGCAGGCTGCGTCGCCACCACGCACGCGGCGGCGGCGAGCGCCGCGCCGATTCTTCGGAATGCTGCATTGCGTTGCCGTTTCATGGTTCGCTTCCTCCGTCGTTCTTCAATGATCGCGATGCGGGACGTTCAACGCCCGACGCGCGGAAAACGCGCCATCGCCTCGAGCGTATCGAGTTCGATGTGATTGCGCATGTAGCGCTGGCTCGCGTCGGTGAACGGCTGCCAATCCCACGCGTGGATGCGGCCCTGCGTCGTCGCCGCGTAATGGAAGCGCCGGCGCCGCTGGCTCGCGCGCACCTGCCGGTCGAGTTCGGGCAGGTTCCAGCGCTGCGCGGCCTCCGCGCGGAATGCGGCGAGCACGTCGGCGGCTTCCGGCTGCCCGGCCAGGTTCGTCAGCTCGCGCGGGTCGTCCGACAGGTGGTAGAGCTGGTCGGGATCGGCCGGGCAATGCACGTATTTCCAGTCGCCGCGCCGAATCATCACGACCGGCGCGAGCGCGCCTTCCGCGAGGTATTCGCCGAGCGCGACGTCGTGTGCGGGCGCGCCGTGCAGATGCGGCACGAGGCTCGCGCCATCGACCGCGTCCGGCCAGCCGCCGGCTGGCGCCGCGCCGGCCAGATCGACGAGCGTCGGCAACAGGTCGACGTGCGACACGGGCCCGCGCACGCGCGCGGCGCCGAAGCGGCCCGGCGCATGCACGATCAGCGGCACGCGGCAGCCGCCTTCGAAGAACGTCATCTTGTACCAGAGCCCGCGCTCGCCGAGCATGTCGCCGTGGTCGGACGTGACGATCACGATCGTATCGTCGGCGAACCCGCATTGCTCGAGCGCGGCCAGCACGCTGCCGAACTGCGTGTCCACATATGACGTCGCGCCGTAATACGCGCGGCGCGCGGCGCGGATCTGTGCGTCGGTCGGCGGCGTGCGGTCGTTTTCGCAGACGAAGCGCAACCGCTGCGAATGCGGATCGCTTTCGGCCGCATCGAGCCGCACGGCCGGCATGTCGATGTCTTCGTCGCCGTACAGATCCCAGTATTCGCGCGTGATCGCATACGGGTCGTGCGGATGGGTCAACGACACGACCATGCAGAACGGCCGCGCATCGTGCCCGGCCGCGCGTTCGCGCGCGACGTCGTACAGCTTCTGCTTCGCGGCGAACGTCACTTCGTCGTCGAAGTCGAGCTGGTTCGTGCGCACGCATGGGCCCGCATCGAGCACCGAGCTCATGTTGTGATACCAGCTCGGCCGCTCGGTCGGGCTGTCCCAGTCGGGCACCCAGCCGAAATCGGCCGGATAGATGTCGGTCGTGAGTCGCTCCTCGAAGCCGTGCAACTGATCGGGCCCGCAGAAATGCATCTTGCCGGACAGCATCGTCCGGTAGCCGCCCGCGCGCAGGTAATGCGCGAACGTCAGCGTTTGCGCCGGCAATTCGGCGGCGTTATCGTAGGCGCCGATGCCCGACGGCAGCTTGCCGGTCAGCAGCGAGAAACGCGACGGCGCGCACAGCGGGCTCGCGCAGTACGCGGCGTCGAACACCACGCCTTCGGCGGCGAGCCGGTCGAGCGTCGGCGTACGGGCGACGCGGTTGCCGTACGCGGGCAGCGCGAACGGCGTGAGCTGATCTGCCATCAGGATCAGGATGTTGGGTGTCGGGTTCGTCATCGGCGATCGTGGGGAAAGCGGTGTTCGAATGGAACGGCGCGCCGCTTTGGCAGCGAGACGTCCGGCATGACGGAGGCGATCCGCAGAAACCGCCGCGCGTAGCGGCCGCGCTGGCTAGAATCGCGGAACGCGTTGCGCGGCGACGCGTGACGCGCATCTGCCGCACCGTCCGCTGCACTATCGCCCGCCCGAATTCGCGCGGGTAGGCGTCTGGCCCTTATGGGGCCATTAGAGGGACTTATGTCGAAATCCGAACCGTTACCGTCGATGCAGGCGCTGCGCGCGTTCGAATCGGCCGCCCGGCTCGCGAGCTTCACGGCCGCCGCGCGCGAGCTCGGCTCGACGCAGCCGGCCGTGAGCCAGCAGGTGTTCCAGCTCGAAGCCGAGCTCGGCGTGCCGCTGTTCGAACGCAGCCCGCGCGGCGTCACGCTGACGGCCGACGGCCAGTGCCTGTACGAAGCCGTGCGGCTGAGCCTCGACACGCTGCGCGGCGCGACCGCGACGCTGCGTGCGCGCCGCGAGCACGGCGCGCTCACGATCGTCACCGATTTCGGTTTCGCGACCTACTGGCTGATGCCGCGCCTGGCCGGGCTGAAGCACGTGATGCCGGACGTCGACGTGCGCGTCGTCACGTCACAGGATTACGACGCACAGCGCGACCACGGCGACATCGCGATCCTGTTCGGCGACGGCCACTGGCCGTCGTGCACGGCCGCGCGGCTGTTTCCGGAATCCGTCACGCCCGTCTGCTCGCCGGCGTTCCGCGACGCGCACCCGGGCGTCGCGCGGGCCGACCACCTGCTTCCGCTGCCGCTGCTGCACGTGCAGCCGACGCGCCCCGAGCGCTGGCTGTCGTGGTCGGGCTGGTTCGACGCGCACGGGCTCGAACCGCCGGCCGCCGCGCGCGGCGTGACCTTCAACAGCTATGCGCTCGTGATCCATGCGGCACTGCTCGGCGAAGGCGTCGCGCTCGGCTGGGCGCCGCTCGTCGACGAACTCGTCGCGTCCGGCCAGCTCGTGAAGCTGGTCGACGCGCCCGTCGTCACGTCGCGCGGCTACTTCCTGGTGCGCCCGCCGCAGCGGCCCGAGCCGGACGCGACCCACGTGTTCCGGCGCTGGCTGCTCGACGCGTGCGCGGCGGCCTGAGGGAGCGCACCCGCCCACGTTCCCCTTCCCCGCTCCCGGGCCCGGGCCCGGGCCCGCTGGCGCGCCGATACCAGCCACACGGCGCGTTGGTTCTATCCGCCCCGGAATCGTCCTGATTTACTTGAGCCTCCCGCTACCCGCGCGGCGCGGCGCTGTCGTGCGCCGTCGCGCGGCCATGCGCCCCATGCCATCCGAGGAGTCTCATGACCGCCGAGCACCGCCCCGATCAATTCGTCCTGACACTGTCGTGCCCGAGCGCGGCCGGTCAGGTCGCCGCCGTCGTCGGCTTTCTCGATCGCCATCGCTGCTACGTCGATGCGCTGAACGTGTTCGACGACGATCTCAGCAACCGCTTCTTCGTGCGCTGCGTCTTTCATCCGACGGATGAGACGTTGCAGATCGACGCGCTGCGTCAGGAATTCGGGCCGATCGCGGCCGGACTCGGCGGCCACGACGGCGACATCCAGTGGGCGATCCACGACGTCAATGCGCGGCCGAAGGTGCTGATCATGGTGTCGAAACTCGAGCACTGCCTCGCGGATCTGCTGTTCCGCTGGCGGATGGGCGAGCTGAAGATGGACATCGTCGGCATCGTGTCGAACCACCCCGACTTCGAGCCGCTCGCCGTGCAGCACGGGCTGCCGTTCCGCCACTTCCCGATCACGGCGGACACCAAGGCGCAGCAGGAAGCGCAATGGCTCGACTTCTTCGAATCGAGCGGCGCCGAGCTCGTGATCCTTGCGCGCTACATGCAGGTGCTGTCGCAGGAGACGAGCGCGAAGCTCGCGAACCGCGCGATCAACATCCATCACTCGTTCCTGCCCGGCTTCAAGGGCGCGAAGCCGTATCACCAGGCCCATGCGCGCGGCGTGAAGCTGATCGGCGCGACCGCGCACTTCGTCACCGACGATCTCGACGAAGGCCCGATCATCGAGCAGGTCGTCGAGCGCGTCGATCATGCGCTGCGACCGGAGCAACTGCTCGCGGTGGGGCGCGACGTCGAAAGCCTCACGCTTGCGCGCGCGGTGAAGGCGTTCATCGAGCGGCGGGTGTTTTTGAATGGCGACCGGACAGTGGTGTTTCCGTAAGCGGATCGCAGCCGCGCTCGAACGCGGCGTCAACGAACAAGGCCCGACCGGCATGTAACCGGTCGAGCCTTTTTTGTCGGCGTGCTGCGCCGGCGCTTCGCGCGATGGCCCCGTGTGCGGTTTCCGAAGCCATCGCGTGCCGCGACACGCACGCATTACCGCGTCACTTCACCCACGCGAAGTAATACGACAACCCGATCGTCAACCCCGCACCGATCAGCGCCGCATACGGCATCAGGCTCAGCCACAGCGCGCGCTTCGGCACTTCCAGCTCCATGTCGCGCTGCATCTGCGCGGGGAACCGGCCGCGATCCTGCCAGTAGTGACGATAGAGGAACACCGGCACGATCAGCAGCATCGCGATCAGCCCGTTGCGCAGCGTGCCTTCGCCTTGCAGGTTCGCACCCGCGCCGACGTAGACGAGGTTCGCGTACCCGCAGATCGCGCCGCCGACGAGCAGCCAGGTCGGGCAACGGAACGGCCGATCCCAGCTGCCGCGATCCATCCGGTGGATCCAGCCCGACTGAAGATTCAGGAATACGAACAGCATGTAGCAGACGTTCGAAATCGACAGCACCGTCATGTAGTCCGACATCATCAGCAACACGAGGTTGAAGCCGAGGTCGGTCCACATCGCGCGCGTGGGCGAGCCGTGCTCGTTCACGTGCGACAGGTACTTCGGCAGCCAGCCGTCGACCGACGCCTGGTACAGCGTGCGCGACGAACCCATCATCGACGTCATCACGATCAGCAGGATCGACAGCATCAGCATCACGACGACCGCATTCGCGACCCACGCGCCGCCGCCGACGATCTTCGCCATCGCGGCCGCGACGCCGGTGCCGTCGCCGATCGCCGGATCGAGCATCGCCTGCGTGCCGAGCGCGCCCTGGAACGCGAGCGGGACGAGCGTCATCACGACCAGACACAGCGCACCCGACCAGAAAATCGCCTTGGCCGTATCGCGCCGCGGATCGCGGAATTCACGCGTGTAGCAGACGGCCGTCTCGAAACCGTACGACGCCCAGCCGGCCATGAACATCGCGCCGAGCGCCATCGTCACGCCCTGCCCGTTCCACGAGCCGAACGTCGCGGCCGTGAGGTTGCCCTGCGCGTCGTGACCGAGCGGCAGCAGCGGGAGCAGGTTCGACATCGGCACGTCGCCGGTGACGAACGGCACGATGCCGACGATCAGGAGCGGCGTGAGCGACGCAATGCCGAGAATGCGCTGCGTACGTGCGGCCTTCGACGCGCCGCTGTGCTGAAGCTTGAACGTGATGAGAAGCAGAATCGTCGCGATGATGAACGTCGCGTTGATTCGCAGGGAAAGACCGGGCTTGATGAACCCGAGATCCGCCACCTTGAGCTGCCAGTGCAGCACCGCCGCATTGGCGGGAAAGAGACTCGTGAGCGCATAGCTCGCCGCGAGGCCGCAGCCGAGCGCAAGCATCGGCGACCACGCGAGCCAGTTGCACCACACGGAAACCGGGGCAATCAGCTTGCTGTAACGGACCCAGCCAATCGCGCCGTACACCGACGCGCCGCCCGATTTATGGGGAAATAGCCCGGATATTTCCGCATAAGTCGCGCTTTGAATCAGCCCCATCGTGATCGCGGCGATCCAGATCGCCCACGCGGGCTGGCCGATCGTCGCACATACGCCGCCGATCGTGAACAGCACGCCTGCCGGCACGCCGCTCGTCACCCAAAAAGCGTCTTTCCAGGTCAGGCCACGATGCAGCGTGTGGCCCGTCGAATCATGTGAGATCGTTGCCTCGACATCACTGGTGCGATTCGCACGCAGTCCTGCTTGACTCATCCAATTCCTCCTCTCGATCAGAGTTGGCGCTTTCGCGCTGACTCTGGTCCGATGCAAAGCAGATGATTCCGCACAAGGGCCGTAGTGTAACAATTTACGGGCTTTTTTGCAGAATCAGCAAAATAAAACCGGGATATGGCCGCATTGCATCCTGATTATTTCGGATTCCTGCATGCCATTCCCGGCGTGTTTTTATGATGATTCGTACGACGTATTTCGAGGGGCTTACTGCGCGCCTTCCGTCCACGAATTCACGCGGTCGGCATGCGCTGCAATCCACGCATCCGCAGCGGCTTCCGGCTTCGAGCCGTTCTGGATCGCCAGCATCACGCTGTCGATTTCACCCGGCTTCCACTGGAATTTCTTCAGGAACGCGACGACCGGCTTCGCCTTGGTTTCGAGGCCCGGATTCACGACGCTGTCGACGTGTTCGGCGCCGCCGAACACCTTCTTCGGATCCTCGAGGAAGCGCAGCTTCCACTTCGCGAACATCCAGTGCGGCGCCCAGCCGGTCACGATGACCGGCTTGTTCGCGCCGACCGAACGCGACAACTCGGCCGTCATCGCGCTGCCCGAGCTCGGCATCAGCGTGTAGCTCAGCCCGTAGTTCTTGATCGCTTCGTCGGTCTTGCGCATCACGCCCGCACCCGCATCGATGCCGACGATGCGGCCGCCGAAGCTGGCCTTCTCCGCATTCAGGTCGTCGATGCTCTTCGCCTTCACGTAATCCGGGACGATCAGGCCGATCTTCGCGTCGGGGAAGTTCGCGCCGACGTCGACGACCTTGCTCTTGTATTCGCTCCAGTACGAACCGTGCGTGACCGGCAGCCACGCGGACAGCGTCGCATCGAGATCGCCGCGCGCGACGCCCTGCCACATGATCCCGGCAGCGACCGGCACGAGCTTCACCTCATAGCCGAGCTTCTTCTCGATCACGCGGGCCGCGACGTTCGACGTCGCGACGCTGTCGTCCCAGCCTTCGACGTAGCCGATTTTCAGCGTCGGCTTCGTATCGGCGAGCGCCGATGCGCTCAATGCCACCATCGCCGACAGGGTGCCGGTCCAAAACAGTTTTCCGAACAATTTCATGGTCGATCTCCTTGGTCTGCGCACCGTGCGCGTTGTCTCTCTAGGTTCTTCAACCACAAATCCGCGGTATCGTTGTTTTCCGACAGATGCTTGTCCGGACGCGACGCGCCCGGACAGCCGATGACGCGTTTCGACTACTTGTCGATCACGAGATCCGACAGCGGCTTGCTGCAGCACAGCAGCACCATTCCCTGATCGATCTCGCGCTGGCGGATACCGCCGTTGTGTTTCATCTCGACCTGCCCCGACACGAGCTTCACCTTGCAGGTGCCGCACATGCCCTGCGTGCACGATGCGGGCAGCCGCACGCCCGACTGGCGCGCCGCGTCGAGCACGTGCTGCTCCGAGCCGCACGAAATCTCGCGGTTGCTCTTCGCGAAGCTGACCGTGTACTGCTTCGTCGCGGCGTCGCCGCCTTCCGCCGGCGGCACGAGTTCGGCGAGCACTTCATCGCTCGCGGTCTGCGCGAGCGTTTCGAACGAGAAGCTTTCCTCGTGATACTGCTTGCGATCGAAACCGGCTTCGTCGAGCAGGTCGCGCACGGCCTTCATGTACGGCGCGGGGCCGCACGTGAAGATCTCGCGTTCCATGAAATCCGGCGCGATCAGCTTCAGCAGCGGCAGCGTCAGGAAGCCCGTGACGCCCGGCCAGTTGGTGCGTGCGCCGACGCGCTCGACGACGAACGACGTGCGGAAATTCGTGTGGTTCGACGCGATCAGGTCGAGCTCGCGCGCGAAGATGATGTCGTCCGGCGTGCGCGCGCTGTGCACGAACAGGATGTCGCGATCTTCCGCGAGATCATGGTGCGCGCGGCTCATCGACATCAGCGGCGTGATGCCCGAGCCGGCCGACAGGAACAGGTACTTGCGCGCCGGATGCCGCGCGCACGTGAATTCGCCGGCCGGGCCGAGCACGCGCACCGGTGCGCCCGGCTGCAAGTTGTCGTGCAGCCAGTTCGACACCTTGCCGCCCGGCACGCGCTTCACCGTGATCGAGATCGTGTGCGGCCGCGCCGGCGACGACGAAATCGTGTAGCAGCGATTGATCGTCTCGCCGTCGATGTCGAGCTCGAGCGTGATGAACTGCCCGGGCTCGAACGAGAACGTGCGGCCCTGCGGTGAACGGAAGAAGAAGCTCTTCACGTCGTGGGTTTCCTGCCGCACGTGGCAGCACACCAGCGTTTCCTCGACGTCGCTCGTCCAGCGCTCGGGCAGCGCGTTCCAGAAGGCCGGGTGCGTCACCCGGCTGTCCGCCGGCTCGAAATTGGCCGCATCTCGCATCATTTCTAACTCCGCTTGCTGTTCCGCTGACGACTACGCGCCGGTTTTTTCGGCGAGCCGGCCGATGTACCAGGCCGAGAATTTTTCGACGAGACCTTCCGTGTACGGCGAATACGGGCCCGGCTCGTACGCGCTGCTGGTCGCGCCGCGCTGCGAGAATTCGACGAGCGCGCGATCCTGGTCGTTGGTCGCGTTCCACACGGCCGTCAAGTTCTTCACGTCGTAGTCGATGCCTTCCTTCGCGTCCTTGTGCACGAGCCACTTCGTGCGCACGAGCGTCTTGCCGGCCGACAGCGGGATCACCGAGAACGTCACGATGTGATCGCTCATGAAGTGGTGCCACGAGTTCGGCTGGGTCCAGAACGACAGCCCGCCGAGGTCGGCCTTGTCGAAGCCGCCGAGCAGCTTCTTCGACGCGATCTTCGCGTCGAGCGTCTGCGATTCGCCGTGACGGTCGAGCGGCAGGCGCTGCGTGCGGAAACCCGTCACGTCGAGCAGCTTTTCGATTTCGGCGGACGGCAGGCCCATCTCGGCCCACTCCTTGCCGCGCCGCACGCACGTTTCAGCGAATGCGTCCATGCCTTCGGCGTTCGCGTCGGAGCGCTGGTAGCCGAAGCCGTATTCGTACAGCGAGATCGTCAGCTCCGGATGGTTCGCGACGCAGTGATAGCACTCGCGGTTGTTCTCCATCGTGAGCTTCCAGTTGCCTTCCTCGATGATGTCGATCTGCGCGGCGATCTTCGTGCTCGGCAGATCGTGCGGCAGCAGGTACGGCTCCATCTCCGCGCGCATCTGCGCGAAATCGACCGGCGGCTCGTCGGCGAGGCAGATGAAGATCAGGCCCGCGAGGTTCTCGACATGCACCGACTTCAGGCTGTGCTTGCAACGGTCGAACTTCTCGCCCATGTGCTCGGCGAACATCAGCTGGCCCGTCAGGTTGTACGTCCAGCTGTGGTACGGGCACACGATGTTGCCGACCGAGCCCTTGTCTTCGTTGCACAGGCGCGCGCCGCGGTGACGGCACACGTTGTGGAACGCGCGGATCGCCATGTCGTCGTCGCGCACGATCAGGATCGAATCGCTGCCCAGCTCCACGGTCACGTAATCGCCCGGCTCGGGAATGTCCGGTTCGATCGCCACCTGGATCCAGTGCTGGCGGAAAATCGCCTCCATGTCGAGCGCGAAGATGTCCTCGCTCGTGTAGAACGGCGCCTCGAGGCTGTGGCCTTCCTTGCGGCGTTCGATCAGTGCACGAATGTCTGCCGATACTTTCATCGTTTGCTCCGGATTCCTTGCATCCCTGGGTTGCTTGCCGACAGGCATCAAAATCAGTAGTCGATGAGCTGATGCTCGCGCAAATACGCGAGGATCACTTGTGCTTTTTCGACCGAACTCCCTTCATTTACGACGTTGCCGCCACGGCTTTCGGTCGTCGTCGCGGACAGCATCCGGGCATGCCCGGAGCGCTTCTCGGCGGCGACCAGTTTTACGGGTTTACGCTCGATCGGGCCGACCGTCCACGCGGCCGCATCGGCGTCCGCGCCGCTCGCCGCGAGCGCCGGCCGGATCGCGCCCGCGCGCAGCCGCGCATACGCATAGCGCGGCTCGACACCCGCGAGCGGGTGCACGGCGACAACGGCCGGCAGCGCCGCGTCGACCCGCCGTCGCAGCCCTTTCGGCAAAAATTGCCGGACCGCCGCGCGGCCGCCTTCGACCGTCACGTCGACGGCCGAGCCGACGAGCGGATAACCCAGCGCCGCGGCGACGCGGTACGGCAGCATCCCGGTGTCGTACGCGCCCTCGGCGCGCGTGCCGGTCAGCACGAGGTCGTAGCCTTCGACGCGCGCGGCGAGCGCGTGCACGGCATCGTCGCCGTCGCGGCAGGCCAGCACCTCGACCTCCCGCGCGCCGAGCGCGAGATACTCAGCCAGCGCCGCGTTCGCGGGGTCGCCCGCGTGGATCACGTCGAGCGTCGCGCGATGCTTCTCGGCGAGCTGGCGGCCGGTTTCGAGCGCGGCCGCATCGTTGCGGCTGTAGCGCGCGATGCCGCTGACCGGATGCCGGCCGACGGACACGAGCACCGCGATGCGTTGCAATGAGCGGGGGGCGTTCATGCGGCGACTCCTTCGGGTTCACGGGTGCCGACCGCGGCCGGCGATTCGCCGCGCGCGGCACGCGCGGCCTGGACCTGTTCGATCAGCGCGGCGATCGTCGCCTGCGCGTCGCCAACCACCGTCAGATTCGCGCGCTTCGCGATCGGCGCGCTGCCGTCGAGGTTCACCGCGATCACGTGGCGGCAGTCCTTGATCCCCTGCAAATGCTGCACCGCGCCCGAGATGCCGAACGCGATGTACACGCTCGCCTCGACCGTCTTGCCGGTCGCGCCGACCTGCTTGTCGCGCGTGAAGTGGCCGTTGTCGACCGCGACGCGACTCGCGCCGATCGCCGCGCCGAACACGCCGGCCAGCCGCTCGAACGCGCCGATGTCGGACACGCCGTTGCCGGCCGACACGATGAAATCGGCTTCCTCGAGCGCGACCTGGGCCGCGTCGATTTCGTCGAGACCGAGATCGCGGTACGGCTGCGCGGCGTCATGCGCCGGGCGGATGAAATCGGACGCCACGCGCTCGCCCGCGCCGACGAACGGCAGCTTCGCGTCCACCGCGTTCTGCGCGAGCAGGATCACGTCGGGCAGCGCGCGGGTCGCGAACGCTCGCCCGGCCTGCGCATACGCGCCCACATGCTTCGCGTCGATCTCGACGACGTGCGTCGCGACGCTCGCGCCGGCGGCCGCCGCGTAACGCCGGCCGAGATCGCCGTCGCCCGTCGCGTTGTCGGGCACGAACACGTGTTTCGGGGCGAGCGCGGCAACACACGCCTGCAATGCTTGCAGTTCGCTTTCGGGATCGAACGCGCGGCGGTCGAAGCCGGTCAGCTCGAGCAGCTTGTCGACGCCGAGTTCGGCCACGTCGTCCTTCAATTCGCCGAACGCGAGCAGCGCGACTTCCGTCTGCGCGTCGGCGAGCACCGCGGCGGCGGCGATCGCCTGCCGCGAATGGTCGTCGAGCGCGCCGCGTTCGCTGTGGGCGACCACCAGCATCACGTGCTTCGGGTCCTGCAGCGCGCGGCGCGGCTTCGCGGCCGCTGCGCCATGACCGTGCGCGGACCACTGCGCGGCGTTCGCATCGGCGCTGCCTTCCTCGCCGAGCGTGATGCGCTTCAGGCCGGCGGCCGTGATGATGAACGGCCGGCGCGGATCGATTCGTTTGATCGTATTCATCGATTCACTCCAGCGAGGCGGCGACGAGTTCGGCGACGTCGAGCACGTCGGGGCGCGGGCCCACGACGCCTTCGAGCATGGCCGTGCAGTTCGGGCACGCAACCGCGACCACGTCCGCGCCGATCGTGCGCGCGTCGGCGATGCGGATGTCCGGGATGCGCTGCTTGCCGGGGATGTCGGTCAGCGGCGCACCGCCGCCACCGCCGCAGCAGCGGCCGCGCATGCCGTTGCGCTCCATCTCGACGACCTGGATGCCGATCGTCTTCAACAGCTTGCGCGGCGCTTCGATCTCGCCGTTGTAGCGGCCGAGGTAGCACGGATCGTGATAGGTCGTGCGCTTCTCCTGCAGCGCCTCGACCGCCTTCGGCGCGATCTTGCCGCTGTCGGCCAGTTCGGCCAGATAGGTCGTGTGATGCTTGACCGTCACGCGCAGCCCCAGCGCGCGGTATTCGTTGCGCAGGCTGTGCATCACGTGCGGGTCGGCCGTCACGATCTGCTTGTACGACAGCGTGCCGAGCGTGCCGATCAGACGCTTCGCCATCTGCTGGAACGTCGCTTCGTCGCCGAGCCGGCGGGCAACGTCGCCCGTGTCCGTTTCGGTCGGGCCGAGCACCGCGTAGTCGACGCCCGCCTTGTTCAGCACCTTCACGAACGCACGCAGCGTGCGCTGGTAGCGCATGTCGAATGCGCCTTCGCCCGCGACGAACAGCACGTCGACCGGCTTGCCGGGTTGCGCGACCGGCGCACTCAGGTCGACTGACCAGTCGTAGCGCGCGGCCGTGTCGTAGCCGCCCATCGTGCCGGTCTCGCGCAGGTTCGCGAGCACTTCCTGGCCCTTGCCCGGCACCGTGCCGTGCACGAGCGTGCGGTTGCGGCGCATGTCGACGATCGCGTCGACGTGTTCGATCAGCATCGGGCATTCCTGCACGCACGCGCGGCAGGTCGTGCACGACCACAGCGTCTGTTCCTCGATCAGGCCCGACACGATCGGGCCGTTCGGCTCGCCGCGATGCTGGCCGACCGGGATGCCCGGCGACGGGCTGCCCGCGTACGCCGAATCGGTGCCGCCGGCCATCCCGACGACGAGATCCTGGATCAGCTTCTTCGGGTTCAGCGGCTGGCCCGACGCGAACGCGGGGCACGCGGCTTCGCACTTGCCGCACTGCACGCACGCATCGAAGCTCAGCAGCTGGTTCCAGCGGAATTCGACCGGCTTCGCGACGCCGTACTCCTGATGCTCGATGTCCGGCAGCTTCAGCGCGGTCGGCGGCGTGGCCGTGCCGTTGCCGGTGAACGATTCGCGCGTGGCCGCGAAACGCTCCTGGCGCGGGTGGAACGCGAGGTGCAGCAGGCCGGCGATCGCATGCTTCATCGGGCCGCCCTTCGCGGCGCCGACCGTCATCGTGAACGCACCGACGCCGATCAGCAGCGCGCAGAGCACCGCGAACGCACCCGACATCGCGCCGGTTGGCACCAGCATGAACAGCACGAGGCCGAGCGCGAACGAACCGAGCAGCCAGGGCAGCGTATTCCACGGGCCGCGCGACAGGCGCGCCGGCACGTCCTTCGCCGCGCGTCGGCGCCACACGAACACCGCGCCGACCAGCATCGCGAGCGCCGCGAGGAAGATCAGCTTGTCGAGCCACGGCGAGTAGATCGCGAGGCCGTAGTTGACGAACACCAGCGCGAGCGCGCCGATCGCACCGCCGGCGGTCGCGACGTGGGTCTTCGCGATGTACGGATCGCGGGCGACCACGTGGTGCAGGTCGACGAAATAACGCTTCGGAATCGCGAACAGGTTCGCGACGCCGAACGAGCCGGGCGCCGTCGCGCGGCCCAGACGCCAGTAGGACGAGCGCTTCGCGACCGCGAACGCGAGCCCCGCCACCGACAGCCACAACAGGGCAGTAATGAGGAAGGACGGGTTCATCTTTTAGAAATCCTTCACGAGACGCAGCGAGTCGTAGATCGCACCGTGGACGTTGTGCATCGAGATGCAGTCGCCGACACGGAACAGCAGGAAACGGCCGTTGCCGAGTTCTTCCGACAGGCACGGCTGCGGCTCGGCCGCGAACAGCGTGTGCGGATCGATCTGGCCGCGGTTCACCGATTCCGGCTTGAGCTTCCAGTACAGCTCGTCGTTCGGCGACGAACCGTTCTCGATCACCACCTGGTCGACCGCGCGCTCTTCCAGTTCTTCCGTGTACTCGTTGCGCAGCACGGCGATCATCTTGCCGTTCTCTTCATAGACGCGATCGAGCATCGTGTTCGGCGTCGGGATCACGCCGAATGCGTACAGGCGCCGGTAGAAGATCGGGAACGTGGTGCCGCCGCAGTCGTCGGCGACCTTCACGTCCGGCGTGACGACCTCGACCTTCGAGCCGCGGCTCGCCATGAAGTCGGCCACGCCGGCGCCCGCATGCGTGCTCACGCCGTCGAACAGCAGCACGTTCTGCTTCGGCTCGACCTTGCCGGTCAGGATGTCCCACGAGCTGACGGCCAGCCCTTCGGCCACGCCCCACGCCGGCACCTGCCACGTGAAGCTCGAACCGCCGGTGGCGAGCACGACGATGTCCGGCTTCTCGGCCATGATCATCTTCTCGTCGGCGGCCACGCCGAGACGCCGGTCGACGCCCAGGCGCTTCGTTTCCATGTCGAACCAGCGGATGATCCCCGACATCTGCTCGCGCTGCGGCGCCTTCGCGGCGATCATCACCTGGCCGCCGACTTCCGCGTTCTTCTCGAACAGCACGACGTCGTGGCCGCGCAGCTTCGCGACACGCGCGGCCTCGAGGCCCGCGGGGCCGGCGCCGACCACCACGACCTTGCGCTTCGGGCCACGCGACTTCTCGATGATGTGCGGCATCGTCGCTTCACGCGACGTCGCCGCGTTCTGGATGCACAGCACGTCGAGGCCGTTGTACTGGCGGTCGATGCAGTAGTTCGCGCCGACGCACTGCTTGATTTCGTCCTCGCGGCCGTCGCGGATCTTGATCACCATGTGCGGATCGGCGATCTGCGCGCGCGTCATGCCGACCAGGTCGATCATGCCGTTCGCGAGCAGGCGCTCGGCCTGGCCCGCATCGCGGATGCTCTGCGCGTGCATCACCGGAATCTTCACGACCGACTTGATGCCGGCCGCGAGGTGCACGAACGGCTCCGGCGGCAACGCCATCGGCGGCATGCAGTTGGCGATCGTGTTGTGCGTATCGCCACCCGAGCCGACCACGCTCAGATAGTCGATCAGGCCCGTCTCCGACATCGCCTGCGCGATTTCCTTCAGCGCTTCGTGATCGAGGCCGTCCTCGTGGAATTCGTCGCCGCACATGCGCAGGCCGACGCAGAAGTCCTTGCCGACCGCCTCGCGCACGGCCGTCAGCACTTCGATGCCGAAGCGCAGGCGGTTTTCGAGGCTGCCGCCCCATTCGTCGGTGCGGTGGTTCGAACGCTTGCTCCAGAACTGGTCGATCAGGTGCTGGTGCGCGGCGGAGATTTCGATGCCGTCCATGCCGGCCGCCTTCACGCGCTTCGCGGCCGCCGCGAAATCGCCGATGATGCGGCGGATTTCCTCGATCTCGATGATCTTCGCGTTGCCGCGGTGCACGGGTTCGCGTACGCCCGACGGCGACATCAGGTGCGGCCAGTGCTCGCCGTGGAACGACGAGCGGCGGCCCATGTGCGTCGCCTGGATCATGATCTTCGCGCCGTGCTTGTGCATCGTGTCGGCCAGGCGCGTGAGCGGATCGATGATCTTGTCGGTCGACAGGTTCACCGATTTCCACCAGCCTTGCGGGCTGTCGATCGATACCGGGCTCGACCCGCCGCAGATGGCCAGGCCGACGCCCCCCTTCGCCTTTTCTTCGTAGTAGCGGATATAGCGGTCGCCCGGCAGGCCGCCCGGCTCGGCATACACCTCCGCGTGCGCGGTGCTGACGATCCGGTTGCGCAGCGTCAGCTGGTTCAGCTGCATGGGTTTGAACAGGTGGGGATAACGCATCGCTGGCGACCTCTGGCGTTCGAATGTCTCGTGTTGCGGGTGTTGTTCTGCTTCAGTGAATCAATGCGTCAGTGCATCAGTGCGCGATCGGCGACACTTCGAAGATGCAGTGGTCGTGATGCTCGGCCGCACATTGCACTTCCTTCGAGTACGCGCGCGGCGCGCCCTTGCCTTCCGGCGTCGTGTCGTTGACCCAGTCCATCGCACCCGCGAACCAGCCCGCGAACATGTAGCAGAGCTTGCCTTCCTTGCCCGGCTGCTGGAGCACGAACGACGAGTGGCGCAGTTCGATCTTCGCGCGGGCGCTCGCCGGGTCGGCCTCGATGATCGAGAACAGGCCCCAGCCGCGCTGCGACAGGCGCTTCAGGTAGTGCTCGAACACGGCCATGCCGGTCAGGCCGTGCAGCTTGGCTTCCTTGTCGCACCAGTGGTAGGCGGATTTGTAGCCGGCCTTGTAGAGGATCTCGGCATACGCTTCGACGCCGAGCGCTTCCTCGACGGCGACGTGGTTGTTCGTGAAGAAGTGGCGCGGCACGTACAGCATCGGCAGCGCGTCGGTGGTCCAGACGCCGGTATCGGGATCGACGTTGATCGGCAGTTGCGGTTGCATCGTGGTGACTCCGTGAGGAAAGTGGCCGCGCGGCTCAGTGCGCAGGCGCGACATCGTCCGCGTGCCCGCGCGGCAAGCGCTGGCACGTCCCGATTTTTTTATGTTGAAACGACGGGTGCGGTTCGGCTCGGCGGGCGCTTACGCGCCCCACACGTCCTTGAACACGCGCACCCAGTTCTCGCCCATGATCTTGCGGATCCGCGACTCCTTCCAGCCGTGGCGTTCCATCGCCGCGGTCAGGTTCGGGAATTCGCCGATCGTGCGGATGCCGTCCGGGTTGATCACCTTGCCGAAGTTCGTCAGCTGGCGATAACGGCCCTTGTCGTGCGTCAGCATGTCGAAGAATTCCTTCGCGAAATCCTGCGTGAAGTCCGTGCCGATGCCGACCGCGTCTTCGCCGATCAGGTTCACGACGTAGTCAATCGCCTCGATGTAGTCGTCGATGTTCGCCTCGATGCCGCGCTTCAGGAACGGCGCGAACATCGTCACGCCGACGAAGCCGCCCGCATCGGCGATTTCCTTCAGCTGCGCGTCGCTCTTGTTGCGCGGATGTTCCTTCAGGCCCGACGGCAGGCAGTGCGAATAGCACACCGGCTTCTTCGAGAACGCGATCGCTTCCGACGACGTGTTGCCGCCCACGTGCGACAGGTCGACCATGATGCCGACGCGGTTCATCTCGGTGATCACTTCGCGGCCGAAGTCCGACAGGCCGCCGTCGCGTTCGTAGCAGCCGGTGCCGACCAGGTTCTGCGTGTTGTAGCAAAGCTGCACGACGCGCACGCCCATGTCGGCGAACGCCTCGATGTAGCCGAGGTTGTCCTCGAACGCATGCGCGTTCTGGAAGCCGAGGATGATCCCTGTCTTGCCTTCCTGCTTCGCGCGGAAGATGTCGTCCGTCGTGCGCACGAGCGTCAGCAGCTCGCCGTTGTCGCGGATCTTCTTCTTCATCACGCCGATGTTGTCGACGGTCTTCGTGAAGTTCTCCCACACCGACACCGTGCAGTTCGCGGCCGTGATGCCGCCCTTGCGCATGTCCTCGAACACCGGCTTCTCGAACTTCGAGATGTTCAGTCCGTCGATGATGATGCTGTCCTGATGCAGCGTGCTCATATCTGCTCTCGCTCGTGTGACTGTTCTTGTGGGGTGGGTCGATCAGTAGATCGGGAAGCGCTCGCAGAGCGCGAAGATCTCGCGGCGCACGCGCTGTTCGGTTGCCGGGTCGCCTTCCGGGTTCGCACGCAGCGCGTCGAACACTTCGAGGATCAGGCGACCGATCTCGCGGAACTCCGCGACGCCGAAGCCGCGCGTCGTGCCGGCCGGCGTGCCGAGGCGAATGCCCGACGTGACCGTCGGCTTCTCGGTGTCGAACGGAATGCCGTTCTTGTTGCAGGTGATGCCAGCGCGTTCCAGCGCCTGCTCGACCGGCGCGCCCTTCAGGCCCTTCGGGCGCAGGTCGACCAGCAGCAGGTGGTTGTCGGTGCCGCCCGTGACGAGATCGACGCCGCCGGCCTTCAGCACTTCGCCGAGCGCCTGCGCGTTCGCGAGCACGCTGTCGATGTAGGTCTTGAAATCCGCATGCAGCACTTCGCCGAACGCGACGGCCTTGCCGGCGATCACGTGCATCAGCGGGCCGCCCTGCAGGCCGGGGAACACGGCCGAGTTGATCTTCTTCGCGATGTCCTCGTCGTTGGTCAGCACGAAGCCGCCGCGCGGGCCGCGCAGCGTCTTGTGCGTGGTCGACGTGACGACGTGCGCGTGCTCGACCGGGTTCGCGTGGCGACCCGCGGCGATCACGCCGGCGATGTGCGCCATGTCGACCATCAGCTTCGCGCCGACGCTGTCGGCGATCGCGCGAAAGCGTGCGAAGTCGAGCGCGCGCGGGTATGCCGAGAAGCCGGCGATGATCAGGTTCGGCTTGTGCTCGTGCGCGAGCGCCTCGACCTGGTCGTAGTCGATGCGCAGCGTGTCGCGGTTCACGCCGTACTGGACCGCGTTGAACCACTTGCCCGACAGCGCCGGCTTCGCGCCGTGCGTCAGGTGGCCGCCCGCGTCGAGCGACATGCCGAGCACCGTGTCGCCCGGCTTGGCGAGCGCGAGCATCACCGAGCCGTTCGCCTGCGCGCCCGAGTGCGGCTGCACGTTCGCATAGCCGGCGTTGAAGATCTGCTTCACGCGTTCGATCGCGAGCGCCTCGACTTCATCGGCGAATTCGCAGCCGCCGTAGTAGCGCTTGCCGGGATAGCCTTCCGCGTACTTGTTGGTCAGTACCGAGCCCTGCGCCTCGAGCACGGCGCGCGACACGATGTTTTCCGACGCGATCAGCTCGACTTGCGACTGCTGACGCTCGAGTTCCTTCAGGATGGCGCTGCGCACCGGCGCGTCGCGCTCGGCAAGGGTCTGCGAGAAGAAAGGCTGAGTGTTCGACATAGTGCGTCCGTGACGAAGAATAAAGGGCTGCAACCGAAGCTCAAGGCCCGCCATCACTGGGTTTCCCGCTCGTCCAGTGCAAGGCTGCCGACGGCTCTATTCTTGTCGTTCGGATTTTCGGCGGATTGATGAATTTAGACGCGTTCTTTGCCTTTTCCGCCATGCGCGTCCGTTTTGTACAAGTGACCGGTCGTGCTTTTCGGGACGAGCGCCCGAAACGGTATCGATGGTTCACCTATGGACACGCACACCGGCAGTGCGTTTGCCGCACGTTCGCGTGCGGCTTCTCCCGGATACGGTGCAGTGCAGCAACGGCCGGATGCCCAGACAACGTATGGAGCTAGGGTTTAGCCGTATGGCACGCTTGTTGCACTCGCTCACACAATACCGCAGCCCGATTCGTGCCCCGGGCCAAAAGCTATTAGAGATTCAAGGAACGCTCCCCATGTCGCCCGACCGCACAGCGTCGCTGTCCCACTTCGCGTTCATGCCTTTACCGAACTTCACGATGATCGCGTTCACCAATGCGATCGAGGTGCTTCGGATGGCGAACTACCTGAGCGGCCAGCCGCTCTACCGCTGGTCGGTGATCAGCCCGGACGGCGGTCCGGTCACGGCGAGCAACGGCCTCACGGTCGACACGGGGCCGGCCGAATGCGTGGGGCAACCGGATATCGTATTCGTGTGCGGCGGCGTCGACGTGCAGCGCGCGACCACGCCCGCCCACCTGTCGACCCTGCGCCGCTTCGCGCGCCTGGGGCTGCCGCTCGGCAGCCTGTGCACGGGCACCTATGCACTCGCGAAGTCGGGGCTGCTCGCGGGCTACGCGTGCGCGATCCACTGGGAGAACATGTCGGCGCTGAAGGAAGAGTTTCCGGACACGCGCTTCCTGAAGGAATTGTTCGTGATCGACCGCGACCGCATCACCTGCACGGGCGGCGTCGCGCCGCTCGACATGATGCTGAACCTGATCGCCGCACGCGTCGGCACCGCGCGCGTCACGCAGATCGCCGAGCAGTTCATCGTCGAACACGTGCGCGACACGAGCGCACAGCAGCGCATGCCGCTCGTCGCCCGCCTCGGCTCGGCGAACAAGTCGCTGTTCGAAGTGATCTCGCTGATGGAGAACAACATCGAGGAGCCGCTGTCGCGCGAGGAGCTCGCGCGGCTCGCGAACATGTCGCAGCGGCAATTGCAGCGCCTCTTCCGCGAGCATCTCGGGATGACGCCGACGCATTACTACCTGACGCTGCGGCTGCGCCGTGCGCGCGAGCTGCTGCTCCAGACCGACATGTCGATCATGCATATCACGATGGCGTGCGGCTTCCAGTCGGCATGCCACTTCAGCAAGAGCTATCGCGATGCGTTCGGCGTCGCGCCGACGCGTGAGCGACGCAAGCAGGTGGCGCCGCTCGCGCAGGGCGCGGTAAGTGCTGGGCCGGCGTTTCCGGCGCGTGTGCTGCATGCGTGAGGCGGGCGGTGCATGAAGCAAAAAAGCGACCTCGAAGGTCGCTTTTTTCCTTGCCCTTACGATCCCCACACCTGCATTTCATAGAGCGAATACCCCCACTGCGTCGCCCGCTTGGTGCCGAGCATCCGCACGTAGCGGCCGCTTCCGTTGAGATTCGGCAGCGTGACGTGGCTATATGAACCGCCGTTGCTCGTCGAGTAGATCGTCGTCCAGTTCGCGTTGTCGTTCGACGTCTGGATCTGGTAGACGAGCGCGCCCGCATCCCAGTACAGATCGATGCTGCTGATGGTCTTCGTCGCGCCGAGATCGACGGAGATCCATTGCGGATCGACGCCAGTGCCTTCCGGCGAATCCCAGCGCGTGCTCGTCGTGTTGCCGTCGAATGCCTTGTCCGGCGTGAGCGATGCGTTGTAGCTTGCCGACGCCGCGGCCGGCCGTCCCTGCGACAGCAGCGTGCGTGCCGCGGCCGCGCCGCCGTAGTAGTTCGCGCCGAGCTTCGCCTTCGTCGCATCGGCATTCACGCCGAACTGCGACAGGCTCCAGCGCTGGCCGGTCGTCACGTCGCCCACATAGAGCTGATAACCACCGGCCGTCGTCGACGAGAAGAACAGGTAGTTCGTACCACTGACGGGCGCCGGATCCGAGTTGTTGCTCATGCAGTCGTTGAGCGCCAGCGCGCTCGGCGTCGAGGCCGGGTCCGCCGTCTTCGCATAGATCTGGTCGGCCCCGCCGCTGTCCTTCCAGCGCGCGTAGTACACCATGCCGTCCGCGCGCACGGTCGGGTAGTACGTCTGCAGCCCGGCCGGACGATCGAACACGGCGGTCGCGCCGGTCGCGATCGTCCGCTTCATCAGCCCCATGTTCGAGCCGGTGCCGGTCGCGTAGTACACGGCGCTCGCGTCCGGCGCGAGGAACGGCATCGAGTATTCGGCGCCGGCCGGCGCGTTCGTCAGGCTCACGACCGACGTGAACACCGGGCCCGCGCTCGTGTACGACAGCGTCGCCTGCTTGACGTCGCCGTTCTGCTTGAACACGAGCGTCTTGCCGTCCGTGCTGAACTTCGGGTCTTCGTTGCGCGTGGCGCCCGTGCTGTTCGTCATGTTGACGGGCGGCGTGCCGGCGCCGAGCTGCAGCATGAACACGTTCCATGCGCCGTTGCGGATGCCCATGAACGCGAGCCACTTGCCGTCGGGGCTGAACACGCCGTTCATCGGATCGGTGATGCCCCACGCGCTCTTGCTGAGTTGCGTCAGCGTATGGGCCGAGAAATCGTAGAGGAACAACTGGCTCGTGCCGTCGCCGTACTTGACGTAGCTGTGATAGACGAGCTTGCCGGTCAGCGCGGCGGGGAACGTCGCGTTCGGCTGGGCGGCCGGATTGTTGACGCAGGCTGCGGCGGCCACGCCGCTGAACAGATTGAGGGCGATGCCGGCCGCGAGGCCCGCGACGAGGGTCTTCAATGTCACGCTGGATACTTCCGGGTAAGGTACGGACGCCGCAGAAAAGGACTCGCGCGACACGCGCGGGCGTCACGGATTCGCGGTCGGGCAGCGTGAATTCCGTATCGGTCGGACAGCGGGAACAAAGCTTGCGAGAGGATGCCCGTTTGTCAAACGAAAGAACAGGATCAGAGCGCCGATAAAACATACGGATCAGCGATGTGGGGCGCGCTTGCACGTGACGGCTGCCGTACTACTCTTTGTCATCGAGGTCGATGGCCGGGAGGACGCGCATGAAGCGCTATGCGGTGCTGGCACAGACGATCGCCGACGCGATCCGGCGCGGCGATCTGGCGCCCGGCGCGCGCATCCCCACCGTGCGGGCGGCATGCCGCGCGCATCGCGTGAGTCCTTCCACGGTGTTTCGTGCGTACTACGCGCTCGAAAGCGAGGGCCTGATCGTCGCGCGGGCGCGCTCCGGCTATTTCGTTGCGAACGTCGCGGACAAGCACGTGCGGTTCGCGCGCGATCCGCCGCGCAAGCCGGGCGCCGCGCAAAACGAAGCCGCGCAACCCGGCGACGACGATGCGCTGTTCCGTCTGCTCGACTCGCTCAAATGCGACGACATCGTGCCGCTCGGCTCGGCATTCGCGAGCTATTCGCTGTTCCCGATGAGCAGCCTGTGGCGCCAGGTCGCGTCGGCCGCGCGCCACATGGACCGCACGAAACTGCTCGAAGGCTTGCCGCCCGGCAACGAAGCGCTGCGCCGTCAGATCGCGTTGCGCTACCTGAACGCGGGCGCGTCGCTGCCGCTCGAGGAAATCGTCATCACGACGGGCGCGACCGAAGCGCTGACGCTCAGCCTGCAGGCGCTGACGCGCCCGGGCGACATCGTCGCGATCGAACGGCCGGCCTTCCACGCGGTGCTGCAGGCCGTTCAGAGCCTGCATCTGAAGGCCGTCGAGATTCCGGTCGACCCGCGCACGGGCCTCGATCTCGATGCGCTCGCCGAGGCGCTCGACACGCATCCGGTGCGCGCGTGCTGGTTCATGACGTCGTTCCACAACCCGACCGGCGCGACGCTGACCGACGAGCGCAAGCGCGCGCTGATCGACTTGCTCGCATCGCGCGGCGTGCCGCTGATCGAGGACGACGTGTATGGCGAACTGCAGTTCGGCACGGCGCCCACGCGCCCCGCGAAACTGTATGACGACAGCGGGCTCGTCCTGCATTGCGGATCGTTCTCGAAATGCCTCGCGCCCGGATTCCGGATCGGCTGGGTCGCAGCCGGCCGCTTCGTCCGGCAGATCCGCGCGGCCAAAGGCGCGAGCGCGCCGGCCGCCGACGTACCCGCGCAGATGGCGATTTCGAGCTACCTGCGCGACGGCGCATACGACCGCTTCCTGCGCAAGCTGCGCCGCAATCTCGCCGCGCACCAGGCGCAGATGCTCTCCGCCGTGCGCGCGTATTTTCCGACGGATACCGAAGTATTCGCGCCGCGCGGCGGGTATTTCCTGTGGATCGAGCTGCCGCCGCACATGGATGCGATGCACCTGTTCGGCGAGGCGATGGAGAACGGTGTGAGCATTGCACCCGGACCGATCTTCTCCACGACCGGCGGTTTCCGCCGCTATTTGCGACTCAATTACGGGCGGCCGTGGACACCGGCGGTCGAGCGCGCGCTGGAGACGCTCGGCACGCTCGCGGCCCGACAGCGGCACGGCGGCTAGGACGAAACGTGCGGAGCGGAATGCGCGACATGCGCCTTGCGTTTCGCGCGCGAACGACCAAGAATGAAGCAGCAGGCAGACGTGGACGAACGGGTTCCACCCGTCCGATGTTATGGAGAATCCCATGAGCACCGCATGCGAACGACCGCCGATCTCTAGCCCGACGATCGCGCACGCCTGTCGCTGACATGCGCGTCTTGCCTAGCCGCAGCGTCCGCGCGCGCGATGCCTGGCGTGCCGTGCTGAATGCGCGCGCCGAATCGCGGCACGCGACGTGCTGCCGCTGCCGCGAATGCGGCTTCGTGGCGTTCCGTGCGCTCGAGCACTGCCCCGTCTGCGGTCAATGGAACGGGCCGTTCGAACCGATCCGCCACACGCCGGCCGACGCGCATGCCACACATGCGCCGCGGTCATTCCATACGTGGTCATCGCGCGTCGCACGCGCGCTGCGCAACGCGGCTTTCCAGCGGCCGCGCGCGTCGAGCGCGCCGATCCTGAGCATCCTTACGCTCGTGCTGCTGGTCGGCGGCTACGTGGCGGTCGACCAGACCTGCAAGGCCGATCCCGTTTGTCGCGGATCCGGTGCGCCGGCCGCCGTCGCGACCGAAGCCATGCTGCCCGCGTCGAACGATCCGTTGCTGCCGGTCGTGCCGGCACCCGTCTACCCGTTTCATTCGCCCGACGAAACGCAAGTGGCGGCCAGTCCGCCACCAGGCGCCCCACTCGCAGCCAAACCTGCTCGCAAGATGGCGGTTGCACAAGCTGCGCCATCGTTGCGTACGCCTGACCGGACGCGCGCCGGTGCGGTCCGCGTGGCCGACTGGAAAGGCAGCCGCGACACCGCCCATCGCACGCGCGCGATCCGCCGCGTCAGCGTGCACACCGGGCGCACACGTCGCGCCGCGGCCAGCAACGCCGAACTCGCGAAGCTCTATCGCGGCCACTGAGCATGACCCGGGCTCGGGCTCAGCGGTCGTCGCGTTGCACTGCCGTCACCGTCGCTCCCGCAACGAAAAAAGCGGGCGGCCCGTTTCCGGAACCGCCCGCTTCGCGTGGTGCGTGTCGAACGCTAGCACATCACGCCGCCAGCAACCCGTGCGGGTCGATGACGAATTTGCGCGGCGCGCCGCCGTCGAACTTCTTGTAGCCTTCCGGCGCCTGGTCGAGCGAGATCACTTCGACATTGACGATCTTCGCGATCGGCAGCCGGTCGAACAGGATCGCCTGCATCAGGTTGCGGTTGTACTTCAGCACCGGCGTCTGGCCCGTGAAGAACGAATGCGACTTCGCCCAGCCGAGGCCGAAGCGAATGCTCAGGCTGCCGTGCTGCGCCGCCTTGTCCTTCGCGCCCGGATCGTCCGTCACGTACAGGCCCGGGATGCCAATCGCGCCGGCCGGGCGCGTGATTTCCATCAGCGAGTTCAGCACCGTCGCGGGCGCTTCCTCCGAATGGCCCGACGAACCGTGGCCGTGCGCCTCGAAGCCGACGCAGTCGACCGCGCAATCGATCTCGGGCACGCCGAGGATCTGCTCGATCTGCTCGCCGAGCGACGCGTCCTTCGACAGGTCGACCGTCTCGAAGCCCATCGCCCGCGCATGCGCGAGGCGTTCCGCGTTCATGTCGCCGACGATCGTCACGGCCGCGCCGAGCAGGCGCGCCGACGCTGCCGCCGCCATCCCGACCGGGCCCGCGCCCGCGATGTACACCGTCGAGCCGGGCTTCACGCCCGCGCTCACCGCACCGTGATAACCGGTCGGCAGAATGTCGGACAGGCAGGTCAGGTCGCGGATCTTCGCCATCGCCTGATCGCGATCCGGGAATTTCAGCAGGTTGAAATCGGCATACGGCACGAGCACGTACTCGGCCTGGCCGCCGATCCAGCCGCCCATGTCGACGTAGCCGTACGCGCCGCCCGCACGCGACGGGTTCACGTTCAGGCACACGCCCGTATGCGTGTCCTTGCACATCGCGCAGCGGCCGCACGCGACGTTGAACGGCACCGACACGAGATCGCCGATCTTCAGCGTCTCGACGTCGCGCCCCACTTCGACCACTTCGCCGGTGATCTCGTGACCGAGCACGAGGCCGACCGGCGCGGTCGTCCGGCCGCGCACCATGTGCTGATCGGAGCCGCAGATGTTCGTGCTGACCACTTTCAGGATTACGCCGTGGCCGATCGCGCGGCCGCTCGGGTCGACCATCTTCGGATAATCGATTTTCTGGACTTCGACCTGGCCCGGCCCAAGATAGACGACACCTCGATTGCTGCTCATCGTATTGTCTCCATGTCTCGTTGGATGGCGCCGCGGCGCGCCGGCGCCATGCGGCGCACGCGCAACGTGCTGTTCGAGAGTAGTCCCGGAGGCAGGGGCGCCGATGTCTCAAACGCGACATGCGTTTGATCGGCGCCGACATCGATGGCGGAAATACGAAAGTCGGGCGCAAATCTACCGGGCGCGAGACGCACCGGGGCCGGACCGGCCGTTGCTGCCGGCCGCGCCCCGACCGGCAGCCGCTACCCGCCCTGATTCTCGCGGATGATCGCGGCGGCGGCCGCTTCCGCGTCGCCCGCGACGCCGTCGTGCACGCGCGTGCTGACGGCGGGCGTCGGCGGCTCGCTGTCGAGCGCGTGGCCGTTGCGGTCGTGCGTGTCGACCGTCGCGCGCATCGACAGCCCGACGCGCAGCGGATGCGCGGCGAGATCGCGCGGATCGAGCGCGATCACGACCGGCACGCGCTGCACGACCTTGATCCAGTTGCCGGCCGCGTTCTGCGACGGCAGCATCGAGAACGCGCTGCCCGTGCCCGCCGAGAAGCCCTGCACGCGGCCGCGATAGGCGATGCGCGAGCCGTAGAGATCCGACACGACCTCGACCGGCTGACCGACGCGCATGTGGCGGATCTGCCCTTCCTTGAAATTCGCGTCGACCCACAGCCGGTTGAGCTGCACGATCGACATCAGCGGCACGCCGGGCCCGACCTGCTGGCCGACCTGCACCGAGCGCTGCCCGATCGTGCCGTCGACGGGCGCGACGATCGTCGTACGCTTCAGGTTCCGGTACGCGAGCTTGAACTGCGCGGCCGCCTGCACGACGGCCGGACTTTCGTCGACAGGCAGCTTGCTGCCGAGCGCGCGCGCCGCGTCGAGCTGGGCCTGCGCGGCCGCGAGGTTCGCCTGCGCGCCGGCCACCGCCGCGCGCGCCCGCGCCAGTTCTTCCGGCGCGACGATCTCGACCGATGCGCCGGAACGCGCGGCGAGCGCGCGCTGCGCGAGCGACAGGTCGGCGCGCCGCGCATTCACGGCCTCGACGTACATCGTGTTCGAGATCTTCGCGTTCGCGACCTGCCGCACGGCCTGCGCGAGCTGCGCCTTCGCCTGCGCGAACGCGACGGACGCCTCGGTGTCGTCGAGCTTCACGAGCGTCTGCCCCGCGCGCACGGCCTGCGTGTCGGCGACCACCACGTCGGTCACCGCGCCCGGGATCTGCGCGGCGACCTGCACGATGCTGCCCGCGACGTATGCGTCGTCGGTGTCTTCGTAGTACCGGTCGCTCAACAGCCAGTAGGCGGTCCACGCAATCGCGGCCAGCAGCACGATCGCGAAGAACACGGTGAAGCGCTTGCGGCGCGTCGCGCGGCGCGCATCGAGGGCCGGATCGTTCAGCGCGGCCGGCGGCGCGGCGGAATGAAGGTTGTCGTGGTGCATCAGTCGCTTTGCGTAACGATCAGACGATCGTGCTGGAAGACGGGAATCGCGGGCGTCGGCGACAAGCCCCGCGTCGGGTTGGCCGGGGCTGTGCGCGCGAGAACGGGTATGCCGCGCGGGGTTGCGTTGGGTTGAGGCGCACCGACGGTGGACGGGCGCGCCGTATCGTCACGTCGTGCGGGTTCCGGCGCGGACGCAGCACTCGTCGCGGCGGCAGCCGGCGACATGGCCGCGCGCCCCGCTTGCGAATCGTTCGAAGGGCCCGCCACCGCTCCCCGGTTCGCGGCCACGGCAGTTGCCGCCCCGCGTCTGGCCGCCCCGCTACGCGCCCGCTGCCCGACCGGCGCCTGCGCCTGCACGACCGTTGCGCCCGCATCGAACCCGCCGCCCAGCGCGCCGATCAACCCGACGCGCAATGTCCGCTGCTTGCCGAGCAGCGCGATCATCTGCGCGCGCTCGTCGATCAGCGTGAGATCCGCGACATCGACGTCCTTCTGCATCAGCACGCCGCGTCGATGCCGATCGGTCGCGATCTGCACGATCTTCTGCGCGGCCGCGACCGCGTCCTGCTGCTGCGCGACGAGCGTCTGCGACGTCTGCAGCGACGTGACGAGCTGCGCGACCTGCCCGAGCGCGTCGTCGACGGTCTTGTTGTACAGCCCGATCGCGACGTCGGCCTGCGCGACGTCCGCGCCGAGCTTCGCCTTCAGCCGGCCGCGATCGAAGATCGGCAGCGAGATCGCGGGGCCGACGGAGCCCGCGAGCGAATCGCGCGAGAACAGCGACGCGGGCGTCAACGCGAACACGCCGCCGAGCGCGACGAGGTTCACGTCCGGATAGAACTGCGCACGCGTCGAGTCGGCATTCGCGAACGCGGCCTCGACCCGCAGCCGCGCGGCGACGATATCGGGCCGGCGGCCGAGCAGGTCGGCCGGCAGCCGGGCGGGCACCGCGCCGCCCGCGAACGCGCCGACGCGCGGCCGCTGCAGCGCGAGCCCGCGCTCCGGGCCACGGCCCGACAGCACGCCGAGTTGCAGTTGCGCGAGCTTGATCTGCTCGTCGTTCAATGCGATCTGTTCGAGCAGGCGGCTGCGCTTGATCGACGCGTCGCTCGCGTCGTACGCGTTGTCGAGGCCGCGCGCGGTGCGCTCGCGCAGCACGGCCGTCACGCGCTGGCTGATCTTCAGCTTCTGCTGCAACAGGTCGCGCACCGCGTACGCCTGGTCGAGCTGGCAATACACGGTGACGATCGCGACGGCAAGCGTGAGCCGCACCTGTTCGGCCTCGACGCCGGCCGCATCGCGCAGCGACATCAGGCCCTTCGTCGCCGCGCGGTTCTTGCCCCACAGGTCGAGCTGGTAGTTGAGCCCGACGAAGATCGACGACGGCGATACGTTCGGATCGCCAAAAATCTGCACCGGCACGCGATAGCCGCCGGCCGTGACGTCGGCGATGTCGCCGGGCTTCGGCATCCGTGCCCGGCTGATCGTCGCGCCGGCCGTGCCGGTCAACCCGGTCAGCGAATCGAACTGCTGAAGCTGCGCCTGGGCGATCCGCAGCCGCGCCTGTGCGACCTGCAGATCGGGGCTGTGCTGCGACGCCTCCGCGACCAGGTCGTCGAGCTGCGGGTCCTGCAACTGCTTCACCCAGTCGGGCGCCGGCCATGCGCCGTTCGCGCCGAGGCCGGCGGTATGCGCGAGCGCATCGTCAGCCGGCGCGCGCATCGACAGCGACGGCAGGAAGCCCGACGGCACGCATCCGCCCAAGGCGAGCAACGCCGCCGCGGCCGCGATCATCGAGCCGCCCCTCACGCCACGCGGCGTACCCGCCGCTTGCTTCGTCCGCCGCATCGTCACCCCTGCCGAATGCGCTGCGCCCGCGCGGCCAGACGCGGCCGCGTGCGCTCGAGCGGGCCGAGCCGGCCGAACAGGCCGTCCGCGACGCCGAACAGGATGCCGGCCAGCTTCGCGCGCTTGTCGCGCTCGACCAGCGCGATCTGCACGACCTGCCACACGGTCAGCAGGTTCGGCGCGAGCGCCACCGGAAAGCGCAGCCCGTACTGCATCCCGAGCTGCACCGCGTTGCGCGCGCTGTAGTAGCGCCGTTGCCACGAGTGATTCATCGACGTCATTTCAAAAGGGCCGATCGCGTGCCGCCGTTTCGCGCCGATCCGGTGCGGCAGCACCAGCGACGGCACGACATAGAGCGGCACGTTGCGCGACAGCGCGCGGAAGCTGTATTCGGTATCGACGTGATCGATGAACAGCGTTTCGTCGAAACGGCCGAGCACGTCGAACGCGTCGCGCGACACGACGCAGCCCGACGAAATCAGGAACGCGCAGCGCTGCATCGGCGTGCCCGGCTCGATGTGCAGGCGGCGCACGCCGATGCCGTTCGTCGCGAGTTCGGGCAGGAAGCTGCGCGCGTTCTCGTCGAAGATGCGCGGGCCGGCCAGGAACGCGCGCCCGGCGAGCCCCGCGCAGACGTCGCGCATCGTCGGAAAATAGGCAGCCGGCACCGACGAATCCTGATCGAACAGCGCGACCGCGTCGATGCGGTCGCGAAACAGCGCCGCGAGCCCCGCGTTGTACGCGCCCGCGATGCCGCCGCGATTGCCGTGATGCAGCAGCGCGATGCCTTCGCGTGTGCACAGTTCACGGGCCCGCGCATCGGGCTGCGGCGTGTTGTCGACGACGAGCAGCGCGTCGCACGCGTGTCGCCATCCGCGCAACGCGTCGAGCTGCGCGTCGCTCGGGTGATACAGGATCACGAGTGCGCCGAGTGTCGTCATGGTCTGCTCCTCAATGTCCGAACGATGCGGCCGCGCCGCGTTTCGGCCGCGTCAGCCACATCATCGCGGCGAGTGCGACACACGTCATGCTCGCCATCCAGAACATGTCGTTGGTCGCCATCATGTAGGCCTGCTGCATCACGACGTGATGCAGCGTCGTCAGCTCGCGCACGCCGTCCACGCCCATCGCGTTCAGCGCATGCACGAAGCGTTGCGTGTTCGCCGACGCGTGCGTGACCGATTGCGACACGACGTCGTAGTGATAGGTCGCGCGGTTGTCCCACAGCGTCACGCTCATCGCGGTGCCGAACGCGGCCGACAGCGTGCGCAGGAAATTCGACAGGCTCGACGCGGCGGCGAGCCGGTCGTCCGGAATGCGCGACAGCGTCGCGGCGGTCAGCGGAATGAAGAAGCACGGCAGCCCGATCCCCTGGATCAGCCCGGGTGCTGCGATCTGCGCGAACGTCATCTTCAGCGTGAAATGGGCGTCCCAGGCGAGCACGGCCGCGAACACGAGGAAGCCGAACGTCGCGAGCACGCGCGCGTCGAAGCGGTGCGCATGCAGGCCGACGAGGATCGAGAACACGAGCGCGAGCACGCCGAGCGACGCGGTCGCGAGCCCCGCATGAAACGCGTTGTAGCCCATCACGGCCTGCATCCACAGCGGGAACACCACGCCGACCACGGAGAAGCTCATCATCCCGAGCGAGATGATCAGCACGCAGAACGAGAACGTGCGGTCGCGAAACAGGCTCAGGTCGACCACCGGATGCGCTTCGCCTGCTTCCCAGATCAGCAGCGACACGATCGCGAGCGTCGCGACCACCGCGAGCGTGACGATCAGCGGCGAATCAAACCAGCCGCGGTCGTGGCCGAGATCGAGCATCGCCTGCAGCGAGCCGACGCCGATCACGAGCAGCACGATGCCCGGCACGTCGATCGGGCCGGCCGCGCCGCGCTGCGCGTCGGGGCGCAGCATCGCGGTGCACACCGCGAACGAGAACAGTCCGATCGGCAAGTTGATCAGGAAGATCCACGGCCACGAGAAGTTGTCGACGATCCACCCGCCGACCACCGGCCCGAAGATCGGCGCGAGCAGCACCGTCATCGCCCACAGCGCGAGCGCGATCGTGCGTTGGGTCGGAGGAAAGGTGCGCAGCAGGATCGTCTGCGACAGCGGCACCATCGGCCCCGAACACAGCCCCTGCAGCGCGCGGCAGATCACGAGCACGTGCAGGTCGCGCGCGAGCCCGCACAGCAGCGACGTCAGCGTAAACAGCAGCACCGCGCCGACGAACAGCCGCAACTCGCCGACGCGGCGGGCGAGCCAGCCGGTGAGCGGCACCGCGATCGCGGCCGCGACCGAATACGAGCTGATTACCCACGTGCCCTGGCTGTTCGACACGCCGAGACTGCCGGAGATCGCCGGCACCGCGACGTTGGTCACGGTCGAGTCGAGCACCTCGATGAAGGTCGCGAGCGACAGCGCGAACGTCAGCAGCGCGAGCCGGATGCCGCGTACCGGCTGCGCGGCGGGCACCGGCGCCGACACGTCGAGCGCGGACGGCGCGACGGGCCCGTCGTGCAGCGGCGACGCGGTGCTCATGTGCCGGCCACCGCGACATCGGCCCGCGCGGCCGGCCGCCCGCGCGTGGGCACGAAGCGTTCGATGAAATCGGCGGCCGCGCCGCAGCCGTCCGGCGCGGCCGCAAGCAGCGCACGCGTCCGTGCCGCATGCACCGCGAACGCGGGTTCGTCGAGCACGCGCGCGAGCGCCGCGCCGAGCCGCGCGCCGTCGAGCGGCCCGTCGACCCGCACGCCGCAACCGTTCGCGACGACGCGTTGCGCGTTGTCGAACTGATCGTGCGCGAACGGCGTGACGACCTGCACGATCCCGGCTTCGCACGCGAGCGCCGCCGTGCCGATCCCGCCGTGATGCACGAGCGCGCGGCAACGCGGCAGCAGCGTGCGCATCGGCACGAAGCGGCGCACGAGCAGCCGGTCGCCATCCTGCGCCGCATCGTGCGGCGTCAGCAGGATGCCGCGCGCGCCGGTCGCGCGCAGCGCGTCCGCCACCGCGCGCGCATACGCCGCGTGATCGACGAGCGTCGAACCGGCCGTGAACACGACCGGGGCTTCGCCGGCCGCGAGAAACGCATCGAGTGCCCCATCATCGTCGGAGGTCGAAATATCGTTGAACAGCGGAAAACCGCTTTGCAGATGGTTCGACGGCCAGTCCGGCTGCGGCGGCGCGAACCACTGGGGAAACAGGCACAGCACGCCGTCGGTCGAATGCAGCCAGCGGCCGAGCACGCGCCGCGCGGGCGCAAGCCCGAGCTCGCGGCGCACCGCGTCGAGCGCCGGGCCGCACACGCGGTCGAGCACCTGCCGCTCGATCAGCGTCATCAGCGCCGACTTCACCGGCAACGGCCAGCGCGCCGGAATCGTCAGGCGCGGATGAGTCGGCGGCGCATGCGCGGACAGCAGCGTCGACGGCGACACCTGCACCGACACGTACGGCGTGCCGTGCAATTCCTGCATGAAGCGCGCGGAGAACGCCCATAGCGTGCCGACCAGCACCGTGTCGGCATCGGTCAGCGCGCGCAGCGCGTCGTAATGTGGGCGCAGCGTCGGCGCGATTACTCGCCACAGCGTGCGGAACGACGTCCGCGGATCCCACAGCGCGGGGTTCGCCATCGCCGCGTCATAGTCGGCCGCGGTGCCGACCGGCACGAACGCGAACCCGCAGCGGCGCACGGCCGCCTCGAACGGCGCGTGCGTGCAGAACACGACGTCGTGACCGCGCGCGGCGAGCGTGCGCGCGACGCCGAGCAACGGATGCACGTCGCCCGCCGAACCGATCGCGGTCACGATCATCTTCGCCATCGCGCGCCTCGCGGGTGTCAGTAGAAGCCGGGGATCAGCGCCGCGACCTCGCGGCGGTACTGCGCATAGGCCGGCCCGAAATACCCGGTCAGCCAGCTCTCCTCGACGCGCACCTTGTACGCGAGCGACGCGAACACGAGCAGCACGCCGAGCGCGCCGCGCCATTCGCTGCCGATCAGCGCGGCGCCGACCAGCGCGATCAGGCAGCCGGTGTAGATCGGGTGACGCACGAACGCATACGGCCCCGTGCGCACGAGTTCGTGGTCTTCCTTCAGCGTGACCGACACGCTCCAGTTCGTGCCGAGATGCAGCCGCGCCCATACCGAGAACAGCAGGCCGGCCACCAGCACCGCGAGCCCGCACTGCGCCTGCAGGCCGAAGCGCTGCCAGTCGGGCGCGAGCGCCTGCCACGATGGATCGGGCAGGATGATCAGCGCGCCGCCGACGATCAGCGGAATCGACTGGAGCGTGCGCGAGCGCGACGCCTCCTTGCGTACGGTCGTCTTGACGCCCTGCGACGTGGCGATCCAGTAAGCGAGCCACGCGGCCCACGGAACGACGATGGCGATGGTCTGAACGATATTCACGGCTGGCCTGCCTCGTTGGGATGAGAATTCGGATGCGCGGGACGTGCCCGCTGCGCGACGGACGGCGTCACGACGACAGCGCGTGCATCGGCGCGGGCACGCATGCGTGCGCGGCGGCACGCGCGATGCCGGCCGCGGCGGGCGCTTCGCCGCAGAAGAAATCGAGCAGCGCGGTACGGGTGGCTTCGCGCTGCGCGCGGCCTTCGATGTCGAGGAAATGGCCTGCGTCGGGCACCGTCGCGAACCGTGCGCGCGCCACGTGCGCGCCAAGCTGCCGCACGTCGGCCGGCGTCGTGTATTCGTCGCGCTCGCCGTTCAGGAACAGCAGTTCGCAGCCGATGTTCGAGAACTCGCTGAAGTAGCGCTCGGGCTGCAGCGACAGGATCTGGTCGACGTGGAACGCGACCTGGTCCTGCTCGTCGCGCGGCAGGCGCGTGAGATAGCGGTAGTTGTACAGCTTCATGATGCGCGGCAGATAGCGGCCGACCGTGTCGTTCAGCAGCTGCGCGGCCTTCAGGTTCTCGCCGGCCGCGATGTGGTCGCGGGCCCGCGTCACGTAGTCGATCATTGCGTCGTTCAGGAACGGCGAGAACGAACAGATCGCCGCGCGCCGCACGCTCGGGCAGCCGCGCGCGAGCGCGAACAGCGACGCGACGCCGCCCCACGACACCGACACGAGGAACGCTGGCGCGAAGTGCTCGACCAGATACTGGAGGATCGCGGCTTCGTCGTCCTTGGTCAGGATCGAGCAGCCGGGGTTGTGCTGGCGCGACTGCCCCGCATACGGCAGGTCGAAGCAGATCGTGTTGATCCGCTCGCCGAGATACTGGACGGTCTGGCCGAACGACGCGGTCGTCGCGAGCGCGCCGTTGACGAGCATCGCCGTGTCGAAGGCCGGATCGAACACGTTCCGTTCGACGTAAACCTTCAGACCATTCGGCAGCGGGACCACGTGTTTTTCGGTCGGCATCGTCGTTCTCCGGTGAATGCGGCGTCTCGACGTCGCGGCATGCTGCAACTGCGCAATGGCTGACGTCGGGCCCGTGCGCGGTCGATGACGCGCCGATTGCCGACGCACCGCGGCAATTGCCGGCGGCGCCATTCATTCCTCGTGGTGCGGCGCCATACTAATACGGTCGACATTGCTCACTCAAGTCATTCCAAAAATCCCTCTACTCGGCCCGAAAATCCGCGAGATTCAAATTTATTTGTCGATTTCCATGATATGCGGAATCTCAAAAATGACGATGGCAATCGTTTGCGAACAATCCACCTCAGCGTTAAAAAATCCATATTTATCTATTTAAATCAACAAGTTACGAAGTTTTAATCGCCGGATTTAAACGGTTTCCATAGAACCACCCACCTTCACCATCCGATTTTACGATTTCATATCGTGAATGATTTTTCAGATTTCGACATTCTTTCCATTTGTAATGAAATCACGCATGGAAACGGTCCTCCGCATTGCATCATCTTTTCACGAACCGTTTTAAACAGATTCAAACTTAATTAACCTTCTTTCAACTCGTTTTTCCGCACTTGCACATGGCTCCGGCGGCGGCGATTCTTCCCGTTTGGAACGCAGCCCGCCGTTCGGCCCCGATTTTTTGTTGATTGAACGATCAATAAAAAACCGCTAAGCTGTCGACTTCCATGGACGGCCCGCCCGGGCGAAGGGAGTCGCGATGCCGAAAGTCGGAATGCGGGAAATACGCCGCGCGCAGTTGATCGACGCCACGCTGCGCTCGATCGACGAAGCGGGCCTGCCCGGCACGACGCTCGCGTCGGTCGCGCAACGCGCGAACATCTCGACGGGCATCGTCAGCCATTACTTCGGCGACAAGGACGGCCTGCTCGAAGCGACGATGCGGCACGTACTGCGCGACCTGTGGTCGGCCACCACGCGCCGCCGCGTCGCCGCACGAAAAGACCCGCGTTCGCGGTTGCGCGCGGTCGTCGCCGCGAACTTCGACGTGACGCAGGTCAGCACGCCCGTGATGAAGACGTGGCTCGCGTTCTGGTCGCAGAGCATGCACGACCCGATGCTCAAGCGCCTGCAGCACGTGAACACGCGGCGCCTGCATTCGAACCTGTGCGCCGAATTCGCGAAGGCGTTGCCGCTCGCGAAGGCGCGCGAGGCCGCCAGCGGCCTCGCCGCGCTGATCGACGGCCTGTGGCTGCGCGGCGCACTCGCCGGCGGCCCGATCGACACCCGGGCTGCTTTGAAGCTCGCCCACGATTACATCGACCTGCTGCTCGCGTCCGACTGACGCGCGACGCAGTCGCCCTCAAGGAGATCCTCATGTCCGTATACGGTTTGCAGCGCCTCTACATCGGCGGCGGTTACGTCGACGCCACCAGCGGCAAGACTTTCGACACCTTCGATCCCGCCACCGGCGAACTGCTTGCGCAGGTGCAGCAGGCGAGCGCGGCCGACGTCGACCGCGCGGTCGCGTCCGCGCAGGAAGGCCAGCGCGAATGGGCCGCGATGACCGCGATGCAGCGCTCGCGCATCCTGCGCCGCGCGGTCGACCTGCTGCGCGAGCGCAACGACGAACTCGCAGCGATCGAAACGCGCGACACCGGCAAGCCGATCGGCGAGACGCTCGCGGTCGACATCGTCACCGGCGCGGACGTGATCGAGTACTACGCGGGCCTCGCGACTGCGATCGAAGGGCTGCAGGTGCCGCTGCGCGCCGAATCGTTCGTCTACACGCGCCGCGAGCCGCTCGGCGTGTGCGCGGGCATCGGCGCGTGGAACTACCCGATCCAGATCGCGTGCTGGAAGACCGCGCCCGCGCTCGCGGCCGGCAACGCGATGGTGTTCAAGCCGAGCGAAGTCACGCCGCTGACCGCGCTGAAGCTCGCGGAAATCTATACGGAAGCCGGCGTGCCGGCCGGCGTGTTCAACGTCGTGCAGGGCGACGGCTCGGTCGGCGCGCTGCTCACCGGCCATCCGGACATCGCGAAGGTGTCGTTCACCGGCGGCGTCGAAACCGGCAAGAAGGTGATGTCGCTCGCCGGCGCGTCGTCGCTGAAGGAAGTGACGATGGAACTCGGCGGCAAGTCGCCGCTGATCGTGTTCGACGATGCGGACCTCGATCGCGCGGCCGACATCGCGGTGACCGCCAACTTCTTCAGCTCGGGCCAGGTCTGCACGAACGGCACGCGCGTGTTCGTGCACCGCTCGATCAAGGACGCGTTCACGCAGAAGGTGCTCGAACGCGTGAAGCGCATCCGCGTCGGCAAGCCGACCGATGCCGACACCAACTTCGGCCCGCTCGTGTCGGCCGCGCAGCTCGACAAGGTGCTCGGCTTCATCGAGAGCGGCAAGGCCGAAGGCGCGAAGCTGCTCGCGGGCGGCACGCGCCTGACCGACGGCCACTTCGCGAACGGTCAGTACGTCGCGCCGACCGTGTTCGGCGATTGCCGCGACGACATGAAGATCGTGCGCGAGGAAATCTTCGGGCCGGTGATGAGCATCCTCGATTTCGAATCGGAGGACGAAGTGATCGCGCGTGCGAACGACACGCACTACGGGCTCGCGGCCGGCGTCGTGACCGAGAACCTGTCGCGCGCGCACCGCACGATTCATCGCCTCGAAGCCGGCATCTGCTGGATCAACACGTGGGGCGAATCGCCGGCCGAAATGCCGGTTGGCGGATACAAGCAATCCGGTGTCGGACGCGAGAACGGCATCACGACGCTCGAGCACTACACTCGAATCAAGTCGGTGCAGGTCGAGCTCGGCCGCTACAACCCGGTGTTCTAAGACAAGGAGATCCGTCATGACGACACGCGAATACGATTACATCATCTGCGGCGCGGGTTCCGCGGGCAACGTGCTCGCAACGCGCCTGACGGAAGATCTGGACGTCACGGTGCTGCTGCTCGAAGCGGGCGGTCCCGACTACCGCTTCGACTTCCGCACGCAGATGCCGGCCGCCCTCGCCTATCCGCTGCAGGGCCGCCGCTACAACTGGGCGTACGAAACCGATCCCGAGCCGCACATGGACAACCGCCGGATGGAGTGCGGGCGCGGCAAGGGGCTCGGCGGCTCGTCGCTGATCAACGGGATGTGCTACATCCGCGGCAACGCGCTCGACTACGACAACTGGTCGACGCACAGGGGCCTCGAGAACTGGACGTATCTCGACTGCCTGCCGTACTTCAAGAAAGCCGAGACGCGCGACGTCGGCCCGAACGACTATCACGGCGGCAGCGGCCCCGTGTCGGTCACGACCAGCAAGCCGGGCGCGAACCCGCTGTTCGAGGCGATGGTCGACGCGGGCGTGCAGGCCGGCTATCCGCGCACCGACGACCTGAACGGCTATCAGCAGGAAGGCTTCGGCCCGATGGATCGCACCGTCACGCCGAAGGGCCGCCGTGCGAGCACCGCGCGCGGCTATCTCGACCAGGCGAAGGTGCGGCCGAACCTCGAGATCGTCACGCACGCGCTCGCCGATCGCATCCTGTTCGACGGCAAGCGCGCGTCGGGCGTCACGTACCTGCGCGGCAGCGAGCGCGCGACCGCGCATGCGCGCCGCGAAGTGCTCGTGTGCAGCGGCGCGATCGCGTCGCCGCAACTGCTGCAGCGCTCGGGCGTCGGCCCCGGCGCATGGCTTAAGGCACTCGACATCCCCGTCGTGCTCGATCTGCCCGGCGTCGGCCAGAACCTGCAGGACCACCTGGAGATGTACATCCAGTACGAGTGCAAGGAGCCGGTGTCGCTGTACCCGGCGCTCAAGTGGTGGAACCAGCCGAAGATCGGCCTCGAATGGATGCTGAACGGCACGGGCCTCGGCGCGAGCAATCACTTCGAGGCGGGCGGCTTCATCCGCACGCGCGACGACGACCCGTGGCCGAACATCCAGTATCACTTCCTGCCGGTGGCGATCAACTACAACGGCTCGAACGCGATCGAGATGCACGGCTTCCAGGCGCACGTCGGCTCGATGCGCTCGCCGAGCCGCGGCCGCGTGAAGCTGCGTTCGCGCGCCCCGAACGACCATCCGAGCATCCTGTTCAACTACATGGCCGAAGCGCTCGACTGGCGCGAGTTCCGCGATGCGATCCGCGCGACGCGCGAGATCATGCGGCAGCCGGCGCTCGACCGCTATCGCGGCCGCGAGCTGAATCCGGGCGCCGATTGCAAGAGCGACAAGGAACTCGACGCGTTCGTGCGCGCCCGCGCGGAAACCGCGTTCCATCCGTCGTGCTCGTGCAAGATGGGTTACGACGACATGGCGGTGGTCGACGAGGAAGGCCGCGTGCACGGGCTCGACGGGCTGCGTGTCGTCGATGCGTCGATCATGCCGATCATCACGACCGGCAACCTCAATGCGCCGACGATCATGATCGCCGAGAAGATCGCCGACAAGATCCGCGGCCGCACGCCGCTCGCGCGTGTCGACGTGCCGTACTTCGTCGCGAACGGCGCACCGGCGCGCAACGTCGCGAAGGCCGTGCGGCAGCCCGAGACGGTCTGACGAAGGCGGCCGCCCGCACCGGGCGCCGCGATACCACTCCTGCGGCTCGCGGCGTTCTCGCCGCGAGCCGCGTTTCATTGGGCCGGCTCGTTTGCGCTGCGCGGCCGCGCGGCCGACACGCTCCGCGTCCGCATCCGCTTGGCGCGGACGATCGGGTTCCAGCGCGACGTCAGGCTCATCGCGTCGCGCAGGCGCTCGAACGCGGCATCCTCCGTCGGCCCGAAGCGGCTGACCGCCGGCCACGCGAGCACGTGGTCGACACACGTCTGCCACGTGTCGCCATGAAACCTGCGGCCGATTTCCCGCACCGTATCCGGTGCGGCGATCGCGATGCCCGCCAACAGGTAATAGGCCCAGAAGCTGCCCGCACCGACGAGCCGATCGAGCCGGCACACGGCGAGCGCGGCAAGCAGCCCGTCCGTCGATGCGAGATCGGCGCGATGCACGCGGATCGCGCGCGCGACGAGATTGTGCTGACCGCCGTACGCCTGAACGGAAACGCCGTGGCCAGCCGCAAGCTCCGCGGAGAACATCGCGAGCGCGGCCATCTCGTCGATACGCGCGGCGTCGTCGCGCGGGCCACAGGCGCGCAGCACGATCGCGTCGATCACGGCGCCGGGACGGGTCGGCGTTTCCGTGCCCGTTGTCGCGACCGCCGTCAGCTTTTCTCTCAGGTTCTTCGCAGGCGGCGTCTCGCGCGGCCCGTCGTGTTCGTTCGCGATGCATGCGCCCGCGTCGTCGCCGCTGCGTTCGACGCCGCCGGCAATCCGTTCGAGCGCGGCCCAGCCGAGTTCGGGATCGTCGAATGCGCACGCATCGATCACGCCGTGCGCGGTGTCGAATACGGCACGCGAGCCCGGACAGCAACGTTCGGCTTGCGCGAGTTGCCGCGCGGAAGGCACGTGCGAGCATGCGCCGGGCGAATCGGCCGGATCGCACGCGCAGCCGCTGCCGTCCGTCGCGATCCACGGGACCAGCCGGTGAAGCACGGCCCTCGCTTCGCGGGACAGGCTCGCGCCAGCGCCCAGATGTATCGCGTGCGATGGGACGACAACCGGGTCGCCGGCGCAAGCCGCCCCGTCGAGATGTTCGATCAGGTACTGCAGCCACGCGGCCGTGCGCAGCCGGTCGGGCGTCGCGCCGCGGGCGTCGCCATACTTTGCTGGATCGGTAAGCATGGGTCGTCCGGGATGGTTCTGGCTAATTGACCTGGTTTTGTTTCAATCGAATCGGGCGGCGCAGTACGCGACGCCGCCCTGCCACTCCGCCCGTGCCGGATCGCGACACGGGCGGTCAACCGGCCGCCGCGCCGATACGCACGACGGCTCGACCCCATCGAAGCATCAAGCCGCGAAAGCCCGCCGCGCTTGCCGCACGGCCCTCGCGCGCGGCGGGTTCCGCGTCGATCGCGCGACGCTTACTGCACGTGGAACTTCGGCGACGTCAGCACCGTGCCGCCCACCGTGCAATCCGGCGTCAGCGTCGCGTTGTTGAACGTCAGCGACGAGTTCGCATCGCTCCACGCCGTCACGACCTTGCTCGGCCCGCACGCGCCGAGCAGCGTGACGTTCACCTTCACGTTGTTGATCGACAGCTGCGTCGTGCTGTCGGCCTGCCCGGTCCACGGCGACGTGCTGCTCGCGCTGCCGCTGATCAGCGAGCACGTCGCGCCGCCCGTGAACGTCGTCGACGTGATGTTGACGATGCCGGTCGACGTGATCGTGCCGTTGAAGGTCGCGGTACAGGCCGCCGTGATCGACCCCTTGCTCAGGTTCGTGAGACCCGATGCGGAGAACGGCTCGCCGTTCGGGTTCATCGGCTGACCGTCCGCGCGCGAAACGGTGACCGCGAAAGCAGGCGCGGCCGAAACCGCGGTGAAAGCCACTGCAGCAACAAGCGATACGATTTTGCGAATGCTCATTTGAACTGCCCCCTCTCTTCACAAATGGCGGCACGCCGCCAGGAACGCGATCTTCCGGCCGGAACGATCCGGCCGACCGATCGCAGGAAGCCGCCGGCACGCGTCATGCGCGCCGGTCGGCTCAGAACTTGTAGGAAATCCCGACGAACGTGATCAACGGGTCGGCCTTCAGTCGCGTGCGCGTGGTCGCGAGCGTCGAGCCGTCGGCCGCCTTGATCACCAGCGACGAATAGGTCTTCAGCGGCATATACGTCAGCGTCGCCGTGAGCCCCCAGTGCTTGTCGATCGCATAGCTCGCGCCGACGTTGTAGACCGGCGTGAACGACGACGACGCCTTGCCCTCGACCGACGTCGCGCCCGGCTTGCCGGCGCCCGCCGCGAGCACGCTGCCGAGGTTCTCGTTGATGTCCTTCGCGAAGTTGCCGTTCAGTTCGATGTTGCTGAACCAGCTGTAGGCCACGCCGATCCCGACGAACGGACGGAACTTCGCCGTCGGCGAATTGAAGTAGTACTGCAGAATGACCGTCGGGCTCCACTGCCGCGCGTTCTTCACGGCCGGCTGGTTCGCCGACTTGTCCATGTCGACGTTGCCGAGCGCGCCGGCCGGGCCGGGCGGCCTGATCACGCCGTGTCCGGTCAGCGTGAATTCCGGCGGCACGCCGAGCACCGACGTCACCGCGATGTGATCGGTGAAGAAGTGCGTGAGCGTGAGGCCGACCGTGTCGGCGTTGTTGACCGTCAGGCTCGTGCCCGGCGACGTGAACGAACCGGGCAGGCGCAGCGGCCCGTTGATCGGCATGCTTGCAAGATTCGTCGTCAGCCCGTTGGTCGAATCCTGCGGCATGATGTGCAGCCAGCCCAGCGTCGCGACGTTGTCGCCCGCCTGCTGGGCCGATGCGAGCGTCGACACGCCTGCGACGACACCCGCGACAATCAGCTTCTTCATGAAGTCTCCCCCTCATTCTGTCGGGGCGCCGCGCATTCGCGCGCGGCGCCGCCGTGTCTCCATCCACACGCGGTCACTGCACGAACGCGCCGACCGTGAAGTACGGATTGCTCGTATCGGCCATGTCGAGGAACCCGAACACGCCGCCGGTGAACACGAACTTGCCGGTCGCCGGCCCCGACGCCGCGTCCGCGTGCACGGTCGTCACGACGCCCGGCACTGTCTGCGTGTAGTCGAGGTTCAGCGCGCGCGTGAGCGCGGCCTGCGACGCATTGAACGGATCGAGCAGCGTGGCCTGCGCGCCGACGAGCGCGGTCGCGCGGTAGTTGAACGCGCTGTCGACGCCCGTG
This sequence comes from Burkholderia sp. BCC1047, assembly GCF_902833155.1. NCBI lineage: Bacteria > Pseudomonadati > Pseudomonadota > Betaproteobacteria > Burkholderiales > Burkholderiaceae > Burkholderia > Burkholderia sp. BCC1047. The sequence continues at coordinate 191,580 of NZ_CADFEH010000001.1, read as the reverse complement.
TACTCGCCGTTCTGCGAGCCCTGGGAGACCGCCGTCTGCGGGCTCAGGAACGAGATGCCCGATTCGTCGTCCGCGCTCGGCGCCCCTTGCGTGAGGTCCGCGTTCGCGGCGCCGGTGCGGATGAAGATCGGCACGAGCTGGTTGCGCAGCTTGCCGACGATCAGGATCCCCTTGCCGGCCTTCGCCGGATCGAGCGCCGCGAGCGTCGGCGGAATCTGCGGCTGGTAGTTGAGCGACTGGAATGCCGGCGCATCGGGGCGCAGCGTGAACGGCTGGTTCACGGTCGCGCTCGACGCCAGCGGCTGCCCGCCGTTCTTCTTGCCGAAGTTGTCGGTTTCCGTATAGCTGCCGTCCGCGTTGATCGTCACCTTCTGGTCGAGCGCCACCGGCTGGAAGTTCTGCGACGGCACCTGGTGATAGCCGAGCTGGTTGTACGTGCCGGCGATCTTCGTCAGGTCGGTTTCGAGCGACGAGAAGCTGATGAACGGGTAGTACGGGAACGTCGTCTTCGGGATCTTGCCGACGCCGATCACGCCGTCGAACTGGATCGTCGCGCCGGGGATCGCGCCGCCCAGCACGCCTTCGCCGAGGAACAGCCGCGCCGGCCGGCTCGGGTCGAGGCTCGCGTTCTGCATCCGGAACGTGCACTGGTTCAGCTTCACCGTGGGCAGCCCCGTTTCGTCGGCCAGCGTGCCGTCGACCACGTTCGCGGGCGCGGTGTCGCGGGTCGGCTGCACGGTGCCCGCGGTGGTCGGCACCGGCGACGCGAGGTAGGTCATCCGGTACGTCATCTTCGTCGTGTCGAGCTGCACCTTCACGAGCTCGCCCGACCCGGAGCCGCCGACGAACACCGTGTTGTAGTCGATCGTCTGCGGGCACAGCCGGACCACCGGCGCGGGCGGCGGGTCGCCGTCGCCGCCGCATGCGGCCAGCACGGGTGCGAGCGATGCCGCGGCCATCCAATGCTTCAAATTCATAGGAATCCTCTTGAAATTCGATTCACCGGCGGCAGCGCATGCGCCGCCGGTGTGACGTGTTCGATGCCGGGTTACTGGACGAACGCGCCGACCGTGAAGAACGGGTTGACCTGGCTGTTGTTGACGACCATCGCGTAGACGTTCCCGGCCGTCACGATCCACCCCGTATCGCCCTTCTTGAAGATCGCCACGTTGCCGGCCGCGCCCTTCGCGTTGAAGTCGCTGTTGGCCGTGACCTTCACCTTGCCGGGCGATGCCTGCGTGTAGTCGAGCCCGAACTGCGCGGTCGGCGACGACGTTTGCGGATCGATGAACGCCGCGGTATTGCCCTGGAACAGCGTCGACGTGTAGTTCGCCGCGATGGTCGACACGGCGGCGCCGTCGCTGCAGTTGCCGGCAGACGGCGTGAAGTAATTGAAAGTCGTGTTGAACGCGCCGGGCAGGTCCGGATGCGGAACGAACGGATTGAAGCTCGGCCCCTGGCCTGCCGCGCTGCCCGACGGCCCGTCGTTGGTCACCACGCCGCATGCGGATGCGCTCGTCGCCCCGATGAACCCGCCCTTCAGCACGTTGGGCGCGACGGCTTTGGCGGGCGCGAGCATCGAGATGCCGACCTCCGCATCGGCCACCGAGCCCAGCGGATTGCCCGGCGCGGCAAACGCATACCCGACGCGGATCACGACCGGCACCAGCGCACCGTTCAGCTTGCCGACGATCATCACGCCGTGCGCCTGGCTCGGTACGAGGATCACGAGCGGCTGTCCCTGGCCTGCCGACGGATAGGCCTGCCCCGATTGCGCATGGCTGACGAATACGTTGTCGGGCGTACCGTCCGCATTCTTGCGCAAGGTCCACGGCGAACCGGTCGTCTGACACGAGTAGTCGCTGCCTTGCGTGATCGTGCAGGAGCCGTCCGCATTGAGCGTCTGGTTCCAGTTCACGACGTCCGGCTGCCAGCCCTGCGGCGTGGTGGTCTGATAGGTTGTGCCGGTCGGCGACAGATGAATGCCGACTTCGTTGTATACGCCGGCCACCTTCGTGAAGTCCGTTTCGGTGTCGGTAAAGCCGATGAACGGATAGAAGTCGAACGTGCGCGACGGCACCGAGCCGAGGAAGAAACCCGGCGCGAGTTCGATGCCCTGGAACGCGATCGTCGCGCCCGGAATGCCGCCGCCGACCACGCCGTTGCCGACGAACAGCATCGGCGGATCGGCGCGATTGATCGTCACCGAATACGCGCCGTCGCTCGTCGCGCCGCTGTCGAGCACGAATGCGCAACGATTCTGCTCGGCCGTCGGGAGGTTGGTCGGATGATGGAACGCGCCGCTGATCGTCAGGCCCGCGCGCGTGTCGTTGATCTGCCCTGCCGAGGTCGGCACCGACGAGTCGATGAACTGCATCTGGTAAGTCAGCTTCGTCGTGTCGAACTTCACCTTCACGTACTCGCCGCTGCCGGCGCCGCCCGTATACGTCGTCGTGTAATCGAGCGCGTCCGGGCACAGCTTCGTCACGACGGGCGGCGTCGTTTCGGCGCCGCTCGGCCCGCATGCGCTGCCCGAGCACTGCGGCACGGTGATCGGCCCCGGATCGTCGCCGCCGCCGCAACCGGCGACGAACGGCAGCACCAGCACCGCGCACGACAGGATCGCCTTCCGCCATTCAGGAATGCAAATCATTAACCCCTCCTTTTCAGGTACGACAAGTCTCGTCCGGCCGGGCTGCATGGCCTGCCGGTTGGTATCGCGCCGCCGCACGAATGCGCGGCGCATGACGCTGCACGCGGGACCGCCGCGAACCGGTCGGGCATAGGCGGCACACGCGGCGGCGGCGGACAAACGCGCTCCCGCGGCGCCGTCATGCGGCACAGCGCCGTCGGAACGATCGAAACGGAAAGTGGCTTGCCGCTACGGCTCGCCGCTACGGCCTGCCGCTACACGGCGAGGTGACGGCGCAGGCATGCGACCTGCGTCGCGCCTGCATTCAGCGAAAAATCGGGAAGCGGCAGTCCCGCCGGCCCGGCGGATAGGCGTCTCATGATGTTGGTCTCCATACGTACGCTTGATTCGTTTTCGTGATGCGTCGTGTGTCGAGACTATGATCGGACCATTCCCGCAAGTAAATGGATGCAGAGTTCCAAACGAAGGACGCCGCGCGATCGTAGCGTTTATACGGTATTTAACAGATTTTCAAACGGCCTTCATTTTATTTGCTCAGACAAATAAACGCCGCGTGGAACACGCGTTTGAACGGCCCTGCGAATCCGCGCCGGGCCAAGCCCGTCGGCCTTCAGCGGCCAGCATGCATGCTGCGGCGCACCCTCACACGTCGATGATCGCGAGCGTGCCGTGGCTGCCGGGCAGCACCGCGTGGCGCGTGCCGGCGCGCGCGAGATACATCTGCCCGGCGCCGACCACGACCGTTTCCGCTTCGACCTCGAGCATCAGCGTGCCGTCGAGCACCAGCAGCCCCTCGTTGTAGTCGTGCACTTCCGCTTCGTAAGGCTGGGCATCCATGCGCAGCACCTTGATCCGAGCCTGCCCCACTTCGCCGACGATCGTGGATTGCCATGCGCAGGCCTGCGCGTTTGCCACGGATTTCAAATCGATCAAAGACATGCGCGCCGCTCCGTATCGCCGGGAAAGGAACGCATTATCGCGAGCGCCACGCGTGTCGTCCCGGTACGGCGCGAGGGCCGGCGGGCGGCACAGTCGGCCAGCCGGCCGGGTGGCCACGCGAGCGCGGGCCGATTGACGGAAAACGACCGGAATTGTTCGCACCACTCGAATAAAGCACCGAATCATTGAGCAATATCACCGCAATCCACCCAAATTCGGCACCGGCACGACCCGGCCTTTCCATCAGAATGCATTTCGATCTGCCGATTGCTAATATGGCGGTCCCGCGATCCCGCACCACCCTGCCGTTCGACATGACGCCCGTTCGCCATGCCGTCCCCGGTCCCGGCCGCTTCGCAGCGGCGGCGGCGCCGGGCACGCGCGGCGCCCGCCGTCGCGCCGGCCGGCCGTGCCATCCGTGAGCATGCAACCGATCCTTTCCGTCTCCGACCTCTCCAAGACTTACGCGTCCGGCTTCCAGGCGCTGAAGCACGTGACCCTCGACATCCGCCCCGGCGAGATCTTCGCGCTGCTCGGGCCGAACGGCGCCGGCAAGACGACGCTGATCGGCTCGATCTGCGGCATCGTCACGCCGACCGAAGGCCGCGTGACGGTCGGCGGCCACGACATCCGCGATCAATACCGTGCGGCCCGCGAAATGATCGGCCTCGTGCCGCAGGAGCTGACCACCGACGCGTTCGAATCCGTCTGGGCCACCGTATCGTTCAGCCGCGGCCTGTTCGGCAAGGCGCCCGACCCCGCGTACATCGAGAAGACGCTGAAGGCGCTGTCGCTGTGGGACAAGCGCGACAACAAGCTGATGACGCTGTCGGGCGGCATGAAGCGCCGCGTGATGATCGCGAAGGCGCTGTCGCACGAGCCGCGCATCCTGTTCCTCGACGAACCGACGGCCGGCGTCGACGTCGAGCTGCGCCGCGACATGTGGAAGCTCGTCGATTCGCTGCGCGAAAGCGGCGTGACGATCCTGCTGACCACGCACTACATCGAGGAAGCGGAGGAAATGGCCGACCGGATCGGCATCATCCTCGGCGGCGAGCTCGTGCTCGTCGAGGAAAAGCGCGAACTGATGCGCAAGCTCGGCAAGAAACAGCTCACCGTGCAGCTCGAGCAGCCGCTCGCGGACGTGCCGCCCGCGCTCGCGCCGTTCGGGCTCGAACGCGCGGAAGACGGCGCCGCGCTCGTCTATACGTACGACTCGCAGCGCGACGACGCGAGCATCGCGAAGCTGATCAACGCGCTCGGCTCGGCCGGCATCGGCTTTCGCGACCTGCACACGACGCAGAGCTCGCTCGAGGACATTTTCGTCAGCCTGATCGACAACCGCCGCAACGGCGTGCAAGGAGCCTGACGTATGAACTGGCAAGGAATCCGCGCGATCTACCGCGCAGAAATGGCTCGCACGCGCCGCACGCTGATGCAGAGCATCATCGCGCCGGTGATCTCGACGTCGCTGTATTTCGTCGTGTTCGGCTCGGCGATCGGCTCGCGCATCAGCGACGTGAACGGCATCGGCTACGGGTCGTTCATCGTGCCGGGCCTCGTGATGCTGTCGCTGCTGTCGCAGAGCATCTCGAACGCGTCGTTCGGCATCTACTTCCCGCGCTTCACCGGCACGATCTACGAGATCCTGTCCGCGCCCGTGTCGTACTGGGAGATCGTGATCGCGTACGTCGGCGCGGCCGCGTCGAAGTCGATCCTGCTCGGCGTGATCATCCTCGCCACGGCCGGCCTGTTCGTGCCGCTGCACATCCTGCACCCGGTCTGGATGGTGCTGTTCCTGGTGCTGACGGCCGTCACGTTCAGCCTGTTCGGCTTCGTGATCGGCATCTGGGCCGACAGCTTCGAGAAGCTGCAGCTCGTGCCACTGCTGATCATCACGCCGCTCACGTTCCTCGGCGGCAGCTTCTATTCGGTCGACATGCTGCCGCCCGCGTGGCGCGTGGTCACGCTGTTCAATCCGATCGTCTACCTGATCAGCGGCTTCCGCTGGTCGTTCTACGGGATCGCCGACGTGCACGTGTGGATCAGCCTCGCCGCGACCGCGCTGTTCCTCGTGATCCTGCTCGCGATCGTCGCGTGGATGTTCCGCACCGGCTACAAACTGAAGAATTGACGCCGGCGAGCGTCGCGCGCGCCGCCCGACGATGACGCATTTGGGCAAGCAGGCGGCGCTTTTCCTCCGATGCGGCAGTTTGTGGTCGCGTCTACTGAATACGAAGCATCGGGGCCGTCGAGCATGCGCTGCGCGGCCCCTTTTTCATTTCAGAGGACGCCATGCCCACCGCCACCGCTCCCGCCTCCGCCGCCGCCCGGCTCGAACGCCTGCCGTTCTCCGGCTATCACAAGCGGATCTTCTTCATCATCGCGATCGCGTTCTTCTTCGACTCGGTCGATCTCGGCACGATGACGTTCGTGCTCGGCTCGATCCGCAAGGAGTTCGGGCTGTCGACGGCCGCCGCCGGCCTCGTCGCGAGCGCGAGCTTCTTCGGGATGGTGCTCGGCGCGGCCGTGGCCGGCCTGCTCGCCGACCGCTTCGGCCGCCGGCCCGTGTTCCAGTGGAGCATGGTGCTGTGGGGCGCCGCGTCGTACCTGTGCTCGACCGCGCAGAGCGTCGACGCGCTGATCGTCTACCGCGTGCTGCTCGGCATCGGGATGGGGATGGAGTTTCCGGTCGCGCAGACGCTGCTGTCCGAATTCGTGCCGACCGAGAAGCGCGGCCGCCTGATCGCGCTGATGGACGGCTTCTGGCCGCTCGGCTTCATCACGGCCGGCATCGTCGCGTATTTCGTGCTGCCGCAATTCGGCTGGCGGACCGTGTTCGCGCTGCTCGCGATTCCGGCCGTGTTCGTGCTGGTCGTGCGCCGCATCGTGCCGGAATCGCCGCGCTGGCTCGAACATGCGGGCCGGCACGCACAAGCCGACACGGTGATGCGGACGATCGAGGCGAAGGTGATGCGCTCGGCCGGCGTCACGACGCTGCCGCCGCCGTCGCGGCTCGCCGAGCCGGCCGCCGCGCGCGGCCACGGCGCGCTGCGCGAGATCTGGAGCGGCGTGTACCGCCGCCGCACGGTGATGGTGTGGCTGCTGTGGTTCTTCGCGCTGCTCGGCTTCTACGGCCTCACGTCGTGGCTCGGCGCGCTGCTGCAGCAGGCCGGCTTCGAAGTCACGAAATCGGTGTTCTACACGGTGCTGATCTCGCTCGGCGGCGTGCCCGGCTTCCTGTGCGCCGCGTGGCTCGTCGAGCGCTGGGGCCGCAAGCCGACCTGCATCGCGTCGCTGATCGGCGGCGGCGCGATGGCGTACGCGTACGGCCAGAGCGCACTGTACGGCGGCAGCACGACGCTGCTGATCGTCACGGGCCTCGCGATGCAGTTCTTCCTGTTCGGGATGTGGGCGGCGCTGTACACGTACACGCCCGAGCTGTACGGCACCGGCGCCCGCGCGACGGGTTCGGGCTTCGCGTCGGCGATCGGCCGGATCGGCTCGCTGATCGGGCCTTACGTGGTCGGCGTGGTGTTGCCGGTGTTCGGCCAGGGCGGCGTGTTCACGCTTGGCGCGCTGTCGTTCATCGCGGCGGCCATCGCCGTGTGGACGCTCGGGATCGAGACGAAGGGGCTCGCGCTGGAGCAACTGGCGGCAGGCGACGACGCGGGTGGCAGCGGGCGGTATCCGGCAGCGGCGGCGGACGAGGCGTCCTGATCGCCGGGTGGGTTTTCAGGCCGTTTCGAGGCGAATCCAGGTGCTCCTCGATCTCGACCTCATCCTGCCGATGTACGGCACGGCGATCGCGCATGACATTCCGCGCGTGCTCGCCGCGCGATCGTCCAGTACGAGGCCGCCGCCGCGTAAGCCGCGGCGGCGGTCATCCGGCACGGGTACAGCGGCGCCCGTCAGGCGTCGGCGACGACGAACTCTTCGGCCGCCTTGCGCTGGACCGCGGCCATCACGGCCAGTTCGCGCTTGCTGCGCGTGTCGCCGGACACGACGCCCGTCGCGTGCTTCGCCTTCGCGCCCAGCGGGAAAAAGACGAACGACGCGCCGGCCGGGGCCGCCGGCTCCGCGCGCAGGCGTTTGTTCAGGATTTTCAGGTACTTCTTCTTCGAGACTTCCTTAGCAGCCATGGCGCCCTCCGCGTACACGTGATGCGGATCAGCATACCAGTTTTGCCGATGCGCTCCGTGACAGCGGCCGCGGCGCACCGACTCCCTCGCGCGTGAAAATTTCTCGCCCGTGATGTCGATTCGCGTCGCCGTCGCGCGTCGTGTTGTCGTAACCGATCGTTTTGCCGTCGCACCGTCGGCAAGCGCCCTGTTCCCTTTCAAGGAGAGACGACAATGCGCGTCATGGTCATCGTCAAAGCCACCGCCGATTCCGAATCCGGTCGGCTGCCCGACACCGACATGCTGGCCGCGATGGGCCAGTTCAACGAGGCACTCGTGAAAGCCGGCATCCTGCTCGCCGCCGATGGGTTGCACCCGAGCAGCCGCGGCAAGCGCGTGCACTTTTCCGGCAGGAACCGCACGGTCGTCGACGGCCCGTTCGCCGAAACGAAGGAGCTCGTCGCCGGCTACTGGCTGTGGCAGGTGAAATCGATGGAGGAAGCCGTCGAATGGGTGAAGCGCTGCCCGAACCCGATGCCCGGCGACTCCGACATCGAGATCCGCCCGCTGTACGAACTCGAGGAATTCGGCGACGCGTTTACGCCCGAGCTTCAGGAGCAGGAAGCGCGCATCGTCGCGGAAATGGACGCGCGGCAGAAGCGCTGAGCGGGGCAAGCGGGCGGTGTGGGCGCGGTCCGCGGGGTGCCAAAGCGGACCACGCGCTCGCACGCTGCGCCGGTTTCGACACGATCGCCGGCTGCGGGCACCTGGTCGCGGCCGAGCGGCCCGATGCGTTGCGCGCCGCCATCGCGCGCATCGTATGCAAGCCGTCCGCCTGACAACCCGTAGGGTTCGCCGAAATATGGTTGAAAGGCGCGATTGCTAAAGTCGTCGGAACAGGGTTTTCCCGGCCCCGCCCCGGACTGGAACGACACATGCAAGGATCGATGCGCCTGGCACGTACCTTCTGGCTGCTACTGCTGCTCGCCGTCACGAGCCCTGCGTTCGCCTTTCATGCGCGGGTCGTCGCGATTCCGAGCGCCGCGATGAACGAAACGCTGAAGGCCACCATGGTGCTGCCCGACGATTACGCGCGCGACAACCATGGCGAACGTTACCCCGTCGTCTATCTGCTGCACGGCTCCGGCGGCGACCATACCGACTGGACGTCGAACACGCACATCGCCGCGCTGGCCGACCGCTATCGCGTGATCCTCGTGATGCCCGACGGCGGACATGAAAGCTGGTACATCGACAGCCCGTTCGATTCGGGCAGCCGCTACGAGACCTTCGTCGGCGATGAAGTCGTGTCCTATGTCGACCTGCATTTCCGCACGATCGCCGCCCAGCACGCGCGCGCGATCACCGGGCTCAGCATGGGCGGCTTCGGCGCACTGCGCATCGCGCTCGACCGGCCCGACACGTTCGGCGCGGTGGGCAGCATCAGCGGCGCGGTCGATCCGCGCTGCTGCACGGACGAGCCGGGGATCGCACACGTGTTCGGCGATCCCGATCGCCATCCGTCGTTCTGGAACCGCAACGTGATCGTCGAAAACGCGCGGGCATTCGTGCGCGCCCATCTCGACCTGACGATCGATTGCGGCCGCGACGACGCATTTGTCGACTCGAACCGCACGCTGCACGAACGGCTCGTCGCGCTCGGCGTGCCGCACGACTATGCGGAGCGGCCGGGCGGCCATACGTGGGATTACTGGGCGAATGCGATCCGCTACCAGATGCGGTTCTTCGCGACGTCGTTCCAGCATCGCGGCTACGCGTACCGTGCCGCGCCGCCTGCACCGGCTATGACGCGCGCGGGCTGACGCACGAAAAAGAGAAACGACGAAGCCGTCAGTTGCCGTGCGTGGTGTCCGCGCCGACGACGCGATCGAAGAATTCCTGCGCACGCGCCAGCTCGTCGAGCGCGCGATCGAGACGCGACATCGCGCGTGCGTATTCGGCCGACGAGCCGTCGTCGTCGCTTTCGCCGCGCACCGCGCGAAACGCCTGATCGACGTTGCGCGTCGCTTCGACGAAGCGTTGTGCGGCCCGGGCTTCCGGCGAACAGATGTGGGTCGACATCGACACTCCTCCGTCAGGATTGCAGTGTGAAGCACGCCGACGCTCAGTGTGCGTGGTACGCATGTCGGCGACGTGAACCACGACCCGTCGCGTGTCGACGCATCGGCCGCCGCACCGCGCGCTTCGTGCCGATTGTCGCTCCGCGCTCGCCGATCCGCTACGGCGAGATTGCAACAAATTCTTGCGCGAACGGCGTCGCGCCCGGCGTCACGCGCGCCCGATGCGCGGATGCGCGAGCCCGGCGAACGCGGCCGCCTCGCCCGGCGACAGGTCGAACAGATCGCCGGTGAGATCGCGGGGATGCTCGGCCGCCGGCCGGTTGCGCAGGCGCGCGACATGCGTGGGCGCCACGTACGCGGCCGCCGTTTCGAGCGGCGGCACGTCGAACAGATCGCGCGTGACGCCGCGCACGGCGTCGGTCGGCGAACGGCCGCGCAAGCGCGCGACCAGCTCGACGAAGCGATCGAAATCGCCCGCGCGCGTGGCCTTGTTCACTTCCGCGAGATCGCGCGCCTTCAGCACGCATGGCTGCGCGAGCCGCACGAAATACGGTGCCTCGAGCTCGACCGACAGCGCGAGCGGATAGCTCTTGCCCGTCTGCTCCTTCGCACGCCCGATGCAGTCGACCACGGCCGCGCCCTGCGCGGCGCCCAGCGGCCTGCCCGTGCTCACGCTGCGCAGATGGTCGGGAAACACGCGCAACTGCGTACCGACCGTCAGCGCGGTGGACGACGCGCACACGAGCGCGTAATGCTGCTCGCGACGCCGGCCCGACGGCAACGTCGAGCGGCTGGCGATGAACGTGTGCGGCGGCAACGGCCGCACCTGACCGCTTGCGTCGACCCACGCATTCCACAGCAGCGCGTCCTTGCGCTCGCCCGCGCGCGGACGCGACGCGACCGGCGAAAACAATGCGAGCAGCGAACCCGTGCGATGCGCGGCGACTTGCGCGCTGCTGCCGAGCGGCTGGTTGATGCCCCACAGAAAACGCCCGCCGCCGAGCCGGCGCTCCCATTCCTTGCGGAGCACGACGGTCGGCAATTCCTCGCCGGATTCGGCGCCGATCTTGGTCCAGCAGAACGTGGGTGGGAGGTGTTTCAGTGTCATCAACTTTCTCGGGGATACAGCCTCGCTGCTGACAGCAAGCCCATTCAACAGCCGTAACTGTATAGGTATAATGCATCGCATGGAAGCCCCGGACCAAGATTTTCCCGTTCAAGACCTGTTGCGCCGCTTGATGGCAGACACACGCTCGTCAAGCGAAATCGCACGACTTTCCGGGGTCAGCCAGCCAACCGTGTCGCGCCTTCGGCTGTCGAACGGGCGCCGGCTGCGCCGCAGCGCGCCATTCAACAAGCTATGCAGTTTCTATGGTGTCGACACCGAGCCGTCGCGGCGCCGGTACAACGACCTGCTGCGCGACGCGATCGTCGACGCGTGGGACGGGTCGGACGAGCACGGACGCGCGCTGCTGGTTGTGATTCAGGGGCTGAAGGGTTTGCAGGCGAAGGCGGACGACGGGTGATGTCGCCAACGTGCCCGGTCATTCATCGGGATTGAACGGGATCGGCGCGCGCGCCCGCATCGGCGACGGCACGCCGTTTTCTACGTGTGTAGCGCAGCGGCTCGCCAGCGCCGCATCGCGCGCGGCAGCATCGAGGCGCGGATAGCCGCTGCCGGTCACGACACGCGCGGCGACCACCCGGCCGGCCGCATCGGTTTCCAGTTCGACGAGCGCGGTGCCGTGCTCGCCCGTGCCGTCGTCCTGGCGGCGCCCGTCAGCCGTCGCACGCCGCGCCGCATTGCGCGAGCGAATTGTCCTTACTGCGGAAAACCAGCGGCTGTTCGTCGCGCGGCGCACTACGTCGCGCGAACTGCACGGCCTGTTCGACCTGCCCGTGATGGGCGGACTTCGCGCACACCGGATCGGCTTCCCGCGGATCGCCGGCCAGCAGGTACGCCTGACACCGGCAACCGCCGTGATCCGCATGCCGCTCGTCGCACGTGCGACACGGCTCGCACATCCAGTCGTCGCCGCGAAATGCATTGAACGCATCGCTGTCGTACCAGATGTCCCGCAGCGACCGGTCGCGCACGTTCGGCAGCGCGAGCCCCGGCAGCGACCGCGCGGCATGGCACGGCAGCGCGGTGCCGTCCGGCGCGACGCCGAGGAACACCGAGCCCCAGCCGTTCATGCATGCCTTCGGGCGCTGCTCGAAATAGTCCGGCACGACGAACAGGATCTTGCAGCGCTCGCCGACCAGCTTGCGATAGCGGTTGACCGTTTCCTCGGCCTCGCGCACCTGCTCCACGGTCGGCATCAGTTGGTCGCGATTGAGCATCGCCCAGCCGTAGTACTGCGTGTTCGCGAGTTCCAGGTAATCGGCGCCGAGGTCGAGCGCCATCTCGATGATCTGCCCCACGTGCGGCAGGTTGTAGCGATGCAGCACGCAGTTGAGCACCATCGGGTAGCCGTGCGCCTTGATCAGCCGCGCGACGTCGCGCTTCAGTCCGAACGTGCGCGTGCTGGTCAGGAAATCGTTCAGCTCGCGCGTCGAATCCTGCAGCGACAACTGGATGTGGTCGAGCCCGGCCGCCTTGAGCCGCTCGATGCGCGCGACGTTCAGCCCGATGCCCGACGTGATCAGGTTCGTATAGAAGCCGAGCCCGCGCGCATGCGCGACGAGCGTCTCGAGGTCGCCGCGCTGCAGCGGCTCGCCGCCCGAGAAGCCGATTTGCGCGGCGCCGAGCGCGCGTGCATCGCTGATGACCGTGCGCCACGTGTCGGTGTCGAGTTCCGCGCCGTGCGTCGCGAAGTCGACCGGGTTGTAGCAGAACGCGCAGTGCAGCGGGCAGCGGTACGTGAGTTCCGCGAGCAGCCACAGCGGCGCGGACGGACGGGGCGTGTCGGGTGTCATGTCAGTCCAGCCAGCCGCGCAGTCGCGCATGATCGAGGAAACGGTAGACGTCGGTCGCGAGATCCGATTGCATGAACAGGCGCTCGAGCTCGCCGATGATGTCGTCCAGTTCGCGCGTGCCGTCGCAGCGCGCGAGAATCTCGCCGGCGCTCGGGTTGAGCTTGACCATGCCCTCCGGATAGAGCAGCACGTACGCATCCTGGGCCGCCTCCCATTGCAGGCGGTACATGCCCCTGAGGCAGGGGCGCAGCGGCACGCCGCTGGCGGCTTCGATCGCGTTCATAACGGGTAGGCCTTTTCGACGGCGTCGAGCATCGACCACAGGATGTCGAGCTTGAATTGCAGAATGCCGAGCGCGTGCTGCTGCGCGTCCGGTGTCGTGAAATGCTGCAGCGTGACCGCGAGCCCATGCTCGACGTCGCGCTGCGCGAGCGGCACGCGGCTGCGAAAGTAATGCAGCCCGGCCGGCTCGATCCACGGGTAATGCGACGGCCAGCCCGCGAGCCGGTCGAGATGGATCTGCGGCGCGAACATCTCGGTCAGCGACGAGCACACCGCTTCCTGCCACGGCGCGCGCCGCGCGAAGTTCACATACGCATCCACCGCGAAACGCACGCCGGGCAGCACGTGTTCGAGCGACCACAGCTCGTCGCGCGTCAGGCCGCATGCCTCGCCGAGCCGCACCCACGCCTCGATGCCGCCTTCGTTGTCGCCCTGCCCGTCGTGGTCGATCAGCCGCTGGATCCAGCGGCGCCGCGTTTCGCGATCGGGGCAGTTCGACAGGATCGCCGCATCCTTGAGCGGGATGCAGATCTGGTAATAGAAGCGGTTCGCGACCCAGCCGCGGATCTGCGTGGGCGAACAGGCGCCGCTGTTGAGCCGCCGGTTGAACGGATGATGAATGTGATAGCGCGATTCGAGCGCACGCAGGCGCGCCTCGAATTCGGTCGCGGTCCAGGGCGTCGCGTGCAACGCCGTAGCGGGGATCGGTGCGTTCATCGTCAGACCTGGAATTGCATGCCGTCGTGCGCGACGTCGATGCCGTGCGCGCGCAGGTGCGCGTGCTCGACGGAATGCGGATCGAGAATCGGGTTCGTGTTGTTGATGTGCGTGAGCACCTTGCGCGTGCGCGCGGGCAGCGTGTCGAGCCAGTCGATCATGCCGGGCCGCCCGGGTTCCGCGCACTGCGCGAGATGCCCCATGTCGGCCGCGTGCTTGCCCGACAGGCCGAGATCGATCATCTCGGTGCCGGTCCAGAACGTGCCGTCCACCAGCACGAGATCGGCGCCGTCCATGGCCGCACGTACCTCGTCGGTGACCGACGCGAGCCCCGGCGCATAGAACGCGCGCCGCCCGCTCGCGACGTCTTCGATCGACAGCGCGATGTTGTCGCCGGGCGCGGCCGACGCGCGTCGCGGCGAATAAGGCGGCGGCTTGCTGTCGACGGCGAGCGCGGTGAAACGGATCCCGCTCGCGGCCGGCACCGCGAACGGCTCGCCGGGCACGATCGTGTGCGCGGCCACGCCGCAGTAATGGCCGAGCAGCGGCACGAGCGGCAAGCCGGTCGACAGGTCGTCGAGCACCGGCGCGCTCGCGTAGAGCGGCAGCGGCGTCGAACGCTCGCGCAGCATCAGCAGGCCCGTCACGTGATCGATCTGCGCGTCGCACAGCACGACGGCGGCGATGCCGCTGTCGCGAATCGCGCGCGCCGGTTGCAGGTCCGGATCCGCGCGCAACTGGGAAAGGATGTCGGGCGACGCGTTGACGAGGACCCAGTCGACGCCGTCGTCGCTGACCGCGATCGACGACTGCGTGCGCGGCAGCACATGGCCGCTTCCGCTGCGCGCACGGCGGCAGTTCGCGCAATTGCAGTTCCATTGCGGCAGCCCGCCGCCGGCTCCCGAGCCGAGTATCTTGATCTTCATGGCGTCAGCTCCCGAGGCCGCCCGCGCCGATCACGGCGAAACGGGCGGCACGCACGGCGATCAGCGGTTGGCGATGTACATCGTGATTTCGAAGCCGAAGCGCAGGTCGGTGTAAGACGGTGTCGTCCACTGCATGGTGTGTCTCCTGTCTGAATTGATGAGTCGATGAGTCGATGCGTTGCTGGATGAATCGAACGACCGCGGCAATCGAGCGGTCGGTTTCTATTCAGCAAGGAGCGTGCCGAAGCCGCTTTTCGGCGGCCCGGCGGCGGTAGACGGCCATCATCCGGGCATCGCGGCGAAATCCTTACGAATAGCCGACACGATTCGCGCGAATGCGGTCCGCCACCCCGGCGGAACGCTGTCCGCGCGTGGTCACAGGTGTTGAATCGTTGAACACCGGTGTTGCAACTTGACACACCGGCTGTGACAGGTCGCGCACAGCGCGACGAGCGCGTCAGCTTTCGTCGGACGGCTGGCGCCCCGCGTCGGCGGCCGGCATCTTCCGGTAGATCGTGTTGCGCGAGACGCCGAGCGCGCGCGCCGCGGCGGACACATTGCCGCCGTGACGGGCCAGCGCGGCGGCGATCGCGGACGCGGCGACGTCCTGCAGGCGCGCATCGACGGAAGGCAACGCGTCCGCGGCGCCCGGCCCGGCCCCGGTGCTCGCCGCGGCGGGCGAATCGGGCGTGGCCGGCACGGCCTGCCCGGTCTGCACGGCATCGCCGCACCGCAGGTCATCGAAGAAGTCGTCCGGCAGGTGCTCGCGCCGGATTTCGCCATCGTCGTCGACCATGGCCGCCGCCGTGCGCAGCAGGTTGCCGAGCTGGCGGAAGTTGCCCGGCCACGTGCAGCGCACGAACAACTCCATCACGTCCGGCGCGACGGACAGCGGCGGCCCGCCCGGCCCCGCGAACGCCTCGCGTTGCAGCATCTTCTGCACGACGACCGCGAGATCCGTGCGGTCGCGCAACGGCGGCAGGCGCACCACGAGGCCGTTCAGCCGGTAGTAGAGATCCTCGCGGAAACGGTTCTGCGCGATCATCTCGCGCAAGTCGCGGTGCGTCGCGCAGATGATCGCGATGTCCACGGCAATCGTCTTCGTCGACCCGAGCGGGTTCACGAGGCGCTCCTGCAGCACGCGCAGCAGCCGCACCTGCAGCGGATACGGCATGTCGCCGATTTCGTCGAGGAACAGCGTGCCGCCGTTCGCCTGCAGCAGCTTGCCGATCGCCCCCTTGCGACGCGCGCCGGTGAACGCGCCTTCCTCGTAGCCGAACAGCTCGGACTCGATCAGCGTCTCCGGAATCGACGCGCAGTTGACCGCGACGAACGGCGCGTCGCGCCGCGGCGAGTCGTTGTGGATCGCCTGCGCGAGCAGTTCCTTGCCGGTGCCGGTCTCGCCGGTGATCAGGATCGGGATGTCCTTGCCGATCACCTTGCGGACCTTCGCGATCACGCACGCGACCTGCGCATCGCCGGTGTCGAGATAGTTGAGCCGCGACAGGCCGGCCGACGTGCCGGCCGCCGGCGCGGGCACCGCGTTCGCGCGCGCGGCCGGCGCGCCCGCGTCGTGGACGTCCGTCGGCCGGCTGCCTTCGGCGAGCGTCGCGCGGCGGAAGTGCACGCGCGCGCAGACCACCGCGCCGTTGCCGAGATTGAGCATCAGGTGCCGGTCGGTGCTCGCGCGCATGCGGTCGATCAGCTGCGCACTGGTGATGTCGAACAGCGACGACAGCGTGTGCGCCCGCAGAGCCGAGAGCGGCATGCCGAGCTGGAACTGCGCGCTGCGATTGGCGGACAGGAAGCGCCCGTCGGCGGTGAACGCGACGATCCCCTCCATCAGCGTGCCGAGGAACTCGGGGCGGCCATGGAACGACACCTGCAGCGTTTCCTGAAAGGTCGTCGTAAACAGATGATTCTCGATCATCTGCACCGACATCTTCGCGAGCGCCATCGTGTGCTGGTGATAGCTGCGGTGGTCGCCCGTCACGTCGAGCACGCCGATCGCGTCGCCGTACGGATCGAGGATCGGCACGCTCGAACAGGTCAGGAAGCGGTTCGCGGCCAGAAAGTGCTGGTCGCCGTGGACGACCATCGGGCACAGCTCGGCCAGCGCCGTGCCGATCGCGTTGGTGCCCTGCCGGCTCTCCGCCCAGTTCGCGCCCGGGCGCAGCGCGACCTTCTCCGCGCGGCGCAGGAAATCGTCGTCGCCGATCGAATGCAGGATCAGCCCTTCCGCATCGGTCAGCACGATCATGCTCTGCGTGTTGACGATCTGCTCGTGCAGCGTTTCCATCACCGGCATCGCGTGCACGCACAGCACCCGGCTCTGCTCGCGCTTGAGCACCAGCGCCGCGTTCGACAGCACGTCGTAGTCGGGTCGTGCCGACACCTGGAGGCCGAACGTCTCCGAGCGCTCGTGGGCCTTCTGGATCGACGGCGCGGGCCAGCCAGCGGGATGCGCGGCCCGTGACCCGGCCGCCTGCTCTACGTCATCGCGCATTGTCTCCTCCGGGGGATCCTTCCGGTCAACTGCCGGACTCTTTGCCGTCATTGCAAGCAAGCATCGGGCCACGCCGGCGCCGCGCGATAAACTGAAAGGATGATGTAATGAATCATCCGGGCGCGGCCGGGTGTGTCGTGTCGCGTCGCGCGACGGGCAGGCCTCCGTGATACCGCGAATTCCCGACGCGTGACTACCCGTGCGAATCCCGATCCTCGCGGCTGGCGCGTTTCTGGCTTGATCGTAGAAACCATCCGGCCGCTGCCCGGCCACGTGACGGTTGCCTTCCGATTCCGCCCGAACCCTATCGACATGACGCGTCGCCCGATTCGATCCACGCCGTCGCCTGCCATGCGGGCCTTGCCCGACGCATCGACGTCACCGCCCACGCCCGTTCGCCGACACCTGCACCGGGACGCGCAATCGATCGCGTTCGCCGTGGCCGGCGCCGCGCAAGGCCATCCGGTCGTCGTGCTGCACGGCGGACCCGGCAGCGGCAGCCAGGCCGGCATCCTGCGGCTGTTCGACCTTGCCCGCGTGCGCGTCGTGCTCGTCGACCAGCGCGGCGCGGGCGCGTCGACACCGCGCGGCGGCACGCGTCACAACACCACCGCGCGGCTGATCGCGGATGTCGAAGCGGTGCGCGAGCAGCTCGGCATTGCACGCTGGGGCGTCGTCGGCGGATCGTGGGGCGCCGCGCTCGCGCTTGCGTATGCGGGCACGCATCCGGAACGGGTAACGGGCGTCGTGCTGCGCGGCCTGTTCCTGACGTCGCCACGCGAAGTCCGCGGACTCTTCGTGACGTCCCGCATCCGTGCGCCGCGCGAATGGCGGCGCCTGCATACCGCGGCAGGCGGCGGCCGGCCGGAGCGCCTGCTGTCGCGCTGCGCTGCCGGGCTGCGCCCCGGCGCGAGCGCAGCCCGGCAGCGCGCGGTCGCGCTCGCGTGGCACGCATACGAAAACGCGATCCTCGCGTTGGCACGCACCCGCCGCTCGCCCATGCGTCCGATCCAGTCGAACCAGACCGTCGGCCGGCTGATCGACAAATACCGGATCCAGGCGCACTACCTGCAACGCGATTGCTGGCTCGGCGAGCGCCGCGTGCTCGCGCTCGCGCGACGGGCCGCACTGGCCCATGTGCCGCTGTTCGCCGCGCACGGGATGGACGATCCCGTTTGCCCGGTCGGCAACGTCGAGCGCCTCGCGCGCGCGGTGCCCGAAGCGGAAATCGAACGCGTGAAGGCCGGGCATCTGGCAAGCGATCCCGCATTGGCGCGCAGCGTCGCCCGCGCCGTGAACGCGATGTTCGCGACGGTGCCGTTCACGTGACGACCCCGCGCTCGTTCGTGTCGCGACGGGACCGCACACGCAGCCGCATCGCGCTCAATCCCACGCATAGCGCATACCGGCCCACGCGCCACGCGGTGCGCCCGGCCCGACGAACGGCTCGTTCACCGGATTGGCGCCGTCGAACGTATGGTTCGGCCCGTTGAAGAAATTCTGGCCGAGTGCGCCGAAGCTCGCGTAGCGCTTGTCGAACAGATTCGTCACGCTCGCGAACACCTCGAAGCGCTTCGTGACCCGGTAACGCATGTCGAGATCGACCAGCACGTAGCCGGCGATCCGGCCGTTCACGTCGCCGTTGTTCTCGTCGCCGCGCGCGTACACGCCGCTGCGCCACACAACATTCGCACCGATGTCCCACGCGGACGTCGCCGCGTAGTCGAGTCGCAGTTTCACCGTATGCGCGGGAATGCCGGGGATGCGGTCGCCCGGCTTGACCGTCACGTTGCCGTTCGCGTCGGCCGCCGAATTCGCGGGGCTGTGTTCGGTCCACGACGATCGGTAGGTCGCATCGACATGGCTGTACGACAGCCCGACACGGAGCGGGCCGAACCGCGTGCGGCCGGCGAGCTCGATCCCCTGCCGCCGCGTATCGCCGACGTTGCGGAAGTAGCCTTGCGCGCTGGCCGGGCTGCTGATGAACTGGATGTCGTCGGCCAGCGTCGTGCGGTAGGCCGCGGCGCTCCAGGTCGTCGCCGCGCCGATGCGGCCGCGCACGCCGGCTTCGAACGTCTTCGAGATCACCGGCTTGAGCGCCGGGTCGGCGATGAAGTCGTTCGGCAGCGAACACGGCGCGGCCGGGTCCGCGCACGCGAGTTCGATCGCGGTCGGCGAACGCATGCCTTCGTTGTAGGCCGCATACGCGGTGAAGCCCGCGACCGGGTTCCAGTTGAGCCCGACCGCCGGGTTGAAGCGCGAGAACACATGGGTGCCGTCGAGTAGCGGCTGCACGCCGCTCTCGTCGCCGATCTGCGCTTTCGACCAGTCGTAGCGGCCCGACAGCGTCAGCGTCCAGTGCGGCGTCAGCGACAGCGCGTCGCTCACGTACACGCCGACATTCGCGTTGCGCGTCTTCGCGCTGGTCTGCGGGACGAAATCGCCGATGCCGATCGCCGCGCGCGCGTCGGTGAAAGACGCGTCCTGCGATGAGGCAACATAGCTCGAGTTCGCGACATCGGCCGAGACGCCCGCGACCAGCCGGTTCGCCATCCCGCCGAGCTTGCCGAGCAGCGTGAGCTGCACGCTGCCGCCGTAGCTGTCGGTGACGATCGTCGAGCGCGCGTTGCTGCCCTGCATCGTGTCGACCGTGCCGTCGTCGTCCATCGATCCGTAATCCGTATTGTTGTTGCTGCTCGTGTTGGTGTTGCGCAGGTGCCGGTAGTACGCATTGCCGCTCAGCTCGACGTTTTCCCCGAAAAAGCGCTCGCCCGACAGCGTCAGATAGCCGGCGCTGTTGCGGTTCCGGTCCGGATACGTATAGGCCTGCTTCCGGTTGTCGAGGAACGAGCGCGGGATCGTCTGGGTGCCGGACAGCGTGTTGTCCGCGCCGCCTGCGGCGATCGACAGCGTCGTGTCCGCATCGGTGTAGCGCAGCTTGCCGAACGCCTGCCGCACGCGGCTCGCGTTATGGTCGGCCCAGCCGCCGTCGTTCGCGACGTTCGCGCTCGCGTAGTAGTCGAGGTTCGGCCCGATCGTGCCGCCCTGCTCGATGCTCGCGGTCTTGCGGCCCCACGCGCCGCCCGACACCTCCGCTTCGCCGCCCGGGCTCGACCTGCCGTTCTTCGTCGTGATCGCGAGCGCACCGCCGAGCGTGTTGAGCCCGTACACCGGGTTGGAGCCCGGAATCAGCTGCACGCGGTCGATCGCCTGCGTGGGCAGGATGTCCCAGTTCACGACGTCGCCGAACGGCTCGTTCACGCGCACGCCGTCGACGAACACCGACAGCCCCTGCGGCGTGCCGAGCAGCGGCGACGCGGTGAAGCCGCGATAGTTGACGTCCGTCTGGTACGGGTTGCCCTGCGCGTCCGAGATCGTCACGCTCTGCAGGTTCGCCGCGAAGAAATCGGCGAGCGTCGCGCGGTGCTGCGCGTCGAGTTCCGCCGCGCGCACCGTCTGCACGTTCGCCGGCACCTCCGACAACGGCGTGCCGATCCCGAGCAGCGGCGTCGTGCCGACGACGACCACCGCGGGCAGCACGATGGCCGGCTCGGGCGGCGCGATCGCGCTGCCGTCGGCCTGCTGCTGCGCGCGCACGCTGCCGGGCGGCAGGCCGAACAGCGCCAGCGCGCCGACGGTCGTGCCGATGCATCGCGCACGCCGGCCGCGCCGCGTCGCGCCGGCGCGCGCGGCGGCCTTTGGTCTCCTGATCATTCCGTTGTCTCCGCACTTGTTTTCCGCCGGGCCGCGCGATGCACCGCGCGGCGCCGGGTGGTCGCGAAGCCCGCGTGCGAGAACCGTGCCAGCGCCGCGAGCGCAAGCGGTGCGCGCCGCGTCGCCCCTCGCTTTGCGAAACGCATGCATTCGGCCGATGTCCCGCTGTTCTACGGACTGCGCCACCTGTCATGTTTGGCAACACTTCGCGCGCGACGGTGTACCTGAATGCAACACCTGCGCCGACGCCACGGCGCGGGTCGTCGATCGGCCCATCGCAAGCGATACGCCGGTGTGCCGCGCCACACCGGCTTCCTGCCGCGATGGCATGCGATTTGCGTGACGGGCAGTGCACTCGGCCCGGAAACCCCAACCGTGCCGGCGCGACGAATCGTTCGCGGCGGTGCGACCACAATGACCCAGGAGACAACCATGAAGAAACTCTCGGCTTCAGCGAGCCGGCTGGCGACGATCGGCATCGCGGTGGCAGCCGCCGTCGCGCTGAACCCCGGCCTCGTCGAAGCGGCCGCGGACTACCCGGCCGTGACCTACCAGCGCCTGACCGATGCACACGGCGATCCGGGCTGGCTGACCTATTACCGCACCTACGACGGCCGCTCGCATTCGCCGCTCAAGCAGATCGACACGTCGAACGCGAAGGATCTCAAGCAGGTGTGGGCGTACAAGTTCCCCGCCGATCTGAAGCAGGGCTTCGAGGCCACGCCGATCGTCAACGGCAACTACCTGTTCGTGACGACGCCGAAGGACAACGTCTACGCATTCGATGCGAAGACCGGCAAGCAGCTGTGGAAATACGAGCCGAAACTCGGCGCGGCGTCGTTCAAGACCGCGTGCTGCGACGTCGTCAACCGCGGCGTCGCGCTGTACGGCAAGAACGTCTACATCGCGATGCTGAACGGCGAAATCGCGGCGCTCGACGCGCAGACCGGCAATCTCGTGTGGAAGAAGCAGATGTTCGAGCCGGGCCTCGGCTACGCGTTCTCGCTCGCGCCGCTCGCGATCGACGGCGCGATCGTCGTCGGCACGTCCGGTGGCGAATACGGGATTCGCGGCTACATCGCCGCGCTGAATCCGGAAGACGGCTCGCAGGTCTGGAAACGCTACACGATCCCCGCCGCCGGCGAAAAGGGCGCGGAAACCTGGCCCGACGGCATGCAGAGCCACGGCGGCGGCGCCGCGTGGCTGACCGGCACGTACGACGCCGCGTCGCGCACGCTGTACTGGGGCGTCGGCAATCCCGGCCCGTGGCTCGCGGCGCTGCGCCCCGGCGACAACCTGTATTCCGACTCGCTGCTCGCGCTCGATGCGAAGAGCGGCAACCTGAAGTGGCACTACCAGTACACGAACAACGACACGTGGGACTACGACGGCGTGAACGCGGCCGTCCTCGCGGACATCAAGTACAAAGGCAAGGACTACGACGCGATCATTCACGCGGACCGCAACGGATTCTTCCATGCGATCGACCGCACGACCGGCAAGCTGATCTACGCGACGCCGTTCGTGAAAGCGTTGTCGGTCACCGGCTACACGGAAGACGGCAAGCCGATCCAGGACGCATCGAAGTTCCCGAAGGCCGGCACGACGATCGAGACGTGCCCGAGCTTCCTCGGCGGCAAGAACTGGTGGTCGATCTCGTACGACCAGGAACGCAACATCGCGGTCGTGCCCGCGCTGCATGCGTGCATGAGCCTGACCGGCAAGTCGGTCAGCTACATGGAAGGGCTGCCGTATCTCGGCGAAGGCTTCGAGATCAAGCCCGAACCGGGCAGCGAAGGCTACGGCGAACTGACGGCCATCGACGTGAACACCGGCAAGAAGCTGTGGAGCCACTGGTCGAAGAAGCCGTGGAACGGCGGTGTCGCGACCACCGCGAGCGGCCTCGCGTTCAGCGGCTCGCTCGACGGCCACCTGTATGCGTTCGATACGGCGACCGGCAAGGTGCTGTGGGAAAGCCCGCAACTGGCGAGCGGCATCATTTCGCAGCCGTCGGTGTACGAGGTCGACGGCAAGGAATATGTCGCCGTGCTCGCCGGCTACGGCGGCGCGAACCCGATCTGGGGTGGCCCGATGGCGGACATTGCGAAGGACGTTCCGCGCGGCGGCACGCTCTACGTGTTCGCGCTGAACTGAACCGGCGCCACGCCCGATTCGCGCCGAGTCGCGCCCGCATGCGCCCGATGCGGGCGCGACGCCCCACCCGCTTCAACCGGACACACCACCATGAATACTCGCCTCACTTCCGTTACCGTCGCCAGTCTGCTCGCCGTGGGCGTGGCGCTGACACCGGCAGCCGCGTCGGCCGGCGTGCGCGTCTGCACGCTGCCCGGCAGCCCGACCACTGCGCTCGATCGCTCCGTGGCTCGGGAAGTGTTCCGCGCCGCGGGCATCGCCGCGACCTTCAACACACGCGGCGTCGACGACAACGGCGACGACGACGGCATCTCCGCCAGCGAGCTGACGAAATCGCTCGAACGCGACTGCGACGTGATCGCCGGTTTCCCTCGTTCGGCGATCGCCGATGCGTCGGGATCGAAAATGACGTTCTCGCAGGGCTATCTGCGCTCCGGCTACGTCAGCGTGTCGCTGCCCGATGCGCCAGCGCCGTCCGGTGCCAAGGAAACGATCGCGGCCACGTACGGCAGCCCGTCGCAACTGATCGCCGCGCAGCAGACGAACGCGCGCTTCGACCTCGAGAACACGAGCGAGAAAACGATCGGCGCGCTCGCCGCGGGCCGCGCGCAGCGCGCGATCGTCTGGTACCCGAGCGTCGTCGCGTACGAGCGTGCCCATCCGAAACAGCGGTTCAAGGTGGCGGCGACTGCATCGCCATACTCGGACTGGCAACTGTCATTCGCATTCGGGCCGGGCAAGGACGCGCTGCAAAAGCGCATCGACGCCACGCTGGCGCAGATGAGCGGCAACGGCCGTCTCGCATCGCTCACGCGCGGCTGGACGCTTCCCGCCGACATCGCGCAAGCCGCCGCCACGCACGCGCCCGGCCGATTTCTCGACGGCGCGATCGCGTCCGCGCAGCGGCCGGCAAGGAGCGGCTTCATCAAGGTGTCGACGAGCGAAGGCAGCGGCGTCCCGTCGTTCGACCAGGCTCAGGTGCAGCACGGCAAGAAGCTCTACGGCGATGCGTGCGCGAAATGCCACGGCGACCAGCTCGAGGGCAATACCGCGCCCGCGCTGAGCGGGGAATCGTTCGCGCCCGAGGGCAAGTCGCACATCACGGTCGGCGGCATTTTCCTGTACATGTCGAGCAACATGCCGGCCGATCGCCCCGGCAAGATGACCGCACAGGAATACGAGGACCTGATGGCGTTCCTGCTTTACTCGAACGGCTACGACGCGTCGCAGAGCAAGCTGACCGCCGATATCGCCAACGCGTCGAAGGCGCCGCTCATCGCCGGGCCGCGCAAGTAACTTTCCCGCCCGCTTTCGTTTCGGTCGACCGCCGCGCCGGGCAGCCTGCCCGGCGCGCGGGCCCGGCTTTCTCTTTTCATTTCATTTCGTTCAGGACGACATCATGATCTCCCGCCATCGCAGAACCTTCATCGTGCAGGCCGCCGGCCTGTGCGCCGCGCTCGCGGCCGGCACGCGCGCATTCGCGGCCGCCCCGCCCGTCGACGAAAACGACGCGACCGCGAAGACGCTCGGCTACCGCGCAAAGGCGACGACCGTCGACGCGAGCAAGTTCCCGAAGTACCAGGCCGGCCAGACGTGTTCGAACTGCCGCTTCTACAAGGCTGCCGCGGGCGAATCCGTCGGCACGTGCCCGATGTTCGCGGGCAAGACGGTTGCCGCCGAAGGCTGGTGCAACGTCTATGCGAAGCTCGCTTGATGCCGGGCTCGCCCGCGAGCGCGACGACGCGTCGCGTCGCGGCGCGGACGCCGAACGCGCGGTGCATCTGCATGCGCTGATCGCGCTGGGCATCGACCGCGGATACGTGACGCACGGCGAAATCGCCGATGCGTTGCCCGACGCGTTGCCGGATAGCGCGGCCGAACGCGCGGACGTCGACGCAGCCGCGTCGATGCTGCGCGAGTTCGGCATCGACGTACGCGAGCATGCCGGCGAGCACACCGGATGGACACTCGACCGCCATTTTGCGCAGGTGTCGGAAGTCGCGTCGCCGCTCGCCGACGCATCGACGCCGCTCGCGGCCGACGACCTGCTCGCGGGCCGGACCAACGATCCGGTCCGACTCTATCTGCGGGAAATGAGCGCGACGCCGCTGCTCGAACGCGACGAAGAGATCGCGCTCGCGCTTCGTCTGGAAAGCGGCCGTACCGCATGCATCGACGCATTGAGCCGCGATCCGGCGGCGCTCGCGGCCGTCGCGGCGATCGCGGACGACATCCGTGCCGGCAAGGTGGCCGCGTCGGTTTACGTGACCGGATTCGCCGGTGATGTCGAATCGCCTGCAAGTGCGCCGTCGATGTTGCCCGACGATCCGGCCATGGAGCCGCCAGCGCCGGACGATGCAGCCGGCCCTTCCGTCGACAGCGACGCGTGGCGCGATACGGTCGTCGAAGCGCTCGAGCGCGCCGGCGCGCTGGCGCCGGCCATGCAGCATGCATTGCACACGGACGGTTTCGCGTCGGCCGCCAGCCGGGCGCTGCTGCGCGAAGCGGCCGCGTTGACCGGCGCCATCCGCTTCACGTCGCGCGCGATCGAACGCATCGGGCAAGCGAACCGCGAGCGCGCGAGCCGAGCGCACACGTTCGAAAAGCGGCTCGTCGACACGCTGGCCGCTGCGGGCATACCTGCCGATTCCGCGCGCCACGACCTCTTCGCGCCGTGCGACGACGTATACGCATGGCTGCACGCATGCGGCACCGCGCATCCCGACTGCGCCGGCGCCCTCGCCCGCCATGCGCCGGCGCTGATCGACGCGCGCGGCGCGCTCGCGCGCGTCGCCGCTCAGTCGCCGTTGCCGCTCGACATCGCGATCGCACTCGACGCGCGGTGCTCGCGTATCGAGCGCGCGATGCAACCCGCGAGAACGAAGCTGTTCCAGAGCAACCTGCGGCTCGTCGTGTCGGTCGCCAAACGCTATGCCGATCGCGGCCTGCCGTTCTCCGACCTGATCCAGGAAGGCAATATCGGGCTGATGAAGGCCGTCGATCGCTACGATCACCGGCGCGGCTTCAAATTCTCGACCTATGCGACCTGGTGGATCCGGCAGGCGATCACCCATGCGCTCGCCGATCTGGGGCGCACGATACGCGTGCCCGCGCATACGGTCGATACGCTCAACAAGCTGTCGCGGCTCGCACGCATCCATCGGCAACGAACCGGCGACGTCGCCGACGCGCGCGCGCTTTCCGCGCAGATGCGGCTGCCGGTCGACAAGGTGCGCGAGCTGATGGGTATCGTGCGCGAACCGATCTCGGCCGACCTGCCGGTTTCGCCCGATCACGACCTCACGCTGTGCGACGTCACGATCGACCCCGACGCGCCGACGCCGGAAGAAGCCGCGAGCGCCGGCCAGTTGCGCACGGCAGTCGCGGCGCTGATCGATTGCCTCCCCGCGCGCGAAGCATGGATTCTTCGCCTGCGCTACGGGATCGACGTCGACAACGAGTATTCGCTGCGCGAGATCGGTCGGCAACTGAACCTGTCGGCCGAACGCGTTCGTCAGCTCGAGGTGGCGGCGCTCGAACGCATCCGGCAATTCAGGCACGCACCAGCGCTGCGCTCGCTGCTCGCCTGACGCGCCCGTGCCGAGCGAGCACATGACGGCTCGCACACCGAACTGCTCAGGACTGCAACACGCCTGCTGCATTTGTGAACGCCGCGCCGCATCGCGCTACCGTCCGCAAACCCTACGGCTTGGCTGGATCGGGCGTCACGCGCCCGGCTGTCGCGGCTTTCGCCGCAGCCGCGCTCCGGTCGCGCAACTGGCACGTATGTTGCGTTTTCCCGAGCACCGTCAGGAATTACACGAACGCAGGGAGACTCGCTTGTCCAAGATCGAATCGGTTCTTCACGAAACCCGTCAGTTCGCGCCGCCCGCGGCGCTCGAGCAGACGGCGACCATTTCCGGCATGCCGGCCTATCGCGCGCTCGTCGCCGAGGCCGAGCAGGATTACGAAGGCTTCTGGGCGCGTCTCGCGCGCGAAGGCCTCACGTGGCACAAGCCGTTCACGACCGTGCTCGACGAGCGCAACGCGCCGTTCTACAAATGGTTCGACGACGGCGAGCTGAACGCGTCGTACAACTGCCTCGACCGCCACGTCGAAGCCGGCAACGGCGAGCGCGTCGCGGTGATCTTCGAGGCCGACGACGGCACCGTCACCCGCGTCACCTATGCGGACCTCCTCGCGCGCGTGTCGCGCTTCGCGAATGCGCTGAAGAAACGCGGCATCGGCAAGGGCGATCGCGTCGTCATCTATATCCCGATGTCGATCGAAGGCATCGTCGCGATGCAGGCTTGCGCGCGCATCGGCGCCACGCACTCGGTCGTGTTCGGCGGCTTCTCCGCGAAATCGCTGAACGAGCGGCTCGTCGACGTCGGCGCGGTCGCGCTGATCACCGCCGACGAGCAGGCGCGCGGCGGCAAGACGCTGCCGCTCAAGAGCATCGCCGACGAGGCGATCGCGATGGGCGGCTGCGAAGCGGTCAAGAGCGTGATCGTCTATCGCCGCACCGGCGGCCAGATCGACTGGCATGCGGAGCGCGACCTGTGGATGCACGAGCTGACCGACGGCGAGGCCGACACGTGCGAGCCGACCTGGGTCGGCGCCGAGCATCCGCTGTTCATCCTGTATACGTCGGGCTCGACCGGCAAGCCCAAGGGCGTGCAGCACAGCACGGGCGGCTACCTGCTGTGGGCCGCGCAGACGATGAAGTGGACCTTCGACTGGAAACCCGACGACGTGTTCTGGTGCACGGCCGACATCGGCTGGGTCACGGGCCACACGTACATCACGTACGGGCCGCTCGCATGCGGCGGCACGCAGGTCGTGTTCGAGGGCGTGCCGACCTATCCGGACGCCGGCCGCTTCTGGAAGATGATCGGCGATCACAAGGTCACCGTGTTCTACACCGCGCCGACCGCGATCCGTTCGTTGATCAAGGCGGCCGAAGCCGACGACAAGGTCCACCCGAAGAGCTATGACCTGTCGAGCCTGCGCATCATCGGCACGGTCGGCGAGCCGATCAATCCGGAAGCGTGGATGTGGTACCACAAGCACGTCGGCCACGAGCGCTGCCCGATCGTCGACACGTGGTGGCAAACCGAAACCGGCGGCCACATGATCACGCCGCTGCCGGGCGCGACGCCGACCGTCCCGGGCTCATGCACGCTGCCGCTGCCGGGCATCATGGCCGCGGTGGTCGACGAGACCGGCCAGGACGTGCCGAACGGGCAAGGCGGGATTCTCGTCGTCAAGCGTCCGTGGCCCGCGATGATCCGCACGATCTGGGGCGACCCGGAGCGCTTCAAGAAGAGTTATTACCCAGAAGAACTCGGCGGCACGCTGTATCTGGCCGGCGACGGCACCGTGCGCGACAAGGAGACCGGCTACTTCACGATCATGGGCCGGATCGACGACGTGCTGAACGTGTCGGGCCACCGGCTGGGCACGATGGAGATCGAGTCGGCGCTGGTGTCGCATGAACTGGTTGCCGAAGCGGCGGTGGTCGGCCGTCCGGACGACACGACGGGCGAGGCGGTGGTTGCATTCGTCGTGCTGAAGCGTTCGCGCCCGGAAGGCGACGAAGCGGCGGCGCTCGCGAAGACGCTGCGCGACTGGGTCGGCAAGCAGATCGGGCCGATCGCGAAGCCGAAGGACATCCGCTTCGGCGACAACCTGCCGAAGACGCGCTCGGGCAAGATCATGCGGCGCCTGCTGCGCTCGCTCGCGAAGGGCGAGGCGATCACGCAGGATACGTCCACGCTCGAGAATCCGGCCATCCTCGAGCAGTTGAACCACTCGATGTGACACCGCCCGCCACGGCGGGCCTATCGCTTCACCGCGGCGCCGAAGCACGACCGCTTGCCCGTTCACCACGCCGGGCGCGGCCGCGCTCGCGCCGGCGACGAGCATCGCCGTGCGTTCCCCGACGGCACGGCATGCAGGCGGATCGCAGCGCTTTCGCCACTGCATTTTTAATTAGTCGTACGTATTACAACACTCACAAAACGGAGACAGACGATGAAGGGAATGACACGGACGATGTGCGCGGCGCTGCTTGGCGCGGCCGCAAGCACCAGCAGCTTCGCGCAGAGCAGCGTCACGCTGTACGGCGATCTCGACGCCGCATTGCTCTATACGAGCCGATCGCTCGATTCGGCAACCGGCGGCAACGCCGGGCGCCAGTTCGCGCTGACTGACACGGGCATGACGCCGACCAACTTCGGCATCACGGGTACCGAGGATCTCGGCGGCGGGCTGCACGCGCGATTCAAGCTGGAAAGCGGCTTCAACATCACCGACGGCGCGTTCGGCCATTCGAACGGCAACTTCTTCGGCCGGCAGGCGTGGGTCGGGATCGACGGCGGATTCGGCGAGACGAAGGTCGGTCTGCAGTTCTCGCCGTTCGTGCTCGCGATCCTCGGATCGGATCCGCGCAACGTCTCGCACTTCGGCGCCGCGCTGGTGCCGTACGTCGACAACGTGCTCGTCACGGGCCTCTTCAACCCGAACGCGATTTCGTACACGAGCCCGACGATCGCCGGGCTGACGGCCAGCGCGATGTTCGGCTTCGGCGGCAAGGCCGGCGACTTCCAGGCGGGACGCCAGTATTCCGGCAGCCTTACCTATACGAACGGCGGCTTCATGATCAACGCGGCGCTCTACGACGGCAACGGCGGCACGTCGCCGACGCCGGTGCCGAGCACGGTCGCGTTCGTCGGCCGCACGATCGGCGCCGCCTATACGTTCGGGCCGGTAACCGGCAAGGCGTCGTTCACAAGCTACAAGGTCGCCGGCTCGTTCAGCAACAACGTGTATAGCGCCGGCCTCGACTATCGCGTCACGCCGGCCCTCGATCTGAACACGGGCGCGTGGTACACGACCGACCGCAACGATTCGCACAACCATTCGCTGCTGGCCGCGGTCGGCGCCGACTACAGCCTGTCGAAACGAACGGGCCTGTATGCGCAGGTCGGCGTGGTCAACAACCACGGCGCGATGAATACGGGCCTCGGCATCACGGGCGGTGCGTTGTACGGGTTGCCGGGCACGACGGTCGGCGTCAACGCCGGCATCCATCACGTGTTCTGATACCCCCGAGGACGGGCGGCCACCACGCGCCGCCCGTCCGGCCACGGAAACGTCGCGCAAACGCCCCGCCGGGCGCGGGCCCAGTCATCCTGCGCACCGATCTCGATGTTTACCCGACCTCAAGTCCTCGGCCGCGCGGCCGTCAAGTCAGGAACGCATGCGCAACATCCGCCGGGAACCCGGCGCGCATGCCCTCAAGGAGACCCAGCAACGTGAACTTCTTCGGAATCGGCCGCGGCCGCCGTTCGTCGCGCGCGCTCGTCGGCGACATCGCCGAACAGGCCGGCAGGCTCGGCATCGAGATCTGCGACGTATCGGGCCACGTCGAGGAAGTCGCGGCACGCGTCGCCCGGCAGGCGGAGGTCTGCCATACGCTGCGCGAATCGGCCGCCGTCACGCTGCGCGGCAACCACCGGATCGCCGAGGCCGCGCAGCAGGTGCGCGACGTCAGCGCCAATGCGTCGAATGCGGTCCGGCAGTCGCAGCAGACGATCGAGGCGTCGCTCGCCGACATTCACGGCCTCGTCGAGGGCGTCACCACGATCAGCGACCAGATGGGCGCGCTGCGCGACGCGCTCGGTCACGTGCGGGCGGTGTCCGAGGAAATCTCCGTCATCGCGAGACAGACCCACCTGCTCGCGCTGAACGCCGCGATCGAGGCCGCGCGCGCCGGCGAGTCGGGCCGCAGCTTCGCGGTCGTCGCGGCCGAGGTCAAGAACCTGTCCGCGAAAACCGGGCAGGCGACGGCCCAGATCGAGACGACGCTCGCGCGGCTCGCCGAGCAGACCGAACACCTGCTCGCGGAAGGCACCGACAACGCCGCCCGCGCGCATCGCGTGCGCGAGGGCACGCGCACGATCGGCGAGGTCGTGCACGCGACCGGGCACGCGATCACCGAGCTCGCGGGCGAGGCCGAACAGATCGCGTCGTTGACGGACGAGATCGAGGCGCAGTGCCACCGTCTCGACGAGCAGGTGGGCGAGATGGCGTCCGGCGTCGAGAATTCGGCCGACAACTTCTCGCAGGCCAAGGACCGCCTCGGCAATCTGCTCTCCGTCTCCGAGACGCTGATCGAGCTCACCGCCGCGACCGGCATCGAATCGCCGGACACGCGCCTGATCGACACCGCACGGAGCACGGCCGCCAAGATCAGCAAGCTCTTCGAGGACGCGGTCGCCCGCGGCGATATCACACTCGACGCGCTCTTCGACGCGCACTACGAACCGATTCCGGGCACCGACCCGCAACAGTTCATGACGCGCTTCACGGCGTTCACCGATCGCGTGCTGCCGGCGATCCAGGAGCCGGTGCTCGACGTCGACACACGCGTCGTCTATTGCGCGAGCTTCGACCGGCAGTGCTACCTGCCGACCCACAACCGGAAGTTTTCTCTGCCGCAGCGTGCGGACGCCGCATGGAATGCGGCGAATTGCCGGAACCGCCGGATCTACACGGACCGCACGGCGCGCATGTCCGTCGCGCATGACAAGCCGTTCCTGTTGCAAACCTATCGGCGCGACATGGGCAACGGCCAGTTCGTGCTGATGAAGGACGTGTCCGCGCCGATCGTCGTCGGCGGGCGGCCGTGGGGTGTGCTGCGCATCGGCTACACGGTCTGAACCGGCGCGGGCGGGCCGCGCGCGTTACTGCTCCAGTCCCACGCCCAGCGGTCGCTGGTCGCTGCGCCCGTGATCGTCGACCACCCGCACGGTATAGCTGCCGGCCGTGCGCGGCTGCCAGAACAGCGCATCGCCCGGCGCACTGCGGCCGACATACGCGTCGTTGACGAACCAGTACAGCGCATGCGCGCTCGCATCGGCGGTCGCATTGAACGCGATGCGCGTGTCATCGGCGCTTTTCACGCGCATCGCATACGTACTGCCGCGCAGCGGCGACGTGATGCGCGGCGGGTCGCCTTCGACCTGCCCGGCATCGCGACAATCCGCATTCTGCGGCGGCCGCCGGCGCGGAATGCCGGCCTGCGCGAACACCTGCTGCAAGTCCGATGGCCAGAACTCGAAGACCTCCGTATGCGTGCGCTTGCCGTCGTACGGCGGGCACGCGGCCTTCCCCGTCGCGTCGTCGATCACGACGGGCCGGTGCACGGTGCTCACGCGGATCGGCGACGTGCCGGGGATGAACCACGTCCAGCCTTGCTGCGGACACCACTCGTTCGGCAGGTCGCCGCTCGCGAGGCAGATGCGCACGCGCTTCAGTTTCGGCGGCACCGCCCGCGGCGGCTCGACGACGGCCCGCTCGGCATTCATCGCATCGACGACCTGAAAGAACAGCGGCGCGGCCGCATCGACACCGACGAACGCGGTATTGGTCGAATTGTCGAAATTGCCGACCCACACGACCAGCACGTACGGGCCGAACACGCCGGCCGTCCAAGCGTCGCGGAACGACCATGACGTGCCGGTCTTCCAGTACACGGGCACGCTCGACGGCTGCGCGCCGCTCGTCTCGTCGGGGCGCAGGTGCTGGCGCAGCATGTCCATCGTCATGTAGCTCGCCTCGGCGCTGAGCAGGCGCCGGCCGGGCAATGCCGGCTCGTCCGCGCGCAGCCGCAGCGGCCGGAACTCGCCGCGGTTCGCGAGCATCGCGTACAGCGCCGCGAGATCCTGCATCGTCACTTCACCGCCGCCGAGCACGAGCGCGAGCCCGTAGTGCTGCGCGCTCGCGAGCCGGCGCACGCCGGCGTCCTGCAGGAACCGGTACAGGTCGGGCGACTTGAGCTGCGACGCGACCCACACGGCCGGCACGTTGCGGCTGCGGTTGAGCGCGTCGGTCGCCGTGATCGGCCCGAGGAAATGACCGTCGAAGTTCTCCGGCGCATACGGGCCGAACGACGTCGGCACGTCGCGCAGCACGGTCTGCGGATGCAGCACGCCCTGGTCGAAGCCGAGCGCATAGATGAACGGCTTGAGCGTCGAGCCCGGCGAGCGCCGCGCGAGCGTGCCGTTCACCTGCCCGTCGATCGTCCGGTCAAAGAAGTCCGCGGAGCCGACCAGCGCCTTCACGCTCATGTCGCGCGTATCGACGAGGATGGCCGCCGCGTTGCGCACGCCGCGCGTATCGTTGCGCGCGACGTAGCGTGAAATCTGCCGTTCGAGCGTGCGTTGCAGGTCGAGATCGAGCGTCATCGCAAGACGGGCGCCGCCATCGCCGTCGCGGTTGCCATCGGCCGCCGCGCCGCTCGACATTGTGCGCCACGCGCTGCGCGCGGCCAGCGCCTGGTCGACCGCATGCGGCGCGTCGAACGGCAGCGCGGACAGCGGCCGCATCGCGAGCGGCAACGCGAACAACGGCTTGAGCGACGCATCGCCCGGGTGCTTCGTCAGCCAGCGCGCATAGAGCCGATTGCGCGACGCGGCCAGCGCACGGTTGATCTCGTCCTGCCCGCCGCGCACGCGTCGCGCCGGGTCCTGCGGAATCACCGCGAGCGCGAGCGCTTCGGGCAACGTCAGCGCGTCCGGCATCCGATCGAAATAGACGACGCTCGCGGTGCCCGCGCCTTCGACGTTGCGGCCGTACGGCGCGTCGTTCAGATACGCTTCGAGAATCTGCCGCTTCGAGTAGAACAGTTCGAGCTGCACCGCGCGGGCGACCTGTTCGAGCTTGCCGGCCGACGTGCGCGTGTTCAGCTTCCACAGCGAACGCGCGAGCTGCATCGTCAGCGTGGAGCCGCCTTGCGGATTGCCGCCGCGTACGTACGTGATCCACGCGCCGCGCGCGAGCCCGTACGGGTTGAAGCCCGGATGCCACCGGAACCAGCGGTCCTCGTGCAGCATCACCGCTTCGACGAGCTGCGGCGACATCCGGTCGAGCGGCACCCACAGCCGGTAGCGGTCGTCCTTCGCGAGCGTCAGGCGCAGCAGCCGGCCTTGGGCATCCGTCACCGCGACCGACGACGGTTTCCAGTCGCGCAGCGGCGGATGCGGCCACAACCGGCACGCGGCCAGCACGCCGAACACGAGCAGCGCGCCGACGAGCCAGTTCTGCCAGCGATGCAGCCAGCGGCCGGCGCCGTGCAGCGCGCGCCGGAGCACGGATCCGTCAGCCACGCGCGGCCGCTCCTGGCGACGTGCGCGACCTGCAACGCGGATGAAACCGCCCCGTCATCGCACGCGCTCCACCGTCAGCGCCGTGCCGCCCGGCGCCTGCGCCTGCACGCGGCGGTCGTACATCGATTCGCCGTAAGCGGGCGGCGCAATGAAGCGGCCCGCGTTGCTCGCCTTGATCCGGTAGACGAACTCGCGCACGTCGGTCGTCGCGGTGCCGTAGATCACCACGCGATCCTCGCGGATATCGGCGAACTGCGGCTGCCACGTCGAGCCCTTCACGCCGATCGGCGAATGCCACGGTGCATCGGCCACCGGCGCCGACGCACTGCCGTCGCCGTTGCCGTCCTGCGTATCGGTCACCGGCGGCGGCGCGATCACCGGATCGAAGCCGCCCGGCAGCAGGTCGACGATCGCGACGTTGCCGACGTTCGCCGAACCGGTCGCGCGAATCTTCAGGTGTACGTCGATCTCCTGGCCGAGCGCGATCCTCGCGAGCGGCTTGCCGTCGGTATCCGTGTAGTCGCGCACGATCTCCAGCCCGTTCCTGATCGCCTTCGTCGACGTGCCGCGGTCGTAGCCCGACTGGCTCGCGACCCACCACGCCGGCAGCGCGCTGCCGTTGACGAAGTCGACGCGCGACGCGCCGGCCGCCCACGTGCCCGAGCGCACGAGGTTCGCCTGAATCGACGACACGTCCTTCGGCGCGGCGCCCGCGCGCACCTCGTTGATCGCGAGCCGGTCGAGCTGGCCCGCGTTCGACGCCGCATACGCGTCGAGCGCGAGAATCGTCATCGCCGACGACAGCGTGTTGAAGCGGTTGTCGACGAGCGGCGCGGCGAGGTTGTCCATCGCGCGCGGCGACAGCTTGCGCACGCGCTCCGGGAAGTGCTTCGCGAGCAGGTACAGCACGCTCGCATCGCGCGTCAGCGGGTCGATGTAGTAGCCGGCCGCGTCACCGCCGTCGGACGCGCGTTTGCGTTCGAGCAACGCCTGCGGCCCGGCGATCAGCGCGGCGGCCTCCTTGTCCTGCTTCAGCAACTGATACGACGCGGCGAGCCACGCGGCCGCGAGATCGTTGTTCCAGTCGTTCGGATAGGCCGCCTGCAGCCGCTTCTGCACGGCCGCGAGGCTGTTGGTCGTCACGTTGCCCTGGCGCGTCAGCAGGTACACCGCGTACGCGCGCTGCCGCAACAGGTCGAGCGAGCCGAGCGAATCGTTCGCGGCGAGCCGCTGCAAATACGCGTTGCCCGCGTCGAGCATGTCCTTCGGCACCGCGACGCCGCGCTCGCGCGCATCCAGCAGCACGTGCATCGAATACGCGGACACGAACGGATCGGCATCGGGCGTCGCGCTCCACAGGCCGAAGCCGCCCTGCGCGTTCTGTCGGCTGCGGAGCACACCGAGGAACTGCGCGATCGTGCTCGCATTCGCCGCATCGACGCCGGCCTCGGGCGCATGCATCGCGCTCGTCAGTGCGCGCGCCGACAGCCATTTCGCCGCGAACACGCGCGGCACGGCCGCGCTCACCATCTGCTCGCTGCAGGAATGCTCGAAGTTGACGAGATACGACGACAACCCTTCGGTCAGCACCAGCGGCGCGGTGGAAATACTCGCGTCGCGCGACGCATACGCGTCGTACATCGACCGCAGGTTCGGCACGCCCGTCTTCTTGCCCGGGTCGAGCCGCGCGATGTCGAGCTGCGTGCGGAACGCGGCGGCCGGCCGCACCGACACGTCGACACGCTGCTGCGCACCCTTCGCGCCGTAGCGCGCGCCGAACGACAGCGCGCCGGAGCCGAGCGTATCGGTCGCCTTCACGCGGAACAGCGCGACGCCTTCGTGCTGCGGCGCGAGCGCGACGTTCTGCGTCGCCGGCCCGATCACCTGCAGCTGCGGGCCCGTCTTCAGCGTGACCGCGATCAGCACCGGTTGATTGCCGACGCCCGTCAGGTTGTTCGCGACACCGACGCTGACATCGGCCTCGTCGCCCGGCGCGAGCGTCGTCGGCACGTTCGGCGACAGCACGAAATCGCCGCGCACCGTCGTCGCGCCTTCGAACGTGCCGACGAGATCCGGCGACACCGACACGGCCATCACGCGCAGCTTTCCGTTGAAGTAGTCGGGCACCGTGTAGCTCAGGCGCGTGTCGCCGTTCACGTCGACGATCCCCGACCAGTAGACGACCGGCTTGTCGCGCTTGCGCTTGAACGGGTTCAACTGGCGGCCGATCGCGTCGTCGGCGTCGCCGCCGGGCGCGGCCATCGCCATCAGCTTCTCGAAGTCCGGCAGGATCAGGTCGAGGATCTGCGACGTGCCGACTTCGAGCATCCGCTTGCGGAAGAAGAACTTCAGCGGATCGCCGAGCTTGTAGCGCGCGACCTGCAGGATGCCCTCGTCGACCGCGAACACCACGACCTTCGCGGGCTTCGCCGAATGCACGGTGAAGTTGACGGTATCGCCCGGCTTCACGAGCGCCGGCGCATCGACGCTCACCGCGTTGCGGCGCGCATCGAGGTTCACCGAGAACGGCACGACGCCGTAGCTCAGCGGGCTCATGAAGATCTCGTCCGACGACGGATCGCGAATGGTTTGGACGTTGATGTAGCCATTGCCTTCGAAGCCGGCCGGCACCGTGATGTGCTGGATCGAGCTCGTCGTGTCCGCGTGGAACCACGCATGCGCATACACCTTGTCGCGCTCGATCGTGATCAGGCCGCTGCCCGCATACGGCGCACGGATCGCGATTTCCACCTGTTCGCCCGGCTTGAGGTCGTGCTTCGCGAGGCTCACCTGCAGCTCCGCGTTGCGGTCGAGCGAACGCGTGACGTTCGCGGCGCCCGTGACCGAATACTCGATCCGGTTCACCGCGGCGCCATCGGCGCGGCGGATCACGAGCACGTAGTTGCCCGGCTTGTCGGTGCGCAGCGCGTAGTCGAGTCCGGCTGCCGGAATCGACAGCGGTTTCTCGTCGACCGGCACTTCCTTCAGCCGCGAATCGTATTTGTACGCGCCGGAATCCTGCTTCGTCAGCACCGACACGTAACGCTGCTCGACGAGCTGCGCGCGCAGGTCCTTCACGTCGATCGCCTTCGCGCCCGGATCGATCGCGACGAGCCGCACCGTGCGCGGGCTGCCGCGCTTCACGTAGCCGAGATCGTCGACCGACTTGTAGCCGACGAGCCAGTCGTTGTTCGACACGAGCGTCTGCGCGTTCGCGGCGACGTTGCGCCCGCCTTCCGCTTCATACGCCTTCGCCTGGAAGTAGAGCTGATAGGTCGCGTCCGCGTACTTGTCGAGATCGAGATCGAATTCGGCATGGCCCTTGTCGTCGGTCGTGCCGTCCTGCAGCGCGGTCGTGTAGCCCTCCTTCGCGCGGCGTGCGTCGAAGAAGTGATAACCCTGCCAGCTGCGGAACGACGGCCACACGGGGCGCAGCGTCAGCGTCGCCGCGACGCGGCGTTTCTCGGCCGGCGTGCCGAACAGGTTCTGCGCATCGACGAGGCCCTTCAGCCCCTTCGGCTTCACCCACCCTTCGACGACCTGCTGCGACAGCTTCGCGTCGACCTTCATCCGGTCGGGCAGGAATTCCTTCACCTGCACCGTCGTGCTGCCGATCGGCTCGGCGCCCGGCTGGCCGTCCTTCACGATATACAGGTTGACCGTCCACGTGCCGGTCGGCGCCGTTTCGGCGGTCGTGTAGCCGAGTTCGGTGAAACCGGTCGCGTCGACCGTCACCGGCTTGCGCTCGACGGTCATCCCGCGCGGGTCGACGATCTCCGCCTGCAGCGGCACGCCGGCCGGGCTGCGCGCCCAGCTCGCTGCGCGCACGATCAGGCCGATGTGGAACGGATCGCCGGGCCGGTACAGCCCGCGATCCGAGAACAGGTACGCGGACAATTGCCCCTGGCCCGTCGCGTTGCGTTCGCCGTCGACGTCGAAGCGCGAGAAGTCGAGCTGGCGGTCGCGGCCGGCCACCGGCAGGAACGACAGGTCGGCGTCCTTCTTCACGACGTAGAGCTGCGGCCGCTTCTCCCGGTCAAGCCCCTTGAACGCGGGGAAATGTACGACGCCGTCGGCGCTGGTCGTCTGCGTGAACAGCGCCTGACCGTTCACCGCGAGTACCGATACCGTTGCGCCCGCAACCGGTTTTCCGGTACGAATCGACTGGATGAACACGTCCTGACTGCCGTCCAGCGCCTTCTTGACCAGCATCCCGAGATCGGTCACGACGATCAGGCGCGTATCGCCGAGCGCGTTGTCGCCGTCGTCGCCGTTGCCGCTGCTGTCGCCCGAATCGGCGTCGTCGGACTGATCGTGGCTGCCGTCATCGGACGCCGCGTCGCCATCCTTCGCGTCGTCGGCCTTCTTCTTCTCGGCCGCCGAATCGTACTTCGACAGGTGCAGCAGGAACACGCCGCGCTTGCCGTCCTTCAGATACTGGCCGAGGTCGACGCCTTCGTAATGGGCGCGGCCCGGGTCGCCGGCCGGGAACGCGCGAGTCTGCACGAAACGCTCGACGATGTGATCCTCGCTGAACGAATACGACAGTTCGGGCCGCGCGTACGTACCGTTGTTGAAGCTCACGAGATGCTGAATCTGGTCGGGCAGCACGCGGCCGATCTCGACCTTCATCCCCGGCAGGTTGCGCGACACGACCGACAGCCGCTTGCTGCCGCTCATCGACAGCAGCGAGCCGTCGGCCATGAAGCGCAGCAGCTTCGGATAGTCAGGCACCGTGAACGCGGTCGTCGCCGCCTCGGCGAGCAGGTAACCGCCCGCCGATTTCAGGTTGCCCTCGATTCGCACGACGATACGATCGCCCGGCGTCGCGTGATACTTGAAGCTTTGCAGCGTCGCGTAGTCGTTCTCGGTGGGCACCGCTTCGAGCGGCAGCGGCTTCGACTGCTTCAACACCGCGTCGCTGACGTCGGCCAGGTTCCATTCGTACGGTGGATCGTCGTCCGACTGATCGACGCCCGGCTTGCGCTTCGGCAACACCCACGCCTTCGCGCGCGCGGCCAGCTCCGCGCTGCGCACGCCGTCGGACGCTTCGGCGACGAGCACCTGCTCCGGCTCGTAGCGCTCGTTGTCGACCAGCGTCGGCGCGATATTGCCGATCGACAGGCTGTACAGCCCCGGCACGTCGACCGACGCGTGCAGCACATCCGGCGTGCCGTTGCCGCCGCGCGCGCTCTTCACGCCCTTGTCGACGTCGAGCCGCACCGCCAGCGGATCGTGCGGAATCTCGAGCGGCTGCGAGTAGACCCACGCGCTCGTCTTCATCTTGTCGTAGTTGACCGTATAGCGCAGCGGCGACACGGTCTTGCCGTCGCGGCCGACCAGCGCGAGGCCGATGCGCTTCTCGAACTCGGCCGGATCGACCGGGTAGTTGAAGCGCAACTGCAGCAGCGCCTGCTTCTCCGCCGGATTCTCGGGGTTCTGGTAGAACTGGTTGTCGCCGAACGTCGCGGCGAACGCCGGCACGTCGAACGCGAAACGATCGTCGCGCATCGTCACCTGCGGCGCGAACACGCGATGCACGGCGAAGCGCACCTCGACGTGCGCGCCGACCGGCCAGTCGGCCGCCGGCGTGAAGCGCAGCGTCTTGTCGTCGGCCCACTCCCACGCGCCCTTCAGCGCGGGCGTCATCTCGATGCCGTCGCCGGCCGGCTTGCCGACCTGTTCGATCGGCGCGGCCGATCGCGAGAACGCCACTTCCAGCGGATGCACGGTGATCTTCGGCTTGTCGGCATCGTCGACCTCGTAGGTCGTGATCGCCGGCGCCTTCACGGTGAAGCCGACGGTTTCGGGCTCCGGCGGCTTCGGGCGGTGCTTGAACCAGTAGCCGCCGTAACCGAGCGCGGCCGCGAGCAGCACGATGCCGCCGGCATGCCACGGGCGGCGGCGCACGGCCGCGGCGGTGACGCCCATCCACGCGGGCGCCGTCCACGACACGTCGCCGACCAGCGGCCGCAGCGCGCAGCCGAGCAGCCACCAGACGAAGCCCGCCGCGCGAATCGGCAGGAGCAGCAGGAAACGCAGCAAATCCATTTTGTTATTTCCTTGTCAAGGACATGCTGCCCAAGCGGCAACCTTCCCCGAATCGTTATGGGTCTGTGACGGCGCGGCCCGGTTGCGCCGTGATGATTTGGTATGTTCGACCGGATGCTGGGCGCCATTATCGATCAGACCCGAAACGATGGAAATATCGGCGTGCCGCCGCGCAACGGCAGCCGGTGACCGGCCGATCGGGCCGGTATCGGGCGGGTGGCGGGCCGCCGATGTCCAACCTCTGCACACGGCCGCGCCGCGTTCGCTAGAATGCGCGGCTCGGCAGGATCGAATCGAATTGAAAGGAAACCGCTTGAAACTCCCGTTCGAATGGCAGATCGGACTGCGCTACGCGCGCGGCGGCCGGCGCTCGGCCGGCGACGGCTTCGTGTCGTTCATCGCCGGCGCCGCGATGGCCGGCATCGCGCTCGGCGTGGCCGCGCTGATCGTCGTGCTGTCGGTGATGAACGGCTTTCGCACCGAGGTGCGCGACCGGATGCTGTCGGTGCTCGCGCACGTGGAAATCTTCTCGCCGTCCGGCGCGATGCCCGACTGGCGGCTGACCGCGCACGAATCGTTACAGAATGCTTCAGTGCGTGCGGTCGCGCCCTATGTCGACGCGCAGGCGCTGCTGACGAACGCGGGCAACGTGACGGGCGTCGCGCTGCGCGGCATCGATCCGGTGCTCGAGCCGCGCGTGTCCGAGATCGCGCGCAAGCTGAAGACGGGCCGCCTCGACGCGCTCGTGCCGGGCGAAATGGGCATCGTGCTCGGCGCCGCGCTCGCCGACGCGCTGCACGTGAAGATCGGCGACCGCATCACGTTCTTCGCGCCCGGCAACACCGCGCGCCTGGGCGACGCGCTGCCGCGGTTCCGCCAGTTCCACGTGGTCGGCACGTTCGAGTCCGGCCACTACCAGTACGACAGCGCACTCGCGTACATCCACATCCGCGACGCGCAGCAACTGTCCAACGTGCGCGCGCCGACCGGCATCCGCTTGCGTATCGACGATCTGCAGCGCGCGCCCGAGATCGCGCTGGCGCTGTCGCGCACGCTGTCGGGCAACCTGTACATCCGCGACTGGACGCGGCAGAACCGCACGTGGTTCGAAGCCGAGCGGCTGCAGAAACGGATGCTGTCGCTGATCCTGATGCTGATCGTCGCGGTCGCCGCGTTCAACCTCGTGTCGTCGCTCGTGATGACGGTCACGCAGAAGCAGGGCGACATCGCGATCCTGCGCACGCTCGGCGCGCCGCCCCGCTCGATCATGAAGATCTTCGCGATCCAGGGGATGACGATCGGCCTCGCCGGCACGCTGGCGGGTGTCGCGCTCGGCTGCGCGATCGCGGTGAGCATCCCGGTGGTGCTGCCGGCGGTCGAACAGTTGCTCGGCATCCGCTTCCTGACGCCGTCCGTGTATTTCCTCAGCGCGCTGCCGTCGAAGCTGTCGGCGCTCGACGTGATCGAGATTGCGTCGGCCGCGTTCCTGATGTCGTGCGTCGCGACGCTGTACCCGAGTTGGCGCGCCGCGCGGGTGCGGCCGGCCGAGGCGCTGCGCGACGAGTAGGCGCGAGCGGCTCGATTGGCGCGGCG
Source organism: Burkholderia sp. BCC1047 (assembly GCF_902833155.1). Lineage (NCBI taxonomy): Bacteria > Pseudomonadati > Pseudomonadota > Betaproteobacteria > Burkholderiales > Burkholderiaceae > Burkholderia > Burkholderia sp. BCC1047. The sequence continues at coordinate 149,750 of NZ_CADFEH010000001.1, read as the reverse complement.
TTACGCGGTCTCGTGGAAGCCGATGCTGTTGCCGCCGTCCGGCGCGTAGCCGGCGAGCACGTCGAAGCCGACGTCGACCAGCGCCGTGCGCATGCCGCAGGACTTCCGGGGAAGTTGCGCCGCTCCCGACGCTCAAGTTGAAACTTTGTTTGACTTAAGCTAAAAAAGTTTGACACGGACATTTCACTGAGATAACTTTTGCGCAAGCTTCCGGAAAGCAATCCGGCCAGCGTGCCGACTCGCGTCGCGCTTTCCTGCCGTTGCAGCACCGCCGTTCGCAACACTCCCGCCTCATCGCATCGTGCCGTTCCGTTTCATCCGAAACCTGAAGGAAGCCCGGGCATGCCGGCATTTGATTCGCACTCCTGTATTCGCAGCGAACCGCCGCACTGACGATTTCCGTTCGGGGCGATGCGCTCGCCTCGACGCCGGCCGGATGCGCGCCGCCTGACGCGCGCCGGCAGCGGGCGAGATCGTCATCCGTCTCGTCCGCCGTTTTTGATGGTGCAGTTCAGCTTCATCCGACGCAGTACCCGGCCAGGCCGCAGGGGGCGTATCGCGAGCCGGCCGGTTCCAGACAATCACAAGAGACGAGGTCGATTCCATGAACATTCATCGAACCGGAGTGCGACGCGCATGGCTGCCCGCACTCGTGGCGGCCGCGACGCTCGCCGCGTGCGGCGGCGACGACGGCGGCAGCGTGGCGGGTGCATCAGCGCTCGCGCAGGGCCAACAGGAGGGGGCCGCCGCCGCGGCCGATCAGTCCAGTACGCAATCGCTCGCGTCGCGCTTTTCGCCGTCCGGCGTGCCTTACGCGAATCCGGCAAGCGGCGGCCGCTACAAGCCGGTGATCAGCAACGGCCAGGTGCAGCCGTCGCTGTCCGGCGGCACGATCGAAGAGAACGCGTGGGTCGACACACCGGTCGATTCCGACGGCGACGGCACGCGCGACCGCATCCACGTGCGCATCGTGCGGCCGTCCGAGACCGCGAACGGCGCACGCACGCCCGTCATCGTGCTCGCGAGCCCGTATTACGCGGGGCTCGCCGACAGCCCCAACCACGACGTCGACGTCGAACTCGACGGCACGCCGCATCCGGCCGCGACCGCCGGCGCCGCGGCATCGGCCTCCACGCGCATCCTCGCCGCCGCACCGCAAACCCGGATGCTGCAGCAGCTCGAGGCGGCCGCCGCCGGCCGCTCGTGGATCGAAAGCTACTTCGTGCCGCGCGGCTTCACGATCGTCTATGCGGATTCGCTCGGCACCGCCGGCTCGGACGGCTGCCCGACGATCCTGACGCGCGACGAATCGGTCGCGATGGCGTCGGTGATCCGCTGGCTCGGTCGCGACGCGACCGCGAAGGACGCGAACGGCAAGACGGTCGTCGCGAACTGGTCGACCGGCCACGTCGGCATGTACGGCGTGTCGTACGACGGCACGCTGCCGAAGATGGTCGCGAGCCTGCGCACGCGCGGGCTCGACGCGATCGTGCCGATCGCGGGGCTGTCGAACATGTACGGCTACTACCGCTCGGGCGGCCTCGTGCGCGCACCGGAAGGCTATCAGGGCGAGGATGTCGACGTGTACATCAAGGCGCTGCTGACGAACGCGCATCCGGAGCGGTGCACGCACCTGATCGACGAAGCGCTGCAGCAGGAAGACCGCAAGACCGGCGACTATTCGCCGTTCTGGGCCGCGCGCGACATTCCGACCGCGTTCGCAGTCGCGCCGGCGCTCGTCGCGCAAGGGCTCACCGACGACAACGTGCGTGTCGACCAGTCGACGTCGTGGTATCTGGCGATGCGACGTCAGGGCGTGCCGACCCAGCTGTGGCTGCATCGCCTGAAGCACACCGATCCGACCCGTGTGCCGGCGATGGCCGACGCATGGACGGCGGAGGTGAACCGGTGGTTCACGCGCTACCTGATCGGCTATGACAACGGCGTCGAGCAGGATCCGCGCGCGGTGGTCGCGCAGGCGGACGGCACGCTGCTGAAGGAAGCCGACTGGGCCGCGCGCCACGCGACGCCGGTCACGTACTTCGCGGGCGGCGACGGCGCGAGCACCGGCACGCTGCTGCGACTGCCGAGCGGCGGCCCGCTCGCGCGCTTCACCGACGATGCGCGCATTCCCGCGCTCACGCTGGCGAACACGCCGACCGGCGAAAACCGCAGCCGCTTCGAGACCGCACCGCTGACGGCCGCGGCACGCCTGTCCGGCACCGCGACCGCGCGCGTCAGGCTGACCTTCACGGGCGTCGCGAACGTGACGGCGCTACTGGTCGACCGTGCGCCGGACGGCACGGCGACGATCGTCACGCGCGCATGGACCGACCCGCGCAACCGGCTGTCCGAGTGGGTGTCGCAACCGGTGCTGCCCGGCATGCCGTACGACCTGAAGCTGACGTTCATGCCGCGCGACTACCAGTTGGAAGCCGGCCACCGGCTGGGACTCGTCGTCCTCTCCAGCGACTATGAAGCGACGTTGCGGCCGACGCCGAGCACCGGGCTGACGCTCGATCCGGCCGGCACGTCGGTGACGGTGCCGCTGGCTTCGCCGTCGACGGGCGCGTAATCGTGCGCCGTCTGCCACTGCCGGCGTAACGGCGCCGCGTCCCCCGCCCGCATGCCCGTCGATGCGGGCGGGGGATCGCTGCATGAATGGAACGCCTGCGATAGGCTGCGGAATTCGACAGCCAACGGTGGGCCCACATGATTCCCCTCAGCGCCAAAGCCATCGTCCGCGACGGACGCTCGGTCCTGTTTCTGCGCAATCCCCGCGACGAGTGGGAACTGCCGGGCGGCTGGCCCGAAGCGGGCGAATCGCTCGAAGCCGCCGTCACACGCGAAGTGCAGGAAGAATGCGGGATCGTCGCATCGGCGATCCGCTACGTAGGCAGCCGTTCGTGCGAGGTCGTGCCGGGCAAGCGCGTACTGATCGTGTGCTTCCTGTGCGAAGTCGATCGTCATGAAATCGTGCTGAGCGACGAGCACAACCAGTTCGGCTGGATCGATCTCGATGCCGACAAGCCGGCGAACCTGCCGGATTTCTACTGGGAATTCTGCAGGCAGGCGAACTGAGTAGACGCCCCTGCCCGGCGCTCACACCGGCGTCAACACCGGCTGCCCCGCGAAGTGCCGCGCCGCGTTGTCGAGAAACTGCCGCACCGAACGATCGAGCGCCTCGGGCGACCAGCCGCCCATGTGCGGCGTCAGCACGACGCTGTCGAGATCCGTCAGCGCGCGCGGCGGCTCGGGTTCGCCTTCGTACACGTCGAGCCCCGCGCCCGCGATGCGCCGCTCGCGCAGCGCGTCTGCCAAAGCAGCGGTATCGACAACGCTGCCGCGCGACACGTTGACGAGAAAACCGCCGGGGCCGAGTGCGTCGAGCACGGTGCGATCGATCAGATGCCGCGTGCCCGCGCCGCCCGGCGTCGCGACGATCAGGAAATCGGCCCACTGCGCGAGCGCGTCGACCCGGTCGAAATAGCGGTACGGCACGGGCTTCTCCGACCGGTTGTGATAACCGATCTCGATGTCGAAGCCGACCGCGCGACGCGCGCACTTCTCGCCGATCTTGCCGAGCCCGACGATGCCGAGCTTCTTGCCCGACACGTTCGGCGGCATCGACAGCCCGTCGCGCCACACGCCCGCGCGGGTCTTCGCATCGAGCTGCACGACGTTGCGCACCGCCGCGAGCAGCAGCGCGAACGCGTGATCGGCGACGCAATCGTCGTTGGTGCCGGCGCCCGTGACCACGGCAATGCCGCGCGCCTTCGCGTGCGCGACGTCGATGTGCTCGTAGCCCGCGCCGAGCGCGCTGACGAACGTGAGCTGCGGCAGCCGGTCGATCTCGGCGGCGGTCAGCCCCGTGCTGCCGTTGGTCAGCACCGCGCGAATCGTGCTGCCGTGTTCGGCGATCGCGCGTTCGCGCGCGTCGGGAGTCGGGGCATAACGCACGTCGAACGACGCGGCGATCTCGCGATGCGCGTCGCCGCGCAATGCGATGAGGACCAGCAGCTCGGGCTTCATGTCAGCAAATGTCCGCAGGCGGGGAGTGAATTCCAGTGTAACAAGCCCGTACGGCGGTTGCGGGTTATCCTCACATCGGCTGTGGACACGCCGCCGCACGCGGTTTGCCAAAGCCCGCTCAGTCAAGTAACTTTCGGCGTACGCCCCCTCCTGGAGATTGGCCCCGATGAAGCTCGCCCTGCCCGCCCGGATCCTGGGCCTCGCGTTCGCCGCCGCGATCGTGGCGCCCGGCGCGCACGCCGACACGCCCGTCGTGGTGTCGTCGAAGATCGACACCGAAGGCAACCTGCTCGGCAACCTCATTTCGCAGGTGCTGAAAGCCCACGGCATTCCCGTCACCGAGAAGATCGCGCTCGGCACGACGCCGATCGTGCGCAAGGCGCTCACGAGCGGCGAGATCGACGTCTACCCCGAATACACGGGCAACGCCGCATTCTTCTTCAACAAGGCCGACGATCCGGTGTGGAAGAACGCGAGCCAAGGCTACGACACCGCGAAGCAACTCGACTACGCGGCGAACCATCTCGTGTGGCTCGCCGCGGCGCCCGCGAACAACACGTGGGGCGTCGCGCTGCTCGCGCCCGTCGCGCAGTCGCAGCACCTGAAGACCTTCTCCGATTTCGGCAAGTGGGTAGCCGGCGGCGGCAAGGTGAAGCTCGCGGCGTCGGCCGAATTCGTGAACAGCGCATCCGCGCTGCCGTCGTTCGAGAAAGCGTACGGCTTCAAGCTGAAGCCCGAGCAGCTCGTCGTGCTGTCCGGCGGCGACACGGCCGCGACGATCAAGGCCGCCGCGAACCAGACCGACGGCGTGAACGCCGCGATGGTCTACGGCACCGACGGCGGCATCGCGTCGAGCGGCCTCGCGGTGCTCGACGACGACAAGCACGTGCAGCCCGTCTACGCGCCGGCGCCGGTGATCCGCGAAGCCGCGCTGAAAGCGCATCCGCAGATCGCCGACTTGCTCAAGCCCGTGTTCGCGAGCCTCGACCTGAAAACGCTGCAATCGCTGAACGCCCGCATCCAGCTCAACGGCGAGCCGGCGGCCGGCGTCGCGAAAAGCTACCTGAAAGCGAAGGGTTTCGTGAAATGACGGCGCGCGCGGCAGCGTCCGCGCGGCGCGTCACGTTCGACAAGGTCGGCATCCTGATCGGCATGCTGACGATCGTCGCGGTGTTCGGGCTGTCGTTCGCGGTGCTGCGGCCGAACCGGATCGCGGCCGGCACCGGGCTGTCGGTGTTCGCCGCGTTGCCGCCGATGCAGGGCGCCGTGCTCGCCGCGCTGTGGACCGTCGGCGCGCTGTGGGTGATGACGGCGAGCCGTCCCGCGTGGCGGCTCGCGGCCGGCTGCGCGGGGCTCGCGACGCTCGCGTATGCGGTCGGCGCGGCCGCGGCGCATGTCGTCGCACCCGACGACATGCTGGCCCGCGTGTCGCCCGACGCCGGCGTCTGGCTGCTGCTGTTCGCATCGGCCGTGCTGATCGCCGACGCGCTCGCGCGCCTCGCGTTCGGCCCGTGGCGGCGCCTCGCCGCGCTCGCCGTCGCGATAGCAGCGGTTTCGGTGCCGCTCGCGAGCGGCTGGTGGGACGGCCTCTCCGTGATGCGCGAATACGCGGTGCGCAGCGACGATTTCTGGCGCGAAGCGATCCGTCACGTGTCGCTCGCGGGCGGCTCGGTCGCCGCCGCGCTCGTCGCGGGCGTGCCGCTCGGCATCGCCTGCGCGGGCATCGCGACGGTGCGCACCGTCGCGATGCCCGCGCTCAATATCGTGCAGACGATCCCCAGCATCGCGATGTACGGGCTGATGATGGCGCCGCTCGGCCTGCTCGCCGCGCACGTGCCGCTCGCGGCCGCGCTCGGCATCCGCGGCATCGGGGTCGCGCCGGCCGTGCTTGCGCTGTTCCTCTACTCGCTGCTGCCGATCGCATCGAGCGTCGTGGTCGGGCTCGAACAGGTGCCGCCGCACGTGACCGAAGCCGCGCGCGCGATGGGCATGACGCGTGCGCAGCGGCTGCTGCGCGTCGATCTCGTGCTCGCGCTGCCGGTGATCCTGAGCGGCGTGCGCATCGTGCTCGTGCAGAACATCGGGCTGACCGCGGTGGCCGCGCTGATCGGCGGCGGCGGGTTCGGCACCTTCATCTTCCAGGGGATCGGGCAATCGGCCGCCGATCTCGTGCTGCTCGGCGCGATCCCGACGATCGTGCTCGCACTGGCGGCCGCGGTCGTGTTCGAAGCCGCGACGTCGCTCGCGAAGGGGCGTGCAGGATGATCGAGATCGAACGAGTCGGCAAACGCTTCGGCGACGCGGTCGCCGTCGACGACGTATCGCTGACGATGCAACGCGGCACGATCACCGCGCTCGTCGGCGCATCGGGCAGCGGCAAGTCGACGCTCCTGCGCATGATCAACCGGTTGATCGCACCGACCAGCGGCACGATCCGCATCGACGGCGTCGATACGGCGACCGTCGCGCCCGAGCAATTGCGGCGCGGCATCGGCTATGCGATCCAGGGGCACGGGCTGTTTCCGCACTGGAGCGTCGCGCGCAACATCGCGACCGTGCCGCGCCTGCTCGGCTGGCCGGCCGAGCGCATCGACGCGCGCGTGAACGAACTGCTCGACCTGTTCCATCTCGCGCCGGCCGAATTCGCGGGCAAGCTCCCGCACGAACTGTCGGGCGGCCAGCAGCAGCGCGTCGGCGTGGCGCGCGCCCTTGCGGCCGAGCCCGCGATGCTGCTGATGGACGAACCGTTCGGCGCGCTCGACCCGATCATCCGCAACAAGGCGCAGGACGATCTGTTCGCGCTGCAGCGCCGCCTCGGCATCACGGTCGTGATCGTCACGCACGATATCGAGGAAGCGCTGAAGCTCGGCGACACGATCGCGGTGATGGACGGCGGCCGGCTGCTGCAGGTCGCGTCGCCGGCCGAGATTCTCGGCAAGCCGGCGGCGGGTGTCGTCGAACAACTCGTCGCGGGCGTCGACCGGCCGCTGCGCCTGCTCGCGCTCACGCCGATCGACGCCGTGGCCGAAGCCGGCCATGCCGCCGGCGAACCGATCGCGGCGACGCGCACGCTGCGCGATGCGGTGTCCGAATTGTTGTGGCGCGGCGTCGACGCGCTGCCCGTCGACGATACGGCCGACGGCAACCGCCACGCACACGGCCCCCGCCGCATCACGCTCGACGCGATCCGCTCGCACGCGAGGCAGCCCGCATGACGACGCGCGGCAGCATGGGCCCCAAGCGGTCGGCGCTTCCCGCGTACGTCGCCCGCGCGGCCGCGCTCGCGCTGCTGCTCGTGCTGCTGTTGCGCCCCGTGTGGCTGCAGGGTCTGTTCGCTCCGTTCGCGGACAACGGCGCGCCGGTGATCTACGATCGCGCGAGCCTGCTCGATCTCACGCTCGCGCATCTCGGCACGGTCGCGCTGTCGAGCCTGATCGGCACGATCGTCGCGGTCGCGGCCGGCATCGCGGTCACGCGGCCGTTCGGCGCGGATTTCCTGCCGGTCGCGCGCAGCGTCGTCGATATCGGCCAGACCTTCCCGCCGGTCGCCGTGCTCGCGCTGGCCGTGCCGGCAGTCGGCTTCGGCCTGAAACCCGTGCTGATCGCGCTCGTTTTGTACGGGCTCCTGCCGGTTTTCGAAAGCACGATCGCGGGGATCGAGGACGTGCCGCGCGACGTCGTCGACGCCGCGCGCGGGATGGGGATGAGCGGCTGGCAGCAGCTGGTGTCCGTCGAGCTGCCGCTCGCGTTCCCGGTGATCGTCAACGGCATCCGCCTCGCGGTCGTGATCAATCTCGGCACCGCGACGATCGGCTCGACGGTGGCCGCGCGCGGGCTCGGCGACGTGATCATCGCGGGCCTGCAGACGTCGAACACCGCGTTCGTGCTGCAAGGCGGCGTGATCGTCGGCTTGCTCGCGGTGCTCGTCAGCGATGCGATCGGCGCGATCGCGCGGGTGGCGAGCGCGCGGCGCACGTAGCAGCCGTCGCGAAATTTTTCGAAGGAGAAACCATGGCTGCCCTGGACACCGGCCCGTTTTTTCACGGCACGAAAGCGGATCTGCGGACCGGCGACTTGCTGACGGCAGGCTTCAGATCGAATTATCGGGATGACGTCGTGATGAATCACATTTATTTCACGGCCCTGCCCAAAGGCGCCGGCCTGGCTGCGGAAATGGCCAAAGGCGATGGCCGGCCGCGGGTCTACATCGTCGAACCCACCGGCGAATTCGAAAACGACCCGAACGTCACGGACAAGAAATTCCCGGGCAATCCGACGCGATCGTATCGAAGCACATCGCCTTTGAAGATCGTTGGCGAACTCGATAGCTGGGAACCGTACGATCCGGCGTTCATCCAGCAACTCAGAATCCGCATCGAAACCGGCATCGGCGAGATCATCAACTAGCGCTCGTCCTGACTCCGATGCGTGTCCACGCAACGATCGGCACGTCGACGATCGCGAACGTGACAAGCCTACACGTCGCTTTCATTCGAGCCGGCGCTCGACCACGCGCCGCGATTGGTCGATATACTATGCGCCTCCCATTTCCCCGCACTCGACCATGCGACGACGGTTCTTCTGGCTGATCGTGCTTTCGCTCGGCATTGCGCAACAGGCCGCGGCGCAGCAGGCGCCCGCTTTGCCGGCTTCCGCGCCCGACGCACCGGCATCCGCGCCGACTGTCGCGTCCGCACCGCTCGCGAACGCCAACGATCAGCCTAACGAAGCAAACCGCCGCATCACGTCCTACCTGACGAAGAAATTCGGCGTCGCAAGAGAAAAGGCTGCGAAGCTCGCCGATATCGTGAGCGTCACTGCGACGAAATATTCGCTGCCGCCAGCACTCGTTTACGCGATTATTTCGATCGAATCGCGCTTCCAGGAAAAGGCGCGCGGCCAGCATGGCGCGACCGGATTGATGCAGGTCGTGCCGTCCGCGCACCGCGGCATGCTGCGCGACGTGAAGGACCTGACCGAGCCGAATGCGAACGTCGAGGTCGGCTCGCGCATTCTGTCGGGCTATGTGAAAGCGGCCGGCGGCAACGTGCAGGCCGGGTTGAGGAGCTACAGCGGCGGATCCAGTGCGTATGCGGCGAAAGTGATGCAGCGGGTCGACTCGTTCCGGTTCGTGCTCGAGCCCGAGGACGATGCGAAAAGCGCGAATACCGCGAACGATGCGAACAACGCGAAGGCGCACATGGTGCCGGTCAGCGATCCGTCAGCGGCGCCGGCCGCGAGCCGCAACGCGAAGTAAGCAATGGGCACCCCCGTTCGCACGGCCCCGGCCCGACACCGCGCGGTCCGGCTGTTCGCCATTGTCGCGCTGTCGGCCGGCCCTGTATCGGCTTTCGCTGTCGTCGACTGCGAACAGGCAGGGCCGACGATGGACGCCGTGCGGCGCTGCGTGCTCGATCAGCAGCAGCAGCAAGTGGACAGCGCGTACCGGTCGCTCGCTCGCAAGCTGCGCCAACGCAACCCCGACGCTGCCGCCCGACTCGCGAAATCGCAGACGAGTTGGGCCGCCTTTGCCGGCGATACTTGTGACTACGTGAAGACCGCCAATCCGCAGCAGACGATTCCGAGTGACGCCTGGCTCAACTGTTGGGTGGATTTCAGTCAGGCACGCGTGCGCATCCTGAAGAAGTGGGAAGCGCAACTGACGCAGCCGAACTGACCGCCGGCCGTGCCATATCGCCAATTGTTCCGATATTTCAGGAACTATAAACGAGTACGGCGGCGCATTCGCGCCGCCGCCCCATGGAGTCGCCGGACCACCTCCCTCGTGCCTTGATCCGGTCCCCCTCTGATCAAAGCTGCCCCGCCGCCCCCGTCCACCGCAGGTAATCCCCGCGCGTCCAGTCCAGCGACACACCCACGCGCTTCGTCCCCGGCCGGATCTTCGGCTTGTACACCGACAGCGTCAGCGACTCCAGCGCCGGCCATTCGCGAAACGACAGCACCGCGATATCCGCAACGAGCGTCTCCAGCAACCGCGTATGCGGCTTGTGCGACAGAAACGACGCGACGCGCGCGCAGTAGCCGTCGTAATCGATCCACTCGCCCTGCTCGCTCGGCTCGCAGCGATACCCGAGGCGCGCATCGATCACGATCGGCTGCGGCGCTTCATGCTCGTGCGCGTGAATGCCGATCCGCGCGGGCACCTTCAGTTCGTCGACGAACACGCTCCAGCCGCGCCCGCGCAGGCGCGGCGCGTCGATCGCCACGAACGGTTCGTCGAACGGCTTCATGATGCGAGCGGCGCCGCGGCGTCGAGCATGATCCGCACGAAATAGTCGGCGAAGCTGCGGCGCAGGACGATCTCGAACGTGTCGTCGCCGGTCGGGATCAGCGTGATCGGCGACTTGAAGTAGTGCGACTGCGCGCACTGGCCCGGCTTGAACACGCGCGGATGCAGATCGAGCGGGCAGCCGCGCGCGATCACGTCGCGCACGCGTTCGCCGGTGATCTCGACGACCGTGTAGCCGCTGCCGACGTCGACGGCCGCCGCGTACAAGCCCTGCACGGCCTCGGCCAGCTTCGCCTCGAGCACGCCGGCCTGAACCGGCCCGTTCGACCGCACGAGCCATTCGTCGGGGCCGAGCCACAGCACGTCGTACTCGGCGCCGCGCGCCACCGTGTTCGGCTCCGCGGGCGGCCGGCAGCCGACCACGCGCTCGAACGCGGCGACGAATGCCGGATCGCCCAACTCGCCGCGCACGTTGACGAGATCGAGGAACGGCCGCTCGCGCAGCGTGAACTTCTTCGAAGCGCGCGCCTGGTGCGGCTTCAGCACGTCGGCCGCGCCGACGAACGGCGATTCAAGCGTCACGCCGCCCGCGCCCGCCACCTGCGTCTGGTTTCTCGTTTCATTCCACATGCTGACGCACCCCTTCGGTATCGTAGAAAACCGGGCTCGAGATCTTCGCGGTGATGCGGCGGCCGTTGGCCAGCGGAATCACGACGCTCTCGCCCATCTTGTTCAGGCCGCCCTTCACCACCGCGAGCGCGATCGAGCGCTTCAGGATCGGGCTGTAGTAGCTCGACGTCACGTGGCCGATCATCGGCGTCGGATCGGTGGCCGACACCTGCGTGTCCTTCGCGATGATCTGCGCGCCTTCCGGCAGCACGAACTGTTCGTCTTCGGTCAGCAGGCCGACGAACTGCTTGCGGCCTTCCTTCGCGGTGTCCGAACGCGACAGCGAACGCTTGCCGAGGAAGTCCTTCGACTTCGCGACGACCCCGCCCATCCCGAGGTCGAACGGCGTGATCGAGCCGTCGGTATCCTGGCCGACGATGATGTAGCCCTTCTCCGCGCGCAGTACGTGCATCGTCTCGGTGCCGTACGGCGTGATGTCGAACTCGGCGCCGGCCGCCATCAGCGCTTCCCACACCGCGCGGCCCGCATTCGCCGGCACGTTCACTTCGTAGGCCAGCTCGCCCGAGAAGCTGATCCGCATCACGCGCGCCTTCGCGCCGGCGACGGTGCCGTTGCGATAGCTCATGAACGGGAACGCTTCATTGCCGAAGTCGATGTCCTGGCACACCTTCTGCACGACCTTGCGGCTCTTCGGGCCGACCACCGCGAACGTCGCCCAGTGATCGGTGACGGACGCGAGACGAACCTTCATGTCGGGCCATTCGGTCTGCAGCCAGCGCTCGAGCCACGTCAGCACGCGCGCCGCGCCGCCGGTGGTGGTCGTCATCATGAAATGCTGGTCGGCGAGGCGCACGGTCACGCCGTCGTCGAACACCATCCCGTTTTCGTCGAGCATCAGCCCGTAGCGGCACTTGCCCACTTCGAGCTTGTTCCACGGGTTCGTGTACATCCAGTTCAGCAGCTTCACCGCGTCCGGGCCCTGGATGTCGATCTTGCCGAGCGTCGACGCGTCGAGGATGCCGACGCTGTTGCGCACCGCGAGACATTCGCGCTTCACGGCCGCATGGAGATCCTCGCCGTTCTTCGGGAAATACCACGGCCGCTTCCAGTTGCCGACGTCCTCGAACATCGCGCCGTGCTCGACGTGCCATTCGTGCACGGCCGTCTTGCGGATCGGGTCGAGGAAATCGCCCGTCTCGCGGCCCGCGAACGTACCGAACGACACGGGCGTGTAGTTCGGGCGGAACGTCGTCGTACCCGTTTCCGGAATCGTCTTGCCGAGCGCGCCCGCGAGAATCGCCATCCCGTTGATGTTGCCGAGCTTGCCCTGGTCGGTGCCGAAGCCCATCGCCGTATAGCGCTTCACGTGCTCGACCGACTCGAAGCCTTCGCGCGCGGCGAGCAGGATGTCGGCGGCTGCGACGTCGTTCTGGAAGTCGACGAACTGCTTCGGCCCGCGCGCCGCCGCCTCGCGGCTACCGACGAGCCACAACGGCTGCAATGCGCCTTCGACGGCTTCGGCGACCTGCGGTGCGACCGGGCGCTGCGCGGCCGTGAAGCCCGCGGCCTTCGCCGCTTCCACGCCCGCATCGACCGCGAGCCGCAGCGCACGGGCCAGCCCGAATTCGCCGGCCGCCGCACCGATGCTCGCTTCCGCCTGAACGGGCTTGCCCGGCAGGAAACACGCCTTCTCGTCGTTCCAGCACGCCTTGCCGCCCGACTGCGCGAACAGGTGCAGCACCGGGCTGAAGCCGCCCGACATCGCGACGAGGTCGCACGGCAGCGTCTGCAGCTTGCCGCCGGTCTGGCCGTTCGAGTAGGACGCGACGTCGACCGACGATACGCGCCACTTGCCCGAAGCGGCCGTGACGACCGCACCGCTCATCACCGTCACGCCCTGCCGCTTGGCCGCCGCCGGCAGCGCGCCGTTCGACGACGCGCGCGAATCGACGACCGTTACCTTCGCGCCGCACGCCTTCAGGTCGAGCGCGGTCTGGTATGCACGGTCGTTGTTCGTGAACACGACCACGTTGCGGCCCGGCATCACGCCGAAGCGATGCACGTAGGTCGACACCGCGCCCGCGAGCATCACGCCCGGCAGGTCGTTGTCGCCGAATACGATCGGCCGCTCGTGCGCGCCGGTCGCGAGAATCACGCGCTTCGCGCGGACCTTCCACAGCAGTTCGCGCGTGCCCTTGCGCATCGATACCGGCAGGTGATCGGTCAGGCGCTGCGTGACCGTCACGAGGTTGTGGTCCTGATAGCCGAACGCGGTGCTGCGCGACAGGATCGTCACGTCGGGCAGCTTGCGCAGCTCGGCCTCGATCTTCTCGACCCATTGGAGCGCGGGCTTCGCGTCGATCTCCGCACGGCACGACAGCAGGCTGCCGCCGAGTTCGCGCTGATCGTCGACGAGGATCACGCGTGCGCCAGCGGTTGCTGCCGCATGCGCGGCGGCGAGGCCCGACGGGCCACCGCCGACCACGAGCACGTCGCAGTGCGCGTAGCACTTGTCGTAGCGATCGGCGTCGAGCACCTCGGGCGCCTTGCCGAGGCCGGCCGCTTCGCGGATCTTCTCTTCGTACTTCGGCCACATGTTGCGCGGCCACATGAAGGTCTTGTAGTAGAACCCGGCCGGCATGAAGCGCGAGAACTTCTGGTTGATCGCGTACTTGTCGTTCTCGAGCGTCGGCTCCGCGTTCACGCTCGTCGCGACGAGCCCCTGGTACAGCTCGATCTCGGTCGCGCGCGCGTTCGGCACGGTGTACGGGCCGGTCTCCAGCTGCACGACGGCATTCGGTTCTGCCACGTCCGCCGTCACGATCCCGCGCGGACGGTGGTACTTGAAGCTGCGCGCGACGAAGTGCACGCCGTTCGCGAGCAGCGCGGACGCGAGCGTGTCGCCCTGGAAGCCCTGATACGTGCGGCCGTTGAACGTGAACGTCAACGGAATCGCGCGATTGATGCGGCCACCGGTGCCGAGGCGGTCTTTCTGGCTCATTTGCTCGTGCCCTCTTCGTGTGCGTTGCCGGCAGCTGCGCTGTTGGCAGCCCCGCCGAACTTTTCGTAGCCCTTGATATCGTAGGTGACCGTGTCGCGCGTCACCTTGAACCAGCGGCGGCAGCCCTGCGTATGCAGCCATTGCTCCTTGTGCAGCCCGCGCTTGTTCTCGCGCATGAACACGTATTCGCCCCATTCGCGGTCGGTCATCGTCTCGTTCGCCACCGGGCGCACGATGTCGGCTTCACCGCCGCACGTAAACTCGGATTCGGCGCGCGGCCCGCACCACGGACATTCGATCAGCAACATGTTTCTTTCTCCTCAGTGCGGTTAGTGCGCGACGGCGGCAGCGCCGTGCTCGTCGATCAGGTGGCCCGTGTAGAAGCGGTCGAGCGCGAACGGCGCGTTCAGCGGATGCGGTTCGTCGCGGGCGATCGTGTGAGCGAACACCCAGCCCGAGCCGGGCGTCGCCTTGAAGCCGCCGGTACCCCAGCCGCAGTTGAAATACAGGCCCTTCACGTCGGTCTTGGTGATGATCGGGCACGCGTCCGGCGACACGTCGACGATGCCGCCCCACTGGCGGTTCATCCGCACGCGCGAGAACACCGGGAACATCTCGACGATCGCCTGCAGCGTGCTTTCGATGATGTGGAAGCTGCCGCGCTGGCCGAAGCCCGTGTACTGGTCGATACCGGCGCCGATCACGAGGTCGCCCTTGTCGGACTGGCTGATGTACGCGTGCACCGCGTTCGACATGATCACCGAGTTGACGACCGGCTTGATCGGCTCGGACACCAGCGCTTGCAGCGGGTGGCTTTCGATCGGCAGACGCACGCCGGCCATGTCGGCGAGCGTCGTCGTGTTGCCGGCCGCGACCACCGCGACCTTCTTCGCCTTGATGAAACCCTTCACCGTATCGACGCCGACCACCGCGCCGCCTTCGCGGCGAATGCCCGTCACCTGGCAGTTCTGGATGATGTCGACGCCGGCGCGATCCGCACCGCGCGCGAAGCCCCAGGCCACCGCGTCGTGGCGTGCGACGCCCGCACGGCGCTGGATCGACGCGCCGAGCACCGGGTAGCGGCTGTTCAGGTTGATCGTCGGCTCGATTTCCTTGATCTGCGCGGGCGTCAGGAATTCGGCGTCGACGCCGTTCAGCCGGTTCGCGTTCACGCGGCGCTCGGTGTCGCGCACGTCCTGCAGCGTGTGCGCGAGGTTCATCACGCCGCGCTGGCTGAACATCACGTTGTAGTTGAGATCCTGCGACAGCCCTTCCCACAGCTTCATCGCCTTCTCGTACAGCGCGGCCGATTCGTCCCACAGATAGTTCGAGCGCACGATCGTCGTGTTGCGCGCGGTGTTGCCGCCGCCGATCCAGCCCTTCTCGAGGATCGCGACGTTCGTGATGCCGTGCTCCTTCGCGAGGTAGTACGCGGTCGCGAGGCCGTGGCCGCCGCCGCCGACGATCACGACGTCGTATTCCTTCTTCGGCTCCGGGCTCTTCCACTGCTTTTCCCAGTTCTCGTGATACGAGAGGCCGTTGCGGAACAGGCTGAATATCGAGTAGCGGCTCATGTTTGGATCCTTCGTTAGCATTCGATGACGTTCACGGCGAGGCCGCCGCGCGACGTTTCCTTGTATTTCGTCTTCATGTCGGCGCCGGTTTCGCGCATCGTCTTGATCACGGAATCGAGCGATACGTAGTGCTGGCCGTTGCCCTTGAGCGCCATGCGCGACGCGTTCAGCGCCTTGATCGCACCCATCGCGTTGCGCTCGATGCACGGGATCTGCACGAGCCCGCCGACGGGATCGCAGGTCATCCCGAGGTTGTGCTCCATGCCGATCTCGGCCGCGTTCTCGACCTGGTCGGGCGTACCGCCCATCACGGCGGCGAGCGCGGCGGCGGCCATCGAGCACGCGACGCCCACTTCGCCCTGGCACCCGACTTCCGCGCCGGAGATCGACGCGGTTTCCTTGTAGATGATCCCGATCGCCGCGGCCGTCAGGAGGAATTCGACGATGCCGGCTTCATTCGAGCCCGGCACGAACTTCACGTAGTAGTGCAGCACCGCGGGGATCACGCCGGCCGCGCCGTTGGTCGGCGCGGTGACGACGCGGCCGCCGGCCGCGTTTTCCTCGTTGACGGCCATCGCGTACAGGTTGACCCAGTCGAGCATCGACAGCGGGTCGCGCAGCGACTCTTCGGAACGCGAACGCAGGCGGCCGTTCAGTTCGGCCGCGCGGCGCTTCACGCGCATCGGCCCCGGCAGGTCGCCCTCGACCTTGCAGCCGCGCTCGACGCAGGCGGCCATCGTGCGCCAGATCGCGAGCAGCCCGGCGCGCACTTCGTCGGCGGGGCGCAGCGCGCTTTCGTTGCGCAGCATCAGTTCGGCGATCGACAGCCCGTGCTCGCGGCACTGGCGCATCAGGTCGTCGCCGGTGCGGAACGGATACGGCACCTCGACCGCCGCGCGCACGCCGTTCACGCGATCGCCGTCGCGGTTCACGACGAAGCCGCCGCCGACCGAGTAATACTCTTTCTCGACCAGCAGCTGGCCATGCTCGTCGAATGCCTGGAAGCGCATCCCGTTCGGGTGCACGATGCTCGTGCCGCTCATCAGCTTGCGATAGAAGCCGATGTGTTCCTTCTCGTCGAAGCGCACCGTCTGCCTGCCGAGCAGCGACAGCGACTTCTCCGCGCGGATCGCGGCCAGCCGCGGCTCGATCAGGTCCGGATCGATCGTGTCGGGCAGGTGGCCCTCGAGGCCGAGCAGCACGGCCTTGTCGGTGCCGTGGCCCTTGCCGGTCGCGCCGAGCGAGCCGTACAGCTCGACCCGCACACGGCGCACGAAGCCGAGCAGGTTCGCGTCCTCGACGTGCGACGCGAAGCGGCACGCGGCGATCATCGGGCCGACCGTATGCGAACTGGACGGGCCGATGCCGATCTTGAACAGGTCGAACGCGCTGACGTTCATCTGGCTTCCTTTGGGTTGCATGCGTGAAATGTCGTTGGGCACCAGTACATCAAAGCGTAAAATCGGCCGATAGAACAAAAACGGCATCGGCGTGGGATACCGCCGCCAAGCGCCGTGCCGGCCGGCCCGAAAGTGCGTTTTGGCGATGGTTCGCGACGAAAAACCACAAGTCCGGCCGCGGCCGATCGGCGACGCTGGCTGCATCCGCGCCGCCTCCGGCAGCCGCAACCCGCAAACAGTGTGAAACGAGTGAGACCGCCTGCCCGGCGTGACGAGATTGGCCGCGATGACCCCCGACGTACCCGCTTCCCCCCTCGCAGAACCCGCGCCGCGGCGCATCCGCTTCGGCATCGTGCTGCTGCCGAACTTCACGCTGACGGCCTTCTCCGGCTTCGTCGACATGCTGCGGCTGTCGGCCGACGACGGCGACTACAGCAAGCCCGTGCGCTGCGCGTGGAGCGTGATCGGCGAAACGCTCGCGCCGGTGCGCGCGAGCTGCGGGATCCAGATCACGCCGTGGGAAACCTTCGACGCGGCCGAGCCGTTCGACTATGTGGTGGTGGTCGGCGGGCTGCTGCATTCGGGGCCGCAGGCCGGCCCTGAAACGCTCGAGTTCATCCGCCGCGCGGCGGCGGGCGGCGCAACGGTCGTCGGCATCTGCACCGGCGTGTTCACGCTGATGCGCGCCGGCGTGCTCGACGGTTACCGCACCTGCGTGAGTTGGTTCCATTACTGGGATTTCATCGAGCGCTTTCCGTCCGCCGATCCCGACCTGCTGATCGCCGACCGGCTGTTCGTGATCGACCGGCGCCGGATCACGTGCTCGGGCGGCCGTGCGTCGATCGACGTCGCCGCCGCGATCCTGCTGCGCCACTTCGATCACGCGACCGTGCAGAAGGCGCTGCGCATCCTGCTCGTCGGCGAGATGCAGAAAGGCAATGCGCCGCAGCCGCATCCGCCGGGGCTCGAGCCGGCGACGCACCCGAAGGTCAAGCGCGCGATTCTTCTGATGGAACAGCACGTCGGGCGTGCGCTGCCGCTCGAGGAACTCGCGTGCAAGCTCGACCTGTCGACGCGGCAGCTCGAACGGCTGTTCAAGGCCGAGACCGGCAGGAGCCCGCAGGCCTTCGCGAAACAGGTGCGGCTGCGCACGGCCGCGTGGCTGCTGACGAGTTCGGACCGCACGGTCGCCGATATCGCGTCGAGTTGCGGATTCGCCGATGCGTCGCACCTCGGGCGCGAATTCCGCAAGCAGTTCGGCGTGCCGCCGGCGACGTATCGCGAGCGCGGCGGCGACGTGGCCGAAGTGGCCGCGATGCCCGACGCGTCGGCCGACCCCGTCGAGGACATCGCCGACTGACGGGGCCAGGCAGCCCGCCCCTTCCCTGATCGATTGCAGAACGACACACGTTCGCGTCGGATTCGATTATTTTGGAACCGGTTTCAATCAATTTAGCCGACGTTACCTCTCTTGAACGAGGGTTATCCCGGATGCTGATGCGCGCTCAAATTTGTATGATGACCACATCACCTTACAAACCTGAGCATCATGTTCGAGAAAATTCCCGCCCGGGCGATGAGCGACCACGTCGCGCAGCAACTGCTCAAGCAGATCGAAGTGGGCAGCTTCTCGGCCACCGGCAAGCTGCCGACTGAAGCCGTGCTCGCGCAGGAATTCGGCGTGAGCCGCACCGTGATCCGCGAGGCGATCTCGCGGCTGAAGAACGAAGGCGTGGTCGAGCCGCGCCAGGGCAGCGGCGTGTTCGTGAACCAGCACGGCGCGATCCGGCCGCTGCGGATCGACTACGCGGAAGCCGTCGAGGCGAGTTCGCTGCCGCACCTGCTCGCGGTGCGCCGCGCGATCGAGGCGGAAGTCGCGGCCGAAGCCGCGCTGCACCACACCGCCGACGACATGGCCGACATCGACGACGCGCTGCGCAAGATCGACGAAGCCGTTGCCGAAGGGCGCGACGGCGTCGCGGAGGACGTCGCATTCCACCGCACGATCGCGGCCGTCACCGGCAACCCGTATTTCCTGAAGACGCTGCAGTTCCTGAACCAGTATCTCGAAGCCGGCGTGAAGGTCACGCGCAGCAACGAAGCGACGCGCGAGGATTTCTCGCGGCAGGTGCGCGAGGAACACGCGGCGATCGCCGACGCGATCCGCGCACGCGACCCGATGGCCGCGCGCAACGCGGCGCGCACGCACATGTACAACGCGGCCCGCCGTCTCGCGGAAGCCGGCATCTGCTGAAGCCGGCGGCGCCCGCCGCCGTTATCCAGAACCTCTTTCGAATCGATCAAGGTTGACCATGTCACGAAATGTTGGAGTCATCGGCCTCGGCGCGATGGGCCTCGGCGTCGCACGCTCGCTGCTGCGCGCCGGCCTGCGCGTCCACGCATGCGACGTGCGCGACACCGTGCTGCAGGCGTTCGCCGCCGAAGGCGGCATCGCGTGCGCGACGCCGGCCGAACTCGGCGCCCGGTGCGACGTCGTCGTCACGCTCGTCGTCAATGCCGCGCAAACGGAAACGGTGCTGTTCGGCGAACACGGTGCGGTCGCGGCGATGAAGCCGGGCGGCGTCGTGATCGCGAGCGCGACCGTCGCGCCCGAATTCGCGGTCGCGCTCGGCGCACGCATCGAAGCGGCCGGCCTGCAGATGCTCGACGCGCCGGTATCCGGCGGCGCCGCGCGCGCGGCCTCCGGCGAGATGACGATGATGACGTCGGGCCCGGCCGCCGCGTATGCGGGCTGCGAGGACGTGCTCGCCGCGATCGCCGGCAAGGTGTACCGTCTCGGCGACGCGCACGGCATCGGCTCGAAAGTGAAGATCATCAACCAGTTGCTGGCCGGCGTGCATATCGCGGCCGCCGCCGAAGCGATGGCGCTGGGCCTGCGCGAAGGCGTCGACGCCGACGCGCTGTACGACGTGATCACGCACAGCGCGGGCAATTCGTGGATGTTCGAGAACCGCGTGCCGCACATCCTGAACGGCGACTACACGCCGCTGTCGGCCGTCGACATCTTCGTGAAGGATCTCGGCCTCGTGCTCGATACCGCGCGCCGCAGCAAATTCCCGCTGCCGCTCTCCGCCACCGCGCACCAGATGTTCATGAGCGCGTCGAGCGCCGGCCACGGCGGCGAGGACGATTCCGCCGTGATCAAGACTTTCCCCGGCATCACGCTGCCGCCCGCCCGCTGATTCGAACGACGTGCCTGCCATGACCGCTTCCGCTTCCCGTCCCCTGCTCGGCTGCATCGCCGACGATTTCACCGGCGCGACCGATCTCGCGAACATGCTCGTCAAGAGCGGCATGCGTACCGTGCAGACGATCGGCGTGCCCGCCGACAGCGCGACCGACACGATCGTCGACGCCGACGCGATCGTCGTCGCGCTGAAGTCGCGCACGATCCCCGCCGCCGACGCCGTCGCGCAATCGCTCGCCGCGTACGCATGGTTGCGCGCGCAAGGGTGCCGCCAGTTCTTCTTCAAGTACTGCTCGACGTTCGATTCGACCGACGCGGGCAACATCGGGCCGGTGGCCGACGCGCTGCTCGACGCGGGCGGCGGCGACTTCACGATCGCGTGCCCGGCGTTCCCGGAGAACGGCCGCACGATCTACCGCGGCCACCTGTTCGTCGGCGACGTGCTGCTGAACGAATCGGGGATGGAGCATCATCCGCTCACGCCGATGCAGGACGCAAACCTCGTACGCGTACTGCAACGGCAGACGAAGTCGCCGGTCGGCCTGATCCGCTACGACACGATCGCGCTCGGCGCGGCCGCCGTGCGGGCGCGGATCGACCAGTTGCGCGCGGAAGGCGCGCGCTTCGCGATTGCCGACGCGCTGTCGGACCGCGACCTCTACGTACTCGGCGAAGCATGCGCGGGCCTGCCGCTCGTCACCGGCGGCTCGGGCATCGCGCTCGGCCTGCCCGCGAATTTCCGCCGCGCGGAGCAATTGCCCGAGCGCGACAACGCGGCATCGCTGCCGCGCATCGACGGCCCGTCGTCCGTGCTCGCCGGTAGCGCATCGAAGGCCACCAACGCGCAGGTCGCCGCGTGGCGCGCCACGCGGCCGAGCTTCCGCATCGATCCGCTCGCGGCGTCGCGCGGCGAGCCCGTCGTCGAGCAGGCGCTCGCCTTTGCGCGCTCGCACCTGCCGCAGCCCGTGCTGATCTACGCAACGGCCACGCCCGACGAAGTGAAGGCCGTGCAGCAGGCGCTCGGCGTCGACGCGGCCGGCCATCTCGTCGAAAGCACGCTCGCGGCGATCGCCCGCGGGCTGCGCGAGCTCGGCGTGCGCAAGTTCGTCGTCGCGGGCGGCGAGACGTCCGGCGCCGTCGTGCAGGCGCTCGATGTGAAGTCGCTGCAGATCGGCGCGCAGCTCGATCCGGGCGTGCCGGCCACGGCCACCATCGACGCACAGCCGCTCGGCCTCGCGCTGAAATCCGGCAACTTCGGCACGACGGACTTTTTCGACAAGGCGCTGCGCGCGCTGGATGGAGCCGCACGATGAGCGACGAAGCAAAACTGCGCGAAGAGATCTGCGTGGTCGGCGCGAGCCTGTATGCGCGCGGCCATGCGGTCGGCAGCGCCGGCAACATCAGCGCGCGTCTGAACGACGGCTGGCTGATCACGCCGACCGACGCGTGCCTCGGCCGGCTCGACCCGAACGACATCGCGAAGGTCGGCGCCGACGGCCAGCCCGTGTCGGGCGGCAAGCCGTCGAAGACGCTCGCGCTGCATCGCGGCATCTACGCACGCAACGCGGAGGCGCATGGCGTCGTCCACACGCATTCGACGCATCTCGTCGCGTTGACGCTCGCGGGCGTGTGGCGCGATACCGACGTGCTGCCGCCGATCACGCCGTACTACGTGATGAAGGTCGGCCACATTCCGCTGATCCGTTACCGCCGCCCCGGCGACCCGACCGTCGCGGCCGAAGTCGCGGCGCTGGCCGACCGGGTGCGCGGCGTGCTGCTCGATCGCCTCGGCCCGGTGATGTGGGGGCCTTCGGTCTCGCACGCGTCGTATGCACTCGAGGAGCTCGAGGAAACCGCGCGGCTGTGGCTGATGACGCAGCCGAAGCCCGAACCGCTGTCCGACGCCGCGCTCGACGAACTGCGCCAGAGCTTCGGTGCGCGCTGGTAACGCACCGCGACCCGATCACCCAGTAGTCCGTATCGATTTTCATACCCGCCGTGTGCGCGGGCCTTTCCGTCAGCACACACACGACCGGCGGCGTACGCGCCGCCGGCACATAACATCATTGGAGACGACGATGACTGCTCTCGACGCGGCCGCAAGCCGCTCGCCCGCCGCGGCCGCCCAATCGGGCGAACTCGACCGCACCTACAAGAAAGTGTTCTGGCGCATCGTGCCGTTCCTGATGCTCTGCTACGTGGTCGCGTATCTCGATCGCGTGAACGTCGGCTTCGCCAAGCTGCAGATGTCGCAGGATCTCGCGTTCAGCGAAACCGTATTCGGCCTCGGCGCGGGGATTTTCTTTCTTGGCTACTTTCTGTTCGAACTGCCAAGCAACCTGCTGATGCACCGCCTCGGCGCGCGCATCTGGATCGCGCGGATCATGATCACGTGGGGCCTGCTGTCCGCGCTGTTCGCGTTCGTGCAGACGCCGACGCAGTTCTACGTGCTGCGCTTCCTGCTCGGGCTCGCGGAAGCCGGCTTCTATCCGGGCGTGATCCTGTACCTCACGTACTGGTTCCCGTCGCATCGCCGCGCGAAGATCATCGCGGTGTTCATGTCCGCGATTCCGGTGTCCGGCATCTTCGGCAATCCGCTGTCGGGCTGGATCATGGAGCGCTTCCACGGCGGCTCCGGCTTCCACGGCTGGCAATGGATGTTCATGATCGAAGCCGTGCCGGCCGTGCTCATCGGCATCGCGACGATCCTGTATCTCGACAACAGCATCCGCGGCGCGAAGTGGCTCGACGAGCGCGAGAAGCAGTTGCTCGAGGACGAAATCGCCGCGCAGCCGCAGGAACAGCAGCAGCACGGCCATTCGCTGAAGGCCGTGTTCTCGGATCCGCGCATGTGGTGGATGTCGCTGATCTACTTCGCGTTCGTCACCGGCCAGTACGGGCTCACGTTCTGGATGCCGACGCTCGTCAAATCGACCGGCATCACCGATACGCTGCAGATCGGCCTGCTGTCGGCGATTCCGTTCGTCGTCGCGATCGTCGTGATGAACCTGTTCGGCCACAGCGCGGACAAGCGCCGCGAACGCCGCTGGCACCTGATCGTGCCGGCGCTGATGGGCGCGGTCGGGTTTGCGGTCGCCGCGTCGTACTCGCACAATACGGCGGTGTCGATCGTGTTCCTGTCGCTCGCGGCAGGCGGCGTGCTGACCTGCGCGCCGCTGTTCTGGTCGCTGCCGACCGCGTTCCTCGCGGGCTCCGCGGCTGCCGCCGGGATCGCGATCATCAACTCGGTCGGCAACCTCGCCGGGTTCGCGAGCCCGTACGTGATCGGCTACCTGAAGGACGCCACGCACAGCACCGCGTCCGGCATGTACGTGCTCGCGGCAATGCTCGTGATCGGCGCGATCGCGGTGTGGCTCACACCCGCCAAACTCGTGAACCGCTGATCCGCCGCCGGCCGATTCATCATTCGACACGGGGCGCGCGGCGCCCCGCCCCATTCATTCACAGGACCCGCTGCCATGCCACGCTTCGCTGCCAACCTCTCGATGATGTACACCGAGCATGCGTTTCTCGACCGCTTCGGCGCTGCCGCCCGCGACGGCTTCAAGGCCGTCGAGTACCTGTTCCCGTACGACTTCGCCGCCGAGGACATCCGCGCGCGCCTCGACGCGCACGGCCTCGAACAGGCGCTGTTCAACGCGCCGCCGGGCGACTGGGCCGCGGGCGAACGCGGCATTGCATCGCTGCCGGGCCGTGAGGACGAGTTCCGCCGCGGCATCGACCAGGCGCTCGACTATGCGCGCGTGATCGGCAACAAGAAGCTGCACGTAATGGCCGGCATGGTGCCGCCGGGCGCCGACCGCGCACGCCATCGCGATACGTATCTGACGAACCTGCGTCATGCGGCGCAGGCCGCCACCGCGCACGGCGTCACGATCCTGATCGAGCCGATCAACCAGCGCGACATGCCCGGCTATTTCCTGAGCCGCCAGGACGACGCGCAGGCGATCCGCGCGGAAGTCGGCGCGCCGAACCTGAAGGTGCAGTTCGACTGCTACCACTGCCAGATCGTCGAAGGCGATCTCGCGATGAAGCTCAAGCGCGATTTCTCGGGCATCGGCCATATCCAGATCGCGGGCGTGCCCGAACGCCACGAGCCGGACGTCGGCGAACTCAACTACCCGTATCTGTTCGCGCTGATCGACGCGCTCGGCTACGACGGCTGGATCGGTTGCGAGTATCGGCCGAAGGCCGGCACGTCGGAAGGCCTCGGTTGGGTCGAGACATACCTGTAATTCCCGTATTTCCCAGAGGGTCAAGAACATGAAATTACTGATCACCGGCGGCGCCGGCTTTCTCGGCCAGCGTCTCGCACGCAAGCTGCTCGAGCGCGGCGAACTCACCGGCCCCGACGGTCGCATCGAGAAGATCGACGAACTGGTGCTGCTCGACGTCGTCCAGGGCAGCGATTTCGGCGATGCGCGCGTGACGTCGATCGTCGGCGACATCGCCGATCGCGCGGTGCTCGAAAGCGCGATCGACACGCGGACGGGCGCGATCTTCCATCTCGCGGCGATCGTCAGCGGGCAGGCCGAAGCCGATTTCGATCTCGGCATGCGGATCAACCTCGACGCATCGCGCACGCTGCTCGAGGTGTGCCGCGCACGCGGCCACCAGCCGCGCGTCGTGTTCACGAGCTCCGTCGCGGTGTACGGCGGCGCGCTGCCCGACGTCGTGCAGGACGACACCGCGCTGAACCCGCAATCGTCGTACGGCGCCGAAAAGGCGATCGCCGAACTGCTGCTGTGCGACTACGCGCGGCGCGGCTTCGTCGACGGCCGCGTGCTGCGGCTGCCGACCATCAGCGTGCGGCCCGGCCGGCCGAACGCGGCCGCGTCGTCGTTCGCGAGCGGCATCATCCGCGAGCCGCTGAACGGCGAGGAAAGCGTGTGCCCGGTGCCCGGCTCGACGCGGCTGTGGCTGCTGTCGCCGCGCAGCGCGATCGAAGCGCTGGTCGCCGGGTGCGAGATCGACGGCGCGACGCTCGGCACCAAGCGCGTGATCAACCTGCCGGGGCTGTCGGTGTCGGTCGACGAGATGATCGCGGCGCTGCGCGACGTCGCGGGCGACGAGGTCGTGAAGCTGATCCGCCATGTGCCCGACGAACGCGTCGAGAAAATCGTCGGCAGCTGGCCGGGCCGTTGGGATACGTCGCGCGCGGAAGCGCTCGGGCTGAAGGGCGACACGTCGTTCGCGGACGTGATCCGCAGTCATATCGCGGACGAACGGCGCTGATTGACGCCGGGTCTGGCCGCATCGACGCGGCCAGACCGATTCCCCGACGCGCAACGACGCGCGTTGCATCCCCGCCCGCCTGCATGAAGGGGCGCATCGGCACCGCGTCGACACCGCACGCCCCGTCCCCACGATTCGTCTCCGCGCGACACGCTGCGCACGTGCCGCGTTCCGCCGCGACGCCGACGGTCTCGCGCAACACGGGTATATGCCGGCACCTAGTTGGCGACCTGCGCCGGCATGCCGGGTCCGGCCTCCCGCGCGGCCGACGCCGCCAGCCGCGCGCGGTCCTGCTCCGCGAGCTTCGCTTCCGCGGCCTGGATATCGGCCGGATACGCGCCGTCCTCGCCGTTCGACGGGTCGTACCCGGCCGCTTCGACGCGGATCAGTTCGTCGCGAACCTGCGCACGCGTCAGCGGCGCGGCCGATTGCGCGAATGCCGACTGACCGACGATCGCTCCGATTATCGTCAGTAGTGCGATATATGTTTTCATCATGAACTCCATCAATGTGATGTATCGATCAACCACGGGACAGGCGTGACCTGCGGATGCAGGCGGGCGGATCAGCTTCCGAAATAGATCGTGCAGAAACTCGCGGGGCCGACGCATGCGGCGGCGCTTCGACGCGGCGACATCGCCGCCGGCTTGCCCGCTTCGGACGACATGGCCGGATCGCCGCCGACCGCCGTGCTCGCCTGCCGCTGCGGCATCCGATCGGCCTGGTGCTGGAACAGCGGGCTCACGTCCGGATACGACGTATCGGTCACGAAGCGCAGCCCGTTGTTTTCCGCATCGACGAGTTCCTGCCGGACCTGTTCGCGCGTGAGCGCCTGTGCCGACGCTTGCGTCGCGACACCTGCGAGAGAAATCGCCGCCACCGCGGCGGCCACCAGCCTGTGCGTGTTCATGTTCCACTCCTTCATCAGTCAACGAAACGATGTGCTACACCCGTATGACGACGGAGAGGCGCGGTTTATTCCCGGCTTTCCATTCGCGCCGACCCAACATTCATGGAACTGTCATTCATTCGTCAGCCGGCGTAACCTGACGTAACGCAGTGCCCGTCGTGCTTCGGGCAGACTGACCACCACTTCATCCGGACCGCCCCTCGATCGACCATGTCCGCCGCTTACGACCATGCAGCCGCCCTGCTGCGCAGGCTGTACGACCGCCATATCGACAGCGGCGCGGTGCTCGACGCGGCCGCGTTCCCGGATGCCGAGCGCTTCGTGCGCGCGTGGCCCGCGATCCGTGCGGAGGCGCTCGACGTCGCACGCGACATGCCGCGCATCCCGCGCTTTCACGAAATCATGCGCGAGCAGTACGACATCTCGGCCAACGACGCGCGCGACTGGCGCATGTTCATCATGCAGGCGTACGGCCAGCCGTTCGCGCGCAACCTGTCGCGCTGCCCGACCGTCGCGTCGCTCGTCGCGGCGTCGCCGGACGTGCTGTCCGCGTCGCTGTCGTTCCTCGCGCCCGGCAAGCACATCCCGCCGCATCGCGGGCCGTTTCGCGGCATCCTGCGCGGGTATCTCGTGCTGTCGATGCCGACCCGCGCGGACGGCACGCCGGCCGCCGTGCTGAAGGTCGACGGGCGCGAATACCGGCTCGACGAAGGCCGCTTCCTGCTGTGGGACGACACGTTCACGCATGAGGTGTGGAACGACAGCGACGCGGTGCGGATCGTGCTGCTGCTCGATATCCGCCGGCGCGGGATGCCGCGCTGGCTCATGTGGCTATCGAATGCGGTGATCGGCGTCGTGCGGCTCGGGATCCGGATCAGGGGACGGTCGATTCCGGTTTAGCGAGGACGCCACCCACGCCGCGCACGGCGGCGGCGTTCCGCCTTTCGGCGCCCAACGGATCGCCTAAACTACAAGCCGTCCCTTCGTGCGGCTCCCGCCACCTACCGCCATGGCACACCTCTTCTTCGCCGCGTCGATCCAGCGGCACGTCGAAACGCCCGAGCGCGACATCGACGCGCATACGGTCGGCGAAGCATTCGACACCATTTTCAGCGAACAGCCGCGGCTGCGCGGCTACATCGTCGACGACCAGGGCGCGCTGCGAAAGCACCTGTCGGTATTCATCGACGGCCAGCCGATCCGCGACCGCCAACATCTGTCCGATGCGCTCGAGGCCGCCAGCCGCGTGTATGTCGTGCAGGCGCTGACCGGCGGATAAAGGGACCGATGCACGGGCGCATTCCCCGATACCAAGCACCGTCGCGCCACAAGGCGGAACATCCGGAGACACCGCACATGAACGATCGACTGCTCGTCGCCACCCGCAAGGGCTTGTTCGTCCTGCAACCGGACGGTCATGGCGGCTGGACGCCCGGCGAACCGCATTTCATCGGCGAGCCTGTCAGCATGGCGCTTGCCGACCCGCGCGACGGCACGCTGTATGCGGCGCTCAATCTCGGCCATTTCGGCGTGAAACTGCATCGGCTGCGTGCAGGCGCCGGCGATTGGGAGGAATGTGCAGCCCCGGCTTATCCGCCGCAGCCCGCCGACGCGTCGCCTCCCCGTGCCGATCCGCACGCAGGCAGCGGCGAAACCGACGATGAAGCTGCCGCTGCCGGGTCGCCGCAGCCGCCGTGGGCGCTTCAGCAAATCTGGTCGCTCGAAGCGGGCGGCACGGACGAGCCCGGCGTGCTGTGGGCCGGCACGATTCCCGGCGGCCTGTTCCGCTCCGACGACCACGGCGATTCGTGGGTACTGAACCGCGCGCTGTGGGATCGCCCCGAACGCCTCGAATGGGGCGGCGGCGGGTACGACGCGCCGGGCATTCACTCGCTGATGGTCGATCCACGTGACAGTCGGCACGTCACCGTCGGCATCTCGTGCGGCGGCGTGTGGCAGACCGCGGACGGCGGCTCGACATGGCGCGTCACGGCGGAAGGCATGGAAGCCGACTACATGCCGCCCGAGCGACGCGGCGAGCCGAACATGCAGGACCCGCACCGCGTCGTGCAGTGCGCGGCCAATCCGGACGTGCTGTGGACGCAGCATCACTGCGCGATCTTCCGCTCGACCGACGGCGGCGAACAGTGGCAACGGATCGAAGCAGAGCCGTCGAGCTTCGGTTTCGCGGTGGCCGTGCATCCGCACGAACCGGATACCGCGTGGTTCGTGCCGGCCGTGAAGGACGCGTGCCGGATTCCGGTGAACGGCCGGCTCGTCGTCACGCGCACGCGCGACGGCGGCCGCAGTTTCGAGAGCCTGTCGAACGGGTTGCCGGCCGCGCCCGCGTACGACCTCGTGTATCGGCACGGGCTCGCGGTGGACGATTCCGGCACGCACCTCGCGATGGGATCGACGACCGGCGGGTTATGGACGTCCGCCGATGGCGGCGACCATTGGCGACAGGTATCGGCGCATTTGCCGCCGGTGTATTGCGTCAGCTTCGGGTAGCGGCGCGAGCATCGTCCGGCGCCATCCGCGCCACCGCGTCGCGCGTGCGTACGATTTCCGCTTCGAGCCAGTCGAGAAACCGCCTGACCTGCGGCTCGCGCTCGCGCCCCGGCCGGCACAGCGCGACGAAACGCGCACCGTCGAGCCGCACCGCCGGCTCGATCGGCACCAACGCACCGCGCTCGACATGCTCGGCGGCCAGCACCGAGCTGAGCAGCGCGATACCCTGCCCGTGCAGCACGGCCTGCAACGCGTAATGCTCGTCGTCGTAATGGCGAAACACCGCGCGTTCGAGCCATGCTTCGCGGCCCGCCGCACGACACCACGACGCCCAGTCGACCGACACCGGTAGCGGCGTATCCCACACGGTTTCGATCAGGTCGAGCGGCGCGTCGGTGCGATGCGCGTCGAACCCGGCGGCCGCATACGCGCCGAAATACTCGTCGATCAACGCAATTTCGTGCAGCGCGGGAAACCTGCGCGACGTCGCACGAATCGCGAGATCGACGCGTGCATCGCGTTCGAGATCGACGAGCGTGTTCCCCGTTTCGACCTTGATGTGCAGGTGCGGATCGACGCGGCGAAACGCACCGAGCCGCGGAATCAGCCACATCGCAGCAAACGCCGGCGTGGTGGTCAGCACGAGCGGGCGCGCATCGGCCGCGTCCGGACGCAGCGCATCGAGCCCGCGGCTCAATGCCAGCAACGCATCGTGACTCGCGCGAAACAGTTGCTCGCCTTCTTCCGTCAGCCGCACGCCGCCCGCGCCGCGCTCGAACAGCAGCACGCCGACGCGGCTTTCGAGCGACTTGATCTGGTGCGACACGGCGGCCGGCGTCACGGACAGTTCTTTCGCGGCGGCCTTGAACGTGCCGAGCCGCGCCGACGATTCGAATACACGCAATGCGGTCAGGGGAATTTTCGAGAACACGGGGCCTCGCGGGCCGGATACGGCCGGGTTGAATTCGATTCAATCCGGGTGAGATTAGGTGAATTGAAGCGGCTGCGCAACGCGGCTAGCCTTCCGGAACGTCGCGGCACGTCGCCGCGGCGGTTGCCGTCGAACTGGAGGAACCCCGTGCAAGGCCTATCGCGCAGGATCACGCAGGCGGTGCTCTACGAAGCGATCGCCATTTCCTGCATCTCGCCCGCGATCGCGGCGATCTTCAAGCAGGACCTCGTCTACTCGGGCGCGCTGTCGGCGACGATGTCGGCGATCGCGATGCTGTGGAACATGATCTTCAATGCGCTGTTCGAGCGCTGGGAAGCGTCGCGCCGGCAGCCGGCGCGCACGCTCGGGCGGCGGATCCTGCACGCGACCGGATTCGAGGGCGGGCTGATCTTCATCCTCGTGCCGGTCGTGTCGTGGTGGCTCGACATCTCGTGGTTCGATGCGTTCGTCGTCGATATCGCGCTGTTCGCGTTCTTCTTCTGCTACGCGTTCGTGTTCCAGTGGGCGTTCGATCGCGTGTTCGACGTGCCGGCGGCGACGAAGGGGTCGTGAGTCGGGCGCCTATGCGCCCGCGGCAATTTTCGGCAGTTGCCAGCCGAACCGCACCACCGCCATCCGCAACGCAAAGCATGCGAGCCCGCCGAGCACAGCCGCGACGACCGGCGGGCAACCGAGTCGCCGGCACAACACAACGACGACCGCGCCGAGCAGCGCCGCGCTCGCATAGATGTCGGTGACCAGCACGACCGGTATCCGCGCGAGCAGCAGATCGCGCACGACGCCGCCGCCGCAGCCGGTCACGGCGCCCATCAGCGTTGCAATGAACGGGTGGACACGGAATTCGAGCGCCTTCACCGCGCCGGCGACCGCGAACAATGCGAGGCCGGCCGCATCGAGCGTCGTCAGCAGCGACGGTGAGATCGCGGCGACCCGCGCATGAAACACGAAGGCGAACAGCCCGGCGGCGAACGCGAGCGCCGGATAACGCCAGTCGCTCACGGCGCTCGGCGGCCGCGCGCCGATCAGCAGGTCGCGAATCACGCCGCCGCCGAGCGCGACGACGAGCGACAGCACCATCACCCCGAACAGGTCGAGGCCGGCGCCGATCGCCGCATTGGCGCCCTCGATCGCGAACACCGCCGTGCCCGCGAGATCGGCGGCAAGCACGACTTGCTCGATGCGCTTCATGCGAATGAATGGTCGAAGCACCGGACGGTCCGGTTGCAGCCGGCGTCGGCCGAAGCGGTCGCGTGACTCAGCCGCATGCGGGCTGCGAGTTGCCGTCCGGCTGCATCAAGCGGGTTGCGGGTCATGGCCGTCTCCTCGATCGGGGATCGAGCAGTCTAGCGCATCGCCCGCTCGCCGTCGGCGCGAGCACGAAGCACGCAGCAAAAAACCGGCGCAAGCAGCTCACCCCGCTTACGCCGGCTCGACATTCACGTCAGGCTTCGGGCCGCAGCCGCAAAGCCCGACGCGTCATGCTCAATGCGCGCCGAGATACGCCTTCACCGCCGGCAGGCCCGGCTTGCCGTCGATCGTCGTCACGCCGGCCAGCCACTTGTCGAGTGCGTCCGGGTTCGCCTTCAGCCACGCGGCGGCAGCCTTGTTCGGGTCCTGCTTGTTCATGATCGGCACCATCACGTGGTTCTCGATCGCCGTCGTGAACTGCAGGTTCGACACGAACTTCGCGACGTTCGGGCAGCGCTGCGCGTAGTCGGGCGGCGTCGCCGTCAGCACCTTCGCTTCGCCGTAGTTCGGGCCGAACACGTCGTCGCCGCCGGTCAGGTAGTCGATCTTCATCTGCACGTTCATCGGATGCGGTTCCCAGCCGAGGAACACGATCCACTGCTTGTCGCGGATCGCGCGATTCACCTCGACCAGCATCCCGGCCTCGCTCGATTCGACCAGCTTGAACTTGCCGAGGCCGAACTGGTTGCCGTCGATCATCTTCTTGATCAGCGCGTTGCCGTCGTTGCCGGGCTCGATCCCGTAGATCTTGCCGTTGAGCTTGTCCGCGTATTTCTGGATGTCCGCGAACGACTTCAGGCCGCCCTGGTATACGTAGTCGGGCACCGCGAGCGTGTATTTCGCGCCGGTCAGGTTCGGCGTCGCGAGCACCTTGATCGTGCCGGCCTTCGTGAACGGCTGGATGATCGGGTCCATCGTCGGCGACCAGTAGCCGAGGAACACGTCGATCTGCTTGCTCTTGATCCCGGCGAACGTGATCGGCACCGACGCGATCGTCTTCGTCGGGTTGTAGCCGAGCCCCTGCAGCATCGTCGATGCGAGGCCCGTGGTCGCCGCGATGTCGGACCAGCCCACATCGGCGAAGCGCACGTTCTTGCACACGGGCGGATCGGCCGCATAGACGGCCGACATCGGCGCGGTCATCCCGATCCCGCACACCGCTGCGATCAATAGGCGCTTCATCTTGCTTCTCCTCAAAGTGATGTCGTTTGCTTGAATCCGGGATCGTTTATTGAAGCCGCGCGCCGCGATCCCGGCGACGTCGCGGACCGAATGATTGCCCCGCTCAGCGCCCCGGCAGCCGGCGCTCGTAGCTCGGCGCATGGCCGAACTGCGCGCGGTATGCCTTGCTGAAATGACACGGCGAATGAAAGCCGCAGACCGTCGTCACGCGCGCGATCGATGCGTCGGTCGTGCGCAGCAGGTCGCGTGCGCGTTTCAGGCGCAGCGTCAGGTAATAGTGGGTCGGCGATACGTTCAGGTACACCTTGAACATGCGCTGCAGATGCCGCTGCGACAGCCGCACGAGCCGCGCGAGTTCCTCGAGCGACAGCGGCTCCTCGATGTTCGCCTCCATCAGCCGCACGACCTCGATCAGCTCCGCGCGCGAGAAGCCGACGCGCGCGTCGACCGGAATCGGCTGCGTATCGGTCGAACTGCGGATGCGCTCCAGGATGAACTGCTCGGAGACCTGCGCGGCGAGTTGCTGGCCGAACCGCATGCCGACGAGGTTCAGCATCAGGTCGAGCGGCGCGGTGCCGCCCGTGCAGGTCAGCCGGTCGCGATCGACGACGAACAGCTCGTCGGCGAAGCCCACCTGCGGAAATTCGGAATGCAGCGCGGACAGGTTCTCCCAGTGCACGGTGCAGCGATAGCCGTCGAGCAGCCCGCTCGACATCAGCGCGTACGCGCCCGTGCAGATGCCGCCGAGCGGCAGCCCGCGTTCGGCGAGCGCCGCGAGCGTATCGCGCGCGCCCGCATCGACCACGTCGCGGATGCGGATGCCGCCGCACACGATCATCACGTCGGGCAGGTTGTCGTAGTCGAGCGCCTGCGTGGGCCGCACCGCGATGCCGTTGCTGGCATGCGCGGGCGCGCCGTCGAGCGAGTAGATCGACCATTTGTAGTGATCCGCCCGCCCGACGTAGTTCGCCATCCGAAGCACTTCGACCGCGCTCGAGAACGCGATCATCGAGAAGTTCGGCAGCGTGAGGAAGCCGAAATGGGCGAGGGACGAAACCGGTGAAACGCAGGCGGCGGGCGCGACAGCGACGGCGGACGTCACATCGGTCTCCTGGCGAGGAGGTTGCAGGGGGCCAGCTCCGCGGCCGAAGCCGCGGGAGCCGTTATCTATTCAGGGTGTGCGGCCGGAGCGTGGTCCGACCGCCGGAGATCAGGCCTGCGCGGGCGAAGCCTTCACGCGAAAGAGCTGCTTGAGGCCCGAGAACAGCGGCGCCTTCACGGTGCCCGGCGCGCGGCCGAAGCTTTCGGTGATGCGGTCGAGAATGATCGCGAGCAGCACGACCGACAGACCGCTTTCGAAACCGAGACCGATGTCGAGACGCTGGATACTCGCGAGCACGTCGTTGCCGAGGCCGCCGGCACCGACCATCGACGCGATGATCACCATCGACAGCGCCATCATGATCGTCTGGTTCACGCCCTGCATGATCGACGGCAGCGCGTTCGGGAACTGCACCTTGTACAGCAGTTGCCACGGCGTGCAGCCAAACGCCTGGCCGGCTTCGACGATCTCGCGGTTCACGTGGCGGATGCCGAGGCTCGTGAGACGCACCGCGGGCGGCATCGCGAAGATCACCGTCGACAGGATCCCCGGCACGCGGCCGAGACCGAACAGCATCGCGGCCGGAATCAGGTAGACGAAGGCCGGCATCGTCTGCATCAGGTCGAGGATCGGGCGCACGATCGCGGCGACCCACTTGCTCTTCGCGGCCCAGATGCCGAGCGGGATGCCGAGCACCAGGCTGATGATCGTCGACGACAGCGTGAGGCCGAGCGTGATGACCGTCTGGTCCCAGAAGCCGGTCGCGAAGATCAGCAGCAGCGACAGCGTGGTGAACAGCGCGAAGCGCCAGCCCACCCGCCACAGCCCGACGCCGATGAAGATCGCCATCATCAGCCACATCGGGATCGCCTGCAGGCCATGCTCGACGAATGCCGCGAGCCCCTCGATCGCTTGACCGATCGCGTCGAACGTCTTCGCGTCGTGGTCGAGCAGGTAGTGAACGGACTGGTCGACCCAGGTACCGAGCGGAATCATTTCAGACATGGGAACCTCGCGAACGCGTGATGGCCTTCAGGATGAGCGCGCGATCGACCGAACCGCAGTAGCAGCCGTCGTCGTCGACGACCGGCAGTGCATTCGGGCTCGCGACCACGCGCGCGACGACATGTTCGAGCGACGCATCGCGCCGGATGCTTTCGATCGGCCGCACGGACGGCGTGTCCTGACCGAGCGCCTCGCGCGTGACGAAGCCGCGAATCTTGCGTGCGGCATCGAGTACGAACGCGTAGTCGGCGCTGCCGTTCAGCGAAGCGGCGACGTTCGCGGCATCGCACTTCGACATGGTCGGCACGGCGCCCGTCTGCATCAGGTCGCCCGCCGTCAGATAGCGGCTCGTGTCGATGCCGTCGAAGAACGCGCGCACGTAATCGTCGGCCGGGTTCGCGATGATGTCCTGCGGCGTGCCGACCTGCACGAGGCGGCCGCCTTCCATGATCGCGATGCGGTTGCCGATGCGCAGCGCTTCCTCGAGATCGTGCGACACGAACATGATCGTGCGGCGCTGCTCCTTCTGCAGTTGCAGCAGCACGTCCTGCATTTCGCGGCGCTTGAGCGGATCGAGCGCGGAGAACGCCTCGTCCATGATCATCAGCGACGGGTTCACGGCCAGCGCGCGGGCAAGACCGACGCGCTGCTGCATCCCGCCCGACAGCTCGGACGGCAGCTTGTGCGAGAACGGCGCGAGACCCACTTGCTCGAGCACTTCCATCGCCCGGCGCTCGCGCTCCTTCTTGCCCATGCCGCCCACTTCGAGCCCGAACGCGGCATTCGACACGACGGTGCGATGCGGCATCAGCGCGAACGACTGGAACACCATGCTCATGTCCTTGCGGCGCAGCGCGGTCAGCGCCGAGCGGCGCGCCGACGCGACGTCGAGCCCGTCGATCAGCACCTTGCCGGCGCTCGGATCGACCAGCCGGTTCACGAGGCGGATCAGCGTGGACTTGCCGGAGCCGGACAGGCCCATCAGCACGAAAATTTCGCCTTCCTGCACATCGAAGGAGACGTTGTGCACGCCGACGACCTGGCCGGTGCGCTTGAGCACATCGTCCTTCGTCGCGCCGGCGGCGAGCATGTCGAGCGCCTGCTGCGGGTTACTTCCAAATACCTTGCACAGACCTTCGACCACAACCTTGGGGGCATCCATCGAAACCTTCTCCTCGTGTAGCGGGGACTCGCGCTTGTCATAGCGTGCCTACATAGTTGCCAGAAAAAACCCCGGCCTGCCGACGAATTACGACAAACGCTTGCGCAAATACGACACACCCGCCAGCCCCGCCCGGCGGGCCGCGCCGCCGATTGCGGCGGCGCAATACGCGCACGGCCAGCAATGACGGGCATCCCCCGCCGGACTTGTGCGCAGCAGCGCGGCGAATGGCGCATGAGGTTTTGCGCCAGACCGTATCGGGCACGCGTCGCTTTGCGACAAGTTGACGTCCGTTCCGGCGTCGATCTATTCAGACGAAAGGGCCCACCCCATGCGTCAGTAAAAAGCATGACCGTGCAAAAAGCCGGATGGCGACACCGGACGGCGCACGCCGCGATACCGCGCCAACCCCGGAAATAGGAGCATGCGCGCTGTGATACATTCCCGCAAACACGCCGATCGCGACGTTGCCGCGGGCCCTGCGCACGAGGGCCCGGCCGCACGGCGCGCGCATGCCGGTTCGCCTGCCGGCCGTGCCGAAACTGCCTCGATCCGGTGCGATCCGCGATCGAAGGACGATAACGATAGTGAGAGGGAGCAAGGCGTTGAACTGGGCATTCGCCGTAATCGGCTTCATCATGGGCGGCATCGCCGCGCTGATCGGGGATTTCTCTGCCGCGAGCGGCTCGCTGCTCGGAGCCGCCGGCGGGTTCTGGCTCGGACACGCGCTGCGGCAACGCAAGCTGCAGAAGCCGCGCGCCGCACCCGACGCATTCGCGATCGCCGCGACGCCGTCGCCCACTCCGTTACCGCTCGCCGATCGTGTCGCGCGCCTCGAAGCAACCGTCGACACACTCACGCGCGAACTCGACGCGCTGCGCGCTCAACTGGCGGGCGCGAAGGCCGGTGGGGCGACCTCCGGCGGCATCGCGCAAACGGCTTCGGCCGACGCCGCGTCCGCGCCGCTGCCGGCGCACTTCCCGACACCGCCCGTGCAACAACCTGTCGCCGTGCGCGTCGACACACCGGCATCCATTTCGACGACGACGCCCGCGACACCGCCGGCACCGGCCACCGCAGCACGCACCTCGGCTGCGTCCGCTCACGCCACCGTCACCGCACCCGCCACCCCGATCCGCCCTGCCCCGCCCCAACCGCCCGCCCCGCGCGAACCCGGCCTCGCCGAACGCGCGTTCGGCGCCGCGCGCGACTGGCTGCTCGGCGGCAACACGGTCGTGCGTGTCGGGATCATCGTGCTGTTCTTCGGCGTCGCGTTCCTGCTCAAGTACGCGGCCGATAACGCAATGCTACCGATCGAATT
Organism: Burkholderia sp. BCC1047; assembly: GCF_902833155.1. Lineage (NCBI taxonomy): Bacteria > Pseudomonadati > Pseudomonadota > Betaproteobacteria > Burkholderiales > Burkholderiaceae > Burkholderia > Burkholderia sp. BCC1047. Next base: position 113,006 of record NZ_CADFEH010000001.1, on the reverse strand, counting down.
CCGCCTCGCGGGCACGGCGCTCGCCGCGGCCGCGCTGCTCGCGATCGGCTGGCGCGTGCGGCCGCGCCGCGGCGCATACGGCCTCGTGCTGCAAGGCGGCGGCGTCGGCATCCTGTACCTGACCATCTTCGCCGCGACCAAGCTTTACGCACTACTGCCCATCGGCGCCGCGTTCCCGCTGATGGTCTCGGTCTGCGCGCTGAGCGCGTTCCTCGCGGTGCGGCAGAACGCGCTGCCGCTCGCGTTCATGGGCAGCGCGGGCGGCTTTCTCGCGCCGATCCTGCTGTCGACCGGCCAGGGCAACCACGTCGCGCTGTTCAGCTACTACGCACTGCTGAACGCGGGCATCTTCGCGATCGCGTGGTTCAAGGCCTGGCGCCCGCTGAACCTGCTCGGCTTCGTGTTCACGTTCACGATCGGCTCCGCGTGGGGCGTGACCGCCTATCGCCCCGCGCTGTTCGCGAGCACCGAGCCGTTCCTGATCCTGTTCTTCCTGATGTACGTCGGCATCGCGCTGCTGTATGCGGTGAAACGCGAACTCGCGCTGCGACACTACGTGGACGGCACGCTCGTGTTCGGCACGCCGATCGTCGCGACCGCGCTGCAGGCGGCGCTCGTGAAAGGCATGCCGTTCGCGCTCGCGTGGAGTGCGGTCGCGCTGTCGGCGTTCTACGTCGCGATCTCCGCATGGCTCGCGCGGCGCCGCGACCGCCTCGGGCTGCTGTTCGAATCGATGCTCGCGCTCGCGGTCATCTTCGCGACGCTCGCGGTGCCGCTCGCGTTCTCGGGGCCGACGACCAGCGCCGCGTGGGCCATCGAAGGCGCGGCCGTCGTATGGCTCGGCGTGCGCCAGAAACGCCTGCTCGCGTTCGGCTTCGGGCTGCTGATGCAGGTCGCCGCGGCCGGCGCGTTCTTCACGAGCCTGCTGAGTCCGGCCGACGCGACCGCGCTGCCCGTGCTCAACGGCCCGACCATCGCGATGCTGCTGATCGCGCTCGCCGGCCTGTTCACCGGCTGGTGGCTGCACGGGCGCGGCGAAGCGCGCGCATGGCACGCGTGGATGCCCGAGATCGGCGTCGCGGCCGCCGCGTGGGGGCTGCTGTGGTGGGTCAGCGGCGGGCTGCACGAGATCCTCGTCCATGCGAGCCGTCACGTCGATCTGCATGCCGATCGCTTCGTCGTCGATACGACCGCGCTGTTCGCGGCCGGTACCGCGTGGCTCGCGCACGTCGCACGCCGCCGGCTCGCGTGGCCGCTCGCCGAATGGCCCGCGGTCGCGCTCACGCCGGTGCTGGCGCTGCTCGCGCTGCGCGCATTCGATGCGCACGAAGCACCGCTGTCGGGCATGGGCGCGTTCGCGTGGCCGGTGGCCGTCGGCGCGGGGCTTGCGCTGCTGTGGCGCCAGTCGCGCGGCACGACCGGCGCCGCTGCCGCGAACGGCGCGACGCCCTCCGTTGCAACGCGCATTCTCGCGCCGCTGCATACGCTGACGTTCTGGACCGTGTGCGGGCTGCTGTCGCTCGAAGGTTTCTGGCGCCTGCGCGCGTTCGTCCCGGAAGGCGCATGGAGCTGGAGCGCATGGGCGTACGGCTTCGGCGCGCTGCTCCTGCTCGTGTCGGGCCCCGGCGCGCGCCTGCGCTGGCCGGTCGCGGCGTTCCCGCGCGCCTACCAGGTGTGGGGTGCGGCGCCGCTCGCCGCGCTGCTGTGGCTGTGGAGCCTCGCCAGCACGGTCAGCGACGGCGACGCAGCGCCGCTCTTCTGGCTGCCGCTGCTCAATCCGCTCGACATCGCGCAGGGTCTCGTGTTCGTCGCCTTCGCCGCGTGGCTGCGTCGCCTCAAGACGCTCGGCATCGCGTGGCATCCGCGCGTCGTCGACTATCTGGCGATCGCGACCGTGTTCCTGTGGTTCAACGCGCTGATGCTGCGCACGCTGCATCACCGCTTCCACTTCGGCTACGACGTCGACACCGTGCTGTCGTCGTTCGGCATCCAGCAGGTGTTCATGGTCGGCTGGAGCCTGTTCGCATTCGCCGGGATGTGGCTCACGCGCCGCGACGGCATCGCCCGCCTCTGCGCGCTCGCGTCGCTGCCGCTGATCGTCGTGATGTGGGCGTGGACTTTCTACGCGAACTTCACGCAGGACGGCGGAAGCTGGGCGCGCGTGCCGCTGTTCAACCCGCTCGATCTCGTGCTCGCGGTCGTCTATGCGCTCGCCGCGTCGTGGTTCGTGCGCGCGCGCAAGCTCGGCTGGTCGTTCGGCGCGTATCGCGTCGAGCTGCTCAGTGCGGCCGGCGCGACAGGCTTCCTGTGGCTGAACGCGATCCTGCTGCGCACGCTGCATCACTGGGTCGGCGTGCCGTACGCATTCGGCGCGATGGCCGAATCGACGCTCGTGCAGGCATCGGTGTCCGTGTACTGGACGGTCTGCGCGCTCGCGATCGCGATCTGGGCCACGCGCCGCGGGCTGCGCCCGCTGTGGTTCGTCGGCGCCGCGCTGCTCGCGCTGACGGTCGTCAAGCTGTTCCTGTTCGACCTGTCGCACGTCACCGGCATCGAGCGCATCGTGTCGTTCATCGGCATCGGCGTGCTGCTGCTGTTGATCGGCTATTTCTCGCCGCTGCCGCCGAAGGCCGCCGCGCAACAGGACGGCCAGCCATGAAACGACTCGCCGCCCTGCTCGGGCTGAGCCTGCTCGCGTCGTTCGCGGCGGCCGACGGCGCACCGAACGCCGGGCGCGTCACGCAGCGCTTCGCGCTCGACCTCGACGGCAGCGCCGCGTATTACCAGCTCACCGTGCCGCAGCCCGTGTATGCGGCGAGCGGGCGCGACGATCTCGGCGACGTGCGCATCTTCAACGGCGCGGGCGAGCCGGTGCCGTATTCGCTCGACGCGCCGGCCGCGCCCGCAGTGCCGCCGTCGCGCGCGCCGGTGCACTGGTTCCCGCTGCCGCCCGCGCGCGCCGAGAACGGCAACGCGCCGCTCGGCGTGACGGTCGGCCCGGACGGCGCGCTGCGCGCGGCCGTCGCGCTGCCTTCGCCCACCCGGCACGGCGCGGACCTTGTCGACCTGTCGCATACCGACGGCAGCATCGATGCGCTGCTCGTGCACGTGAACGACGACAGCTACCAGGGGCGCGTGTCCGTCGAAGCCAGCGACGACCTGCGCAACTGGCGGCCGCTCGGCAGCACGCAGTTGCTGAAAGTCGGCCACGGCAACGACCTGCTGGTGCAGGAGCGCATCGCACTCGACGGTGCGACGCCGCGCTACCTGCGGCTGGACTGGCTCGACGGCGCGCCGGCGATCGCGTCGATCGACGTCGACACGCATCCGCGCGACGCACGCGGCGCCGACACGGCGTCCGTGCCGCGCCAGTGGCGCGACGCCGTGCGGATACGCGCCGGCGCTGCGCCGGGCGCGTATCTGTTCGACACCGACGGCGCGTATCCGGTCGACCGCGTGCGCATCGACCTGCCGCAGCCGAACACCGTCGCGCGCGCGACGCTGCAAAGCCGCGCCGATGCGCAGGCGCCGTGGCGCGACGTCGCGGCCGCGGTGCTGTTCCGGCTGCAGGGCAAGGGCGGCGAGCAGCGCAATCCGCCGTTCGAGTTCGCGGCGAATACGGATCGCGCGTGGCGGATCGTCGTCGACATGCGCAACGGCGGGCTGGGCGGCGGCAGGCCGGCGGTCGCGATCGGCTGGCATCCGGCCGCGCTGACCTTCGTCGCGCGCGGCACGCCGCCATTTACGCTCGGCGTGGGCGATGCATCGCTCATGTCGTCGGCCGTGAGCCGCGACGCGCTGCTGGTCGGTATGGCGCCCGAAGTACGGCCGGCCCGCGTCGGCGCGGCGCTGCCGGCGTCGGCGGTCGCGACGGCGGCAGCCGCCGATGCGGACGCCGGGCGTCGCTACGTGCTGTGGGGCGCGCTGATCGTTGCGGTCGGCGTGCTCGGCACGATCGCGTGGCGCGTCGCGAAAGGCGGCGGCGACACGCGCAGCCGCGACGAGTGACGTCCACACGCATTTGCGAGCCGCTTGACGCGCCGGCTGGCTCCTTGGGCCATCGCCATGCGCGGTCGCACCGATTCATCGAGTGCCCGCGCCCGTCTTTACGTGAAGGCGATGCGACGCGTCAGCGGCGCGAATCGGAACCTGCCCGCCGCTATCGGGCCACGACGCGGCCATGCTGACGCGGCCGCCACGGCGACGACCGGCAACTGGCCGCACCAGCCGCGCGGCGCGCCGCGAAACCTCCGCCGCGACGCAGGCCCGACTCGCGCCGGCCCATCGCGACGATGCGCGGCGCCCACGCATGCATGACCCGCCGCACGGCCGCCACGCGCGCCGCCAGCCGCGACGCCGGCGACACGCGCCGCGCGGCACGTGCAACCGGCCGCTTGCACAGGATCGCGCTGTCGTAGCGCTTGCCGGCAAAGCGCATCACGTCGACCACCTCGAAGCCCTGCGCGCCGTAGAACGCCAGCAGGTGCGAAGCCGGATGCGGCGTATCCAGCGCGAGCAACGCATAGCCGCGCAACGCGGCCCACTGTTCGGCGAACGACAGCAGCAACGCGCCGATCCCGCGGCTCTGGCAAGCCGGGTCCACCGCCACCTGGCGCACGCTCGCGACGCCTTCGCGCCGGTACAGCGAGCAAGCCGACGACGGATCGGTCGCATACAGCGTGGCCGTGCCGACAATACGTCCGCCGCACACCGCGACATAACACTCGCCCGCTTCCGCGCGACGGCGCGTGACGTCCTCGTCCTGATCGACGCACGTGCAGTTGAGCCCCATCGCACCGAGCCGCGCGAACGCACGATGCAGCATCGGCGTGAGTTGCGCATAGCTGTCGATTGCCGGATCGAAACGCCGGACGATCACCCGATCGGCGCACGCGGAAGGCGGCGCGGCAGGGGTGCGTTCGGCGATCGCGTTCCAGGGTATCGACATGGCCATGCTCCGTGGTGAAGATGCCCGAAGTCTAGGAGCGCGCCGGTCGCCGTCGCAAGAAAAAATGTCGTAAAAATCCGGGGTAACGCGGCTGGTGGAGATGGCGAGTACGGTGTGTTTCGAGGTTGTGCGGACGTCATGCGCGAACGCATCGAAGCACTGATCGTTGCTCGCGCAAGCAACGCACCAAGCGTTGAAATCGACGCCCGGCGCGCACGCGCGTTGACACGTACCGCCCCACGCTCCAGACTCGCTGCTCCGTCACCGCATCGCGAGCGCCCATGATCACCTGCTTCCTTCGCTACGTCGTCGATCCGTACAAACTCGTCGAATTCGAAACCTACGGGAAGATGTGGATTCCGCTCGTCGAGCAGTTCGGCGGCACGCATCATGGCTACTTCCTGCCGTCCGAAGGCGCGAACAACGTCGCGCTCGCGATGTTCTCGTTCCCGAGCCTCGCCGACTACGAGCGCTACCGCGAACGCTCGAAGGACGATCCGGCCTGCCAGGCCGCATTCCGCTACGCGGAGGAAACACGGTGCATCGTCAGCTACGAGCGCAGCTTCTTCCGGCCGGTGTTCGAGTAACGGACGAAACAGGTGCATCGCCGCGCATCGTGCCCCGTTTTCCGGCCGAGGACGAAAAAAAAGCCCCGCCAGCATCCGCGCGGCGGGGCCAACCCATGTCAGTAGAGACATCATGGAGGAGACGAGCCCATCTTATCGACCGCGGCGCACCGTCCCAACCAAGCATTTCTGCTATCGATCTGCGCGGCCGCGCACACGATTGCCTCGCCGCGCGGCATATCGATAGAACGAAAAGTCGTTTTCAGAGTGGCGGCGGGGTCGTTACCATCTGGTTTTAAGCCTGTGCTTAGCCGGGCAAGCCACTCCCAGGAGCGCCCCTTGACTGCATTCGATCAACACCGCCGCCCGTTCGTCGTCGGCATCGGCGGGACCACCCGGGCCGCATCGTCCACCGAACGCGCACTGTCGTTCGCGCTGCGCGGCGCGCAAGCCGCCGGCGCGCGCACGCGCCTGTTCGACGGCCCGTTCCTGCATACGCTGCCGCACTACGCACCCGAACACAAAACGCTGACCGACGCGCAACGCGAGCTGATCGACGCCGTGCGCGAGGCCGACGCGATCATCATCGCGACGCCCGGCTATCACGGCGGCGTGTCCGGCCTCGTGAAGAACGCGCTCGACACGCTCGAGGAACTGCGCGCGGACAGCCGCCCGTATCTCGACGGCCGCGCGGTCGGCCTGATCGTCACCGCGTACGGCTGGCAGGCGGCCGGCACCGTGCTGACGTCGCTGCGCTCGATCGTCCACGCACTGCGCGGCTGGCCGACACCGTTCGGCGCAACCGTCAACACGCTGGAAACGCGCTTCGAAAGCGCCGATAGCTGCTCGGATCCGAAGGTCGTCGCGCAACTCGAGACGGTCGGCGCGCAAGCCGCCGAATTCGCGCTCGCGTTCGCGTCGCATCGTGCGGCCTCGCATGCGGCCTCGGTCGATGCGCTCGCGCCCGTGCTGAAGGTCGCCAACCAGTAAGCTCCGCATTCCGCCGCGCCCCTTCGGTCGACACGGTTCGACGCAGGTGCGCGGCGCGTCTTCCGACGCGCGGCGATGTGCCGGGCGCGTCCGTCCCGCCTCTCGAACACATCGTTCCCGCGCACCGCCCCGATAACGATTCAGCCCGCCGCATGATTTGCATTGGCCGAAAGATTGGTTCACGCGGCCGGCAGGTTTTCGTACGCTGAAAGTCCGAACTTTTTACGCGCACGCCATGAACCGTACGATCCGCTACAAGGGCTACGAAGTCGCTCCCGCTGCCGCCCGGTTGCCGAACGGGCTGTTCGCCGCCAACCTGACGATCGAACGCGCGAGCGGCGGGCCGTCGCCGCGCTCCGTGTCGTTCGACGCCATCGACTTCTTCTTCGAGGAAGAGCACGCCCTCGCGTACGCATCGCGCTGGGGCCGCCTCTGGGTCGACACGAACGCGTGACCCGCGCGGGGCCGCGTGCACATGGCCGCCCCGAAAATACGCGACGACGGAAGCTGTGCCAGAATCTTTCGATCCGTAATCGCATAACAATAGCCATGACCGACACGCTGCAGGAAGAGCATGCAGCCGCAGATCACGCGATGCGCAACTGGACCTTCGAGAGGCAGGGTCCGGTCCGGATCGGTTCCGATGCGCACAAGCAGATGTTCTGTCGGATGCTGCTCGACACACACAATCCGTACAAGCCGGCGGTAATCGACTGGCCGGCGCTCCAGCCGGCCGAACTCAGGCGGCTCACGTCGCTGCCGATCTGGGACATCGCGGTGCAAACGGAAGGCCGCGCGTCGATTCGCGTCGCGACCTACGCCGCGACGGTCGACGATCCGCTGTTGCGCCGCGCGCTCGAGATGGACGGCGGCGAGGAAGCCCGCCACAAGGTCGTACTGTCGAAGCTCGTCGAGGCGTACGGTATCCGGCTCGCGCCCGAGCCGGCCTATCCGGCGCCCGCCGATCCCGAATGGTCGTGGATGATGACGGGCTTCAGCGAATGCATCGACAGCTTTTTCGCATTCGGCCTGTTCCGCTCCGCGCAGCGCTCCGGCTATTTCCCGCCCGAGCTCGTCGAGACCTTCGAGCCCGTGATCCAGGAAGAAGGCCGCCATATCCTGTTCTTCGTGAACTGGTACGCATGGTACTGGCGCACGATGCCATGGTGGCGCCGGCCGTGGTTCTTCGCACGCGTCGCGGCCGTGTGGGTGCAACTGATCCGCGACCGCATGAACATCGCGCGCGGCATCGACGCCGACGGCGCCGCGCGTGACGCGAATTTTCCGGCGACCGGCACCGCCGATATCGGCGATGCGCTGAACCCGCGCGAACTGATCGAGCTGTGTCTCGTGGAGAACGACCGGCGGATGGCCGGTTACGACAAGCGCCTGCTGCGCCCGATGTTCGTGCCGCGGATGGCGCGGCTCGCGCTGCGGTTTCTGAAGAAGTGAAGTCGGGCGCTTGCCGCGGGTCATGCGGCAAGCGCCCGGATCGGCCCCCGCCCGTGGTTCGAGTGTGGCGCGCCCGATACATTCGCTCCCTCCCCTCTTTTTCCTCGACACATCGAGCGCCAGCGGCACGGCAGACACATTGCCGCACGCCGGATCTGACATTTCAGACACCGCCGCGCTCCTCAACGCTCGGTCTTTGACGGCCTGTCGACACCACGCGATACACCCGCCGCGTGCGCACCCGCTCGACTTCCGGCATGCGCGCCGATTCCGCCTTAACGCGACGTCAACGTGATCGTCAATAGGACAAAACCGACAAATTGACGCGAATTGTTTCAGCTGCCGCGTCTGTAGCACTTTTTTACAACTTTCGCGGGCCCGGGCAGCCCGCAACGCCCGCCACTCGGGCCCCTGCGCCGCGCGAAATGCGCAGATCAGCACAAATCGATGTGCCCAACATCCGACAAATTCAATTACCAGATAACTAGTAAATACAAACACTAATTCAACCCAAACCAAAAGATTAACAAGTTAATAAAACATCAATGACATTATCCCCGGCCCCACCACCAAACATTACGAACATGAAAGAATTCGGTGGCGCGCAAACGTTTGCGATCTGTTTCGTCTTACTTTTACGTGAATCGATTGTGTAACCTATCGCACACAACCATCATAAGCCATTGATTTATATATAAAACTGTCGCCGTTCCAACAGTAACACGAGCCCTGCCCGACCCATCCTCATATCTTTGACATTCGTTCCTCCACAGCACGTCAAAACGTGATGCATTAACCATTCTTTAACTTTAAAAACACTTCATTTATCACTGTTTGTCAATCTCCAAAATCCGTCTCAAATAAACTCCGCCCATCAATTTTGAGATTCGCGCGAGCGCACGGAGCAATCCTCTAACAAAAGAGACCGGTGTGTGGCGTGCACATTTGGAGGTAGTAGGACATGAACCGCACATACCGCTCGATCTGGAACGAAGCGCTTGGCGCCTGGGTCGCTGCATCGGAACACGATTCGGCACGGGGCAAGCCGAACAAGTCGGCCGTCGTGGTCGCCGCCGTCGCGGCGCTGGCGCTCAGCCTGCCCGGATTGGCCGAAGCCAATACGCTCAACACCCAGCAAACCTGCTTCACGGGAAGCAACGGCGCGGTCGGCCGCGTCAACCCGGGCGGTACGCAAAACCAGGCCGGCGACGGCTCCGGAACGTATTCGGTCGTAGCCGGGTGTAACTCCAACGGCAACGGCTGGACCGGTGTCACGGTATACGGGGCGTTCGCACAGGCGACCGGCAACGGCGCCGTCGCCACCGGCATGCAATCGTCGGCCGGCCTCTGGGGCGTCGCGGCCGGCCTCGAAACCACCGCGAGCGGTGCCGGCGCAACCGCACTCGGGTTCGGCTCGACGGCGAACGCACTGAACTCCGTCGCGATCGGCGGCGCGGGCGGCAACGGAACGACGCCGCTGTCGCAGGCAAACTCAACCATCGCATCGGGCGCGGGCGCAGTCGCCATCGGCAGCAACGCAACGAAGGGCGCGCAGTCCGCCGCGTCGGACGGCATCGCGATCGGCGGGCAGTCGTCCGTCGCATCGACCGCCACGTCGGGTATCGCGGTCGGCCGCGGCGCGACCGTCAACGGTGCGTACGGCATCGCCCAAGGCGACGGCGCGGTTGCGGGTGTCGCGGGGAACACCTCGATAACGAATAACGTCGCAGTCGGGGCTGCAGCATCTTCGACAGGCGCCAATGCAATTGCACTGGGTGCGGGCGCCAAGGCATCCGGGGCCAACAGCATGGCAACCGGCTTCAACGCAAGCGCCACCGGGCCCACGAGTTACGCGTCCGGCTTTGCTGCGGTTGCGTCGAACACGGATGCAACGGCTATCGGCAATCAAGCCACTGCAAGTGGCGCACAAGACACCGCCATCGGTGTGACGGCCGTTGCGTCGGGGGGGAACGGGGTCGCGTTCGGCAACAAAGCGGCCGCGACGGCCGCGAATGCAACCGCCGTTGGTGCGACGGCTACCGCGTCGGCCGGACAAGCATCGGCATTTGGCCTCGGCGCGAGTGCAAGCGGCACGAACGCAACGGCGCTGGGTATCGGAACTGTCGCGTCGAATTTCGCTACGCTGGCTGCCGGCAATCAGTCGACCGCCGCGGGGTCCGCCGCTGTGGCACTGGGAAGTACTTCAACAGCGGGGGCGAATTCGTCGGTTGCAATCGGCGACACCTCGAGCGTTTCGTCGACGGCCGGTTTGGGTTCGACGGCGATTGGTTACCGTTCGACTGTCAAGTCCGGGGTCGGCGCCGTTGCGATCGGCAGTCAACAGACCGCGAGCGGTAACGGCGCGGTGGCGATCGGCGATCCGAACATTGCGAACGGCACGGGCGCCGTGACGCTGGGTGCAAATAACATCGCCGCAGGCAATGCGGCGGGAACGACAGCCGCGAACGGTGCCGTGGCAATCGGCAACAGCAACAGTGCGATCGGCCAGGGCTCGGTTGCACTGGGCAATAGCAGTACGACCACGGCGGCCGGCGGCATCGCGATCGGCGATACCGCAGTATCCGGTGCGACGAATGCACTGGCATTCGGGGCTGGCGCCAATGCGAACGTGACGGGCTCGGTTGCGCTCGGCTCAGGTGCGACCACGACCGCCGCCGCCGGTACAGCGACGGGCGGCACCGGTGCCGTCAGCAGCACGACGATCGGAAGTCAGACGTTCGGTACCTATGCCGGCGCGAATTCGGCCGCTGGTGTTGTGAGTGTGGGCGCCGCCGGTTCCGAGCGCCGCATCCAAAATGTGGCGGCCGGCTTGATCAGTGCAAGCAGCACGGACGCAATCAACGGCAGCCAGCTTTACGCGGTGGCCAGCACCACGACGTCGAGCATCGTCAGCTTGTCGACTTCCACGTCGACGGGCCTGTCGTCGGCGAATAGCTCGATCACTTCGCTGTCGACGTCGGCTTCGACCGGCATCAACTCGTTGTCCACCGGCCTCAGCTCGGCTAACAGCTCGGTCACGTCGCTTTCGTCTTCCACGTCGACGGGTCTGTCGTCGGCAAATAGCTCCATCACTTCGCTGTCGACCTCAACCTCGACCGGCATCAACTCGCTCTCCACCGGCCTCAGCTCGGCAAACAGTTCGGTCACGTCGCTTTCGTCTTCCACGTCGACGGGCCTCTCGTCGGCCAACAGCTCGATCACTTCGCTGTCGACCTCGACCTCGACTGGCATCAACTCGCTGTCCACCGGCCTCAGCTCGGCAAACAGTTCGGTCACGTCGCTTTCGTCTTCCACGTCGACGGGCCTCTCGTCGGCCAACAGCTCGATCACTTCGCTTTCGACCTCGACCTCGACTGGCATCAACTCGCTGTCCACCGGCCTCAGCTCGGCTAACAGCTCGGTTACGTCGCTGTCGACCTCAACGTCGACGGGCCTCTCGTCGGCCAACAGCTCGATCACTTCGCTTTCGACCTCGACCTCGACTGGCATCAACTCGCTGTCCACCGGCCTCAGCTCGGCTAACAGCTCGGTTACGTCGCTGTCGACCTCAACGTCGACGGGCCTCTCGTCGGCCAACAGCTCGATCACTTCGCTGTCGACCTCAACCTCGACCGGCATCAATTCGCTGTCCACCGGCCTCAGCTCGGCTAACAGCTCGGTTACGTCGCTGTCGACCTCAACGTCGACGGGCCTCTCGTCGGCCAACAGCTCGATCACTTCGCTGTCGACCTCAACCTCGACCGGCATCAACTCGCTGTCCACCGGCCTCAGCTCGGCAAATAGCTCGGTCACGTCGCTTTCGTCGTCCACGTCGACGGGGCTCTCGTCGGCGAACAGCTCGATCACTTCGCTGTCGACCTCGACTTCGACTGGCATCAACTCGCTGTCCACCGGCCTCAGCTCGGCTAACAGCTCGGTCACGTCGCTTTCGTCGTCCACGTCGACGGGCCTCTCGTCGGCTAATAGCTCGATCACTTCGTTGTCGACGTCGACTTCGACTGGCATCAACTCGCTGTCCACGGGCCTCAGCTCGGTCTCGACGAAGACAGACAACCTGGGTAACAGCACCGCGTCCGCACTTGGCGGTGGTTCGACGTACGACCCGACGACGGGCACGGTCTCGGCTCCGGCGTACACCACGTACAACGCGAACGGCACGACGTCGACGGCCAACAGCGTGGGCTCGGCGATCAACAACATCAACAGTCAGGGCATCAAGTACTTCCACGCGAACTCGACCGGCGCCGACAGCACCGCGACGGGCACCGACGCCGTCGCCATCGGCACCGGCGCCGTCGCGGGCACGAACAACTCCGTCGCGCTCGGCGCGAACTCGGTGACTGCCCCGGCCAGCCCGACGAGCAGCGCGACCGTCAACGGCGTAACGTTCGGCGGATTCGCTGGCGCCACGCCGGTCGGCACCGTCAGCGTCGGCGACTTCAACAAAGAACGGCAGATCACCAACGTCGCCGCCGGCCAAGTAACCGAGACCAGTACGGACGCGATCAACGGCAGCCAGCTTTATTCCGTCGCCCAACAAGTCGGTACCGCGACCAGCGCCATTTCGTCGCTGTCGACGTCGACTTCGACGGGTCTGTCGTCGGCGAATAGCTCGATCACCTCGCTGTCGACCTCGACCTCGACGGGTATCAATTCGCTGTCGACGGGACTCAGCTCGACCAATAGCTCGGTGACGTCGCTGTCGACTTCCACGTCGACCGGCTTGTCGTCGGCTAACAGCTCGATCGCCTCGCTGTCCACGTCGACCTCGACCGGCCTGTCGTCGGCCAATAGCTCGATCACCTCGCTCTCGACCTCGACTTCGACAGGTCTTTCGTCGGCTAATAGTTCGATCACTTCGCTGTCGACATCGACCTCGACGGGCATCAATTCGCTGTCGACGGGACTCAGCTCGACCAATAGCTCGGTCACGTCGCTGTCGACCTCCACGTCGACGGGCTTGTCGTCAGCCAATAGCTCGATCACGTCGCTCTCGACTTCGACCTCGACGGGCCTCTCGTCGGCGAATAGCTCGATTACGTCGCTCTCGACCTCGACTTCGACCGGCCTCTCGTCGGCTAACAGCTCGATCACGTCGCTGTCGACTTCGACTTCGACGGGTCTGTCGTCCGCCAGCAGCTCGATCACCTCACTGTCGACATCGACCTCGACGGGCATCAATTCGCTGTCGACGGGCCTCAGCTCGACCAATAGCTCGGTGACGTCGCTGTCGACCTCCACGTCCACCGGCTTGTCGTCGGCTAACAGCTCGATCACGTCCCTGTCCACGTCGACCTCGACCGGCCTGTCGTCGGCCAATAGCTCGATCACGTCGCTCTCGACCTCGACTTCGACGGGTCTTTCGTCGGCTAACAGTTCGATCACCTCGCTGTCGACCTCTACGTCGACCGGCTTGTCATCGGCTAGCAGCTCGATCGCCTCGCTGTCCACGTCGACCTCGACCGGCCTGTCGTCGGCCAATAGCTCGATCACGTCGCTCTCGACCTCGACCTCGACCGGCCTCTCGTCGGCTAACAGCTCCATCACGTCGCTCTCGACTTCGACTTCGACGGGTCTGTCGTCCGCCAACAGCTCGATCACCTCACTGTCGACTTCGACCTCGACCGGCATCAACTCGCTGTCGACCGGCCTCAGCTCGACCAACAGCTCGGTGACGTCGCTGTCGACCTCCACGTCGACCGGATTGTCGTCGGCTAACAGCTCGATCACGTCGCTGTCCACGTCGACCTCGACCGGTATCAACTCATTGTCGACCGGCCTCAGCTCGACCGATAGCTCGGTGACGTCGCTGTCGACTTCCACGTCCACCGGCTTGTCGTCGGCTAACAGCTCGATCACGTCGCTGTCCACTTCGACTTCGACCGGTATCAACTCATTGTCGACCGGCCTCAGCTCGACCGATAGCTCGGTGACGTCGCTGTCCACTTCTACGTCAACCGGCTTGTCGTCGGCCAACAGCTCTATCACGTCGCTCTCGACTTCGACCTCGACTGGCCTGTCGTCGGCCAACAGCTCCATCACGTCGCTCTCGACCTCGACCTCGACGGGCCTGTCGTCGGCGAATAGCTCGATCACGTCGCTCTCGACCTCGACCTCGACGGGGCTGTCGTCGGCGAATAGCTCGATCACCTCGCTGTCGACCTCGACCTCGACGGGTATCAATTCGCTGTCGACGGGCCTCAGCTCGACCAATAGCTCGGTGACGTCGCTGTCGACCTCCACGTCGACCGGCCTGTCGTCGGCTAACAGCTCGATCTCGTCGCTGTCCACTTCGACTTCGACAGGTCTGTCGTCCGCGAACAGCTCGATCACGTCGCTCTCGACCTCGACCTCGACAGGTCTCTCGTCGGCGAATAGCTCGATCACGTCGCTCTCCACCTCGACTTCGACCGGCCTCTCGTCGGCTAACAGCTCTATCACGTCGCTCTCGACTTCGACCTCGACTGGCCTGTCGTCGGCCAACAGCTCCATCACGTCGCTCTCGACTTCGACCTCGACTGGCCTGTCGTCGGCCAACAGCTCCATCACGTCGCTCTCGACCTCGACCTCGACGGGTATCAGTTCGCTGTCGACGGGCCTCAGCTCGACCGATAGCTCGGTGACGTCGTTGTCGACCTCCACGTCGACCGGCCTGTCGTCGGCGAACAGCTCGATCTCGTCGCTGTCCACTTCGACCTCGACCGGCCTGTCGTCGGCCAACAGCTCCATCACGTCGCTGTCCACCTCGACTTCGACGGGCCTCTCGTCGGCCAATAGCTCGATCACGTCGCTCTCGACTTCGACTTCGACGGGTCTGTCTTCGGCTAACAGCTCGATCGATTCCCTGTCGACTTCGACCTCGACGGGTCTGTCGTCGGCCAACAGCTCCATCACCTCGCTGTCGACCTCGACCTCGACGGGTATCAATTCGCTGTCGACGGGCCTCAGCTCGACCGATAGCTCGCTGACGTCGTTGTCGACCTCCACGTCGACCGGCCTGTCGTCGGCGAATAGCTCCATCACGTCGCTGTCGACTTCGACCTCGACGGGCCTGTCGTCGGCCAACAGCTCCATCACGTCGCTGTCCACCTCGACTTCGACGGGCCTCTCGTCAGCCAATAGCTCGATCACGTCGCTGTCGACTTCGACTTCGACGGGTCTGTCTTCGGCTAACAGCTCGATCGATTCCCTGTCGACTTCGACCTCGACGGGTCTGTCGTCGGCGAATAGCTCGATCAGCTCCCTGTCGACTTCGACTTCGACCGGCCTCTCCTCGGCGACCAGCTCGATCACGTCCCTGTCGACCTCGACTTCGACCGGCATCAGCTCGCTGTCCACCGGCCTGAGCAGCACGGACAGCACGATCCTGTCGCTGTCCACGTCGACCTCGACCGGCATCGGCTCGCTGTCCACCGGCTTGAGCAGCACGAACAGCTCGGTGGCGTCGCTGTCCACGTCCACCTCGACCGCGATCAACGCCGCGAAGACGCACTACTACAGCGTCAACGACAACGGCGTGCAGCAAGCCAACTACGACAACACGGGCGCCACCGGCACCAACGCCCTCGCCGCCGGCGTGAACGCCAGCGCGGCGGGCGCCAGCAGCGTCGCGGTCGGCGACGGTTCGAACGCGCAGACGGCGGGCGCGGTCGCGATCGGCCAGAGCGCATCGGCAACGGGCGGCAAGGCGGTATCGATCGGCTCCGGCAACACGGCGTCCGGCGACGGCGCGGTCGCGATCGGCGATCCGAACGTGGCGACGGGCACCGGCGCGGTGGCGATGGGTGCCAACAACACGGCAACCGGCGACGGCGCGGTGTCCCTCGGCAACCAGAACACGGCAACCGGCGCCAGCGCGCTCGCCCTCGGCAGCGCGAACCAGGCCACCGCGGACAACACGATCGCGCTGGGCAGCCAGGCCACGGCCAGCGCCACCGGCGCCCAGGCCTACGGCTCGGCCGCCAAGGCCACGGCCGCCGACGCCCTCGCCTTCGGCACGAACGCGCAAGCGAACGTCGCGAACTCGATCGCACTCGGCGCGAACTCGGTCACGGCCGCGGCGGTCGGCACCTCGAGCGCCACGATCGGTGGCGTCACCTACCCGTTCGCGGGCGGCTCGCCGGTCGGCGTGGTGAGCGTCGGCGCACCGGGCCAGGAACGCCAGATCACGAACGTCGCCGCGGGCCGGATCTCGGCCACGAGCACGGACGCGATCAACGGCAGCCAGCTGAACGCGACGAACAACGCGCTCAACACGCTGTCGACGTCCACCGCGTCGAACGTCGCGTCGCTGTCCACCGGCATCAATTCGCTGTCGACCGGCCTGAGCACGACGAACAGCAACGTAGCGTCGCTGTCCACGTCCACGTCGACCGCGATCAACTCGCTGTCGACGGGGCTCAGTTCCACGAACAGCAACCTGACGTCGCTGTCCACGTCCACGTCGACCGGCATCGGTTCGCTGTCCACCGGCCTGAGTTCGACCAACAGCACGGTGGCCTCGCTGTCGACCGGCGTGACGAACCTCGGCGATCAAGTGAGCCAGCTGTCGACGACGATCAACAACAACACGGCGCGTACGGCGAACAACAACGGCGTCGCCGCCGACCTGAACGGCAAGGGCAACGACCTTCCGGTCGTCACGGCCGGTTCGAACTCCGTGGCAATCGGCGCGGCGTCGAACGACGGCGGTCGCTCGAACGTGGTGTCGGTCGGCAACGACCAGCAGCAGCGCCAGATCACGAACGTCGCGCCGGGTACGCAGGGCACCGACGCGGTGAACGTGAACCAGTTGACGCAAGTGCAGACGACGCTGTCGACGGCACTGTCGGGCCAGCAGGCGCAGATCAACTCGCTGGGTTCGCAACTGCAGCAGACCGACCAGATGGCGAAGCAGGGTATCGCGGCCGTCGGCGCGATGGCGTCGATCCCGCAGCTCGATCGCGACGCCAACTTCGGGATGGGCGTGGGCACGTCGACCTTCCTCGGCCAGAAGGCGATGGCGGTCAGCATGCAGGCGCGTATCACGGAGAACCTGAAGGCGTCGGTCAACGGCGGCTTCAGCGGCGGTCAGAAGGTGATCGGCGCCGGCATGCTGTATCAGTGGAAGTAACGCGTCGCGCCGCCCGGGCGTCCGGCTCGCCAGCCGGATGCCCGCGGCGCCGACGGCAGGACGAGCCCGCTGCGCGCCGCGCGGCGGGCCTCGGTCAACCCAAGCTTTAAGGACGTCACCGTGAACAAACTCGCTTTTGCGCTCGCGCTTTCCGCAACGGTCCTCGCCGCGTGCTCGACCGCATCCGGCCCGACCTTCAGCGCCTCCGAACTGCAGCCGCGCGACGGCGTGCGCACCTTCCAGGTGGACTGCCACGGCCTGCTGTCGGGCCCGCAAACCTGCATGAAGGCTGCTCGCAAGATCTGCGGCGACGAGCCCGTGCGCGCCGTCGACTCGGCCCGCGCGCTGCGCGACAACTCCGATCCGGCCACGCTGGTGTTCCAGTGCGGCGCCGCGCCGGTCGAGGCGGCCTCGGCCGCCACACCCGCACCCGCCGCCGCCGCCGTCATCGAACGCGTGAACCTGTCGGGCGACGCGCTGTTCGCGACCGATCGCGCGACGCTCGCGCCGACCGCGCGCGAATCGCTGGACCGGCTGCTGAGCGAGCGCGCCGACCGCACGTACTCGCTGGTGACGGTCACCGGCTTCACCGACTCGGTGGGCAGCGACGACTACAACCTCGCGCTGTCGAAGCGCCGCGCCGAATCGGTCGCTGCCTATCTGAAGGCGCATGGACTGAAGACCGATTCGATGACGGTCTCGGGCCGCGGCAAGGCCGATCCGGTCGCCTCGAACGCGACGCCGGAAGGCCGCGCCAGCAACCGTCGCGTCGAAATCCGGCTGCAGCACTGAGCCGCCCGCGGCCGCCCATGCGGCCGCGCGATCCGGCAGGCCGCACGCGCCACGCCGGAATTCCGCCGGACCACCGGGCACCGCAACGCCTGCGCCCGCTCCCGTTGGCCGTCGGCTATGTCAAAGTTCGTCACGCGCTGCCAAAACCGGCGGTTTCCATGCCACAATCGCCGCAAACAGTCGCCGGGGCAGCCCGCCCGACGCGCGCCGTGCCAGGCGTGCCCGACGACACGCCGGAATCCGGCCGCCGCCTTCGCGAATCTCGTCGACCGATTCGCGCACCGCGGCGCACCGGCGCGAATCCAACCATGACAATCCACGGCGCGCCGCTGCCGGCCAGACGCTCGACGCGATGCCGGACGCACGACGCCGCAGAGGAAACAACCGGTGACGGACATCAATGAAGCCGCCGCGGGCGGCACCCGCAAGCAACGGCCGGCGGTCGGCATCTCGCTGTTCGCGCGCGACGGCCAGGCGATCTGGGAAAACGGCATTCACCAGAACATCGCGTTCCTCGCGATGATGCTCAAGCGCTCGGATCGCGTCGGCCCCGTCTATTTCCTGAACGGCGGCGACGCCAACGCGCTGCCGGCCGGCCTCGAACTCGACGGCCTCGACATCCCGCTCGTGAAACCCGCCGACGTCACGCACGAACTCGACGTCGTGATCGAAATGGGCGCGCAGTTGCCCGTCGAATGGCTCCGGCACATGAAGGCGCTCGGCAAGAAGACCGCTGCGTTCTTCTGCGGGCACGTGTATGCGGGGCTGGGCGAAACGCCGATCTTCGGGAAACCGTCGGGGCACGTGTTCAACGGCGCGCCGTTCGACGAAGTGTGGCTGCTGCCGCAATACGACAAGACCGCCGCGCCGATGCTGCGGACGATCCTGCGCGCGCCCGTCCACCTGATGCCGCACATCTGGTCGCCGTACTTCCTCGAGCGCCGCGTGGCCGCGCTCGCCGACGAAGGCGCGACGTTCGGCTATCGGCCCGGCCAGCGGCCATGGAAGCTCGCGATGCTCGAGCCGAACATCTCGGTCGCGAAGTCCTGCCACTACCCGATGCTCGCTTGCGACGAGCTCTACCGCGCGCGGCCTGATGCGGTGCAACACATGTTCGTGGTCAACTCGATGCACATGAAAGAACATCCGACCTTCGTGCACTTCGCGAACAGCCTCGATCTCGTGCGCCAGCACAAGGCGACGTTCGAGCCGCGCATCGACCTGCCGGGCTTCATGGCGCGCCACGCGGATGCGGTCGTGTCGCACCACTGGGAAAACGGGCAGAACTATCTGTATTACGACGTGCTGTACGGAGGCTATCCGCTGATCCACAACTCGACGCTGATCGGCGACGCCGGCTATTACTACCCGGACTTCGACTCGGCCGCCGGCGGTCGCGCGCTGCTCGAAGCGTGGCTGCATCACGACGAACGCCTCGACGACTACCGTGCGAAGGCCGACCGGCTGCTGCACTCGGTCTCGATCGACAACCCCGCGAACCTCGACGCGTTCGTCTCGCGTCTGGTCGCCTGAACCGGAGCATACGCATGTCGGACTCCAATGCCCGTCAAGCGCCCGGCGAGGGCAAGCGTCTCGTCGTCGGCGTGTCGCTGTTCGTGCGCGGCGCCGGCCAGTCGCTGTGGGAAAACGGTATTTTCCAGAACTGCCTGCTGCTGATCCTGCTGCTGCGCCAGTCGCCGCTCGTCGCGGATGCCGTGATGGTGAACGGCGGCGAACAGGTCGCCGATCCGCAGATGATGCTCGGCGAGTGGAACGTGCCGCTGCTGTCGATGGACGAAGCGCTCGAGCGCTGCGACGTGCTGATCGAAATGAGCGCGCAGTTCGGCGCGGACTATCTGCGTGCGTTCCGCGAGCGCGGCGGCAAGGTCGTCACGATGCGGGTCGGCAACGACTACGTGATCGACATCGAACGCGCGATGTTCGACAAGCCGTCGGGCTTCCTGTTCTCGGGCGCGCCGTACGACGCGGTGTGGACGATTCCCGAATTCGAGCGCTCGTGCCTGCACTACTACCAGACGGGGCTGCGCGCGCCGGTCACGATCGTCCCGCACATCTGGCATCCGATGCTGTTCGACAAGGCGCGCGCGACGCTCGGCGCCGGTTTGTCGTTCGGCTATCAACCGGCCAAGCCGCGCTGGCGCGTGACGATGTTCGAGCCGAACATCTGCATGGTGAAGACGAGCATCATTCCGATGCTCGTGACCGAGGAAGCGTATCGCGCGAATCCGGCATTCCTCGAATTCGTGCGCGTGTGCAACACGATCCATCTGAAGGATCACACGACGTTCGTGCACTTCGCGAAGAGCCTCGACATCGTGAACCACGGCATCACGACGTTCGAAAGCCGCTATGCGGTATACGAGTTCATGGCCGCGTACGGCGATGCGGTGGTGTCGCACACGTGGGAGAACGCGCAGAACTACCTGTATTACGAGCTGCTGTACGGCGACTATCCGCTGATCCACAACTCGCCGTTCCTCGGCAAGGCCGGGTATTTCTATCCGGATTTCGACTGCCAGGCCGGCGGCCGCGCGCTGCTGCAGGCGTTCGCCGAGCACGACGCGAACCTCGATGCCTACCGCGAGCAGTCGAAGCACGTGCTCGACTCGGTCAGCATCTACAACCCCGAGAACGTCGCGGCCTATACGGACGCGATCGCCACGCTCTATCGCGACGCATGACCGATCCTCGCCCCACGGAGCCGAGCCGATGAAACTCAATGTCGCGATAACGATCAACGTGCAGCGCGACGCGACGCAGTCGATCTGGTACAACGGCGCGAACCAGCACTGCGTCTACCTGTACATGCTGCTGAAGCAATCGCCGTTGATCGGCGAGGTCTGGCTCGCGCACGACGACGGCATCGCCGCGTATCCGCAGGCGCTGATGATGGACGCGTTCGGCGATGCGCTGCGGCCGCTGTCGGCCGTCGTTCACCAGACCGACCTGCTGATCGAGATGAACGCGTTCGTCGATCCGTCGCACACGGACGTCGTGCGCCAGCGCGGCGGCAAGTGCGTGTCGTATCGCTTCGGCAACGACTACGTGATCGCGGTCGAGACGATCAACTTCGAGAAAAACGACTGGCGGCCGAACCCGCACCGCGTGCAGTTCGACGAGATCTGGACCAATCCGCAGCACATGCATACGTGCGCCGCGTATTTCCAGGCCGTGTACCGCGCCCCGGTGATCGAGCTGCCGCATATCTGGTCGCCGTATTTCATCGAACGCAGCCTCGACGCGGACCCTGAACTGAAGGCGCGCTTCGGCTATCGCAACCACGGACCGGCCAAGCGCATCGCGTTCTTCGAGCCGAACCTGAACGTCGTGAAGAGCGCGATCGTGCCGATGCTCGCCGCGAACGCGTGCTACGTCGAGCATCCGGAACTCGTCGAGCACGTGTACATGACCAACACGTTCGACAAGAAGGAAAACGTCGCCTTCAAGCATCTCGCGCTCGGGCTCGAGATGGTGCGCGACGGCAAGGCCACCGCCGACGTGCGCGCGCCGTTCGTCGCGTGGGCCGCGCATCACACCGACATCGTCGTGTCGCACCACTGGGAAAACGGCCTGAACTACCTGCTGTACGACGCGCTATACGGCAACTACCCGCTCGTGCACAACTCGCCGTTCCTGCGCGACGTCGGCTACTACTATCCGGACTTCGAGATCTTCGATGCAGCGCGCGCGATCGCGACCGCCGCGCAGACGCACGACGCACGGCTCGACGACTACGCGGCGGCCGCCCGCCGCTGCCTGCACCAGGTCGACACGCTCGCCGAGCACAACGTTCGCGCCTATTCCACGCAGATCCAGCACCTGTTCGCTGGCCGCCCGCTCGGCTGATTGCCCGCGCACGCGCCGGTTGCGTTACGCCAGTACCCGATCGCCGCTTTGCGCGGCGAACGCGCGGCCATGCCGCCGCCCGATGCGCGCGAGCACCGCGAAACAACGGGCGGCCGACCGGCCTGCGTCGGCCGATTGCCGGACGAGGCTGTCGGATACGCCGCGCGCGATCGCCGACTCGTCGCCGCACGCGCCGGCGATGACGCCCGCGTAGTAGTGCCGGGCCGCCAGTTCGCGGCCGCCCGCGTCGAGCGGCATCATTCGCCGAATACGGCGTGCGACGCGTGTCAGACCGTCCAGATACGGCGCGACGTCGATCGGCGCATCGGCCGATTCGGCGCCCAGTTGCCGCAGCATGTCGGCCAGCTCGGCGATCGCGACCAGCTCGCGCGCATCGACCGCCTGCGTGCCCGTTCCGCCTCCGGATTTCGTCTCCGTCATGCCCACGCCCCTTTTGCGATTCGTCCCGCCCCCGACGCGCACCGCGCGCGCCGCCCTGCCCGTTTCCGCTATCACGCGGCGGCCGGCGATCGCCATGAAAAGCGAATGCCCTGCGCCCACGTGACGCCGGCATCCACGATGATCTGCCGGTCGGTCTCGCTTTCCACGCCTTCGACGACGACGTGCCGCGCACCTTCATGCGCAAACGCAATCAGCCGCCGGAACTGGTAGCGCCCGATCGCGTTGCGCTTGATCATCGACAGGATCGAGCGGTCGAGCTTCACGATGTCGGGATTGCCGACCACCAGATTGTTTAACGCGCTGAAGCCGACGCCGAAATCGTCGATCGCGATCCGGCACCCGGCCCGCCGGAAGCGGTACACGAACGACCGGCCCGCGACGGGGTTCAGCGGCCCCGTCTCCGTGATCTCGACGACCAGCCGCGCGGCCACCGACGGCTCGCGCTCGAGCCGCCTGAAAATCGCGAGCCACGCGTCGTCCACGACCGCGCTCGCCGCCGCGACGTTGCAACCGTACACGGCGCCCGGATCGGCACGCAGCGCATCGATCGTACGGCCGACCACCAGCCGGTCGAACCAGCGCATCAGGCCGAGCGCTTCGAGGCGCGGCAGGAAGACGAGCGGCGGCAGCGCATCGCGCTCGCCCCACCGCAACCGCGCCAGGCGTTCCTCGTACAGCACGCCGCCCGACAGGTCGGCGCGGCACACGGGCTCGTGCGCGAATCCGAGCCGGCTTTCGACGAAACTGCGTACCGACGCAAGGTCGGGATGATCGTCGCGCGCGCCGAACACGAGATCGATTTCGTCGCGATTCGCTTTCCGATTCGCCTCCTGGCGAGCTTCGACCGCATTCATCCGGCGCTCCGGCAAATGGCGAGCCGCCGATCGCGGCTCGACCTCAACACCCAGGCGGAACGCGCCCACCTCGACGCGCTCCGCCGCCTACCCGGCCCATCCTGTATGTCGATTTTTTCCGGGGAGCGTACTGGTCGCTTCGGCGCCGTCAAATTCGATATTTTTACGATATTCGATTACCTGAAATACACCACGCGCGCGCGATGCCGACAGTGCGACAGGTTACACAACGCGAATTACAAGGGCCTCAAATCCGAATCGCTTATATTTTTCATCCAGACCGTTTTATCCGAATCTTCTTTTCCCGGATTCGCTCGTCGCTCGAATTGGGCACCGTCAATTGATCAGATAAATACTATGCGATGAAGTACCGCCCGCGCTCGATATGTCGGTGAGAAATGCCGCTCTCCGCACGTGCCGTCTCACTCTTGATACTGCCGCCGCACGCCATTCGATCACTGCAGCATGCAATTTTCAATCTCCGTTTAATCTATAATATCAATTTCAATTATATGAAGATTATAGATTGAAACATATTTAACAATCCTTCCAACTTGTTAACCTATAAACTTGTTTTTGACGGACTTCCCTCGGAGCCGTCAATTTCGTGCCTTCGAAAACCGTCGAACCCATCCGGTTCGGCGGTTTCTTTTTTAACGGCATCATTTCGTCAGACATGAGGGCGGGACAAACCCGACGGCGGGAGGCGAGCGGAGCGCAACGACCGTGCGCCGCGGAAAACCGGCCTCAGGCGGCCGGCGCGCCGATCAGGTTCGCGAGCAGCGCGTCGTACTCGGCGACGAGCGCCGGATTCGCCGACGTGTAACGGCGAAGGATCTCGCGCTGGCGTCGCGCATACGCTTGCCAGTCGTCGTCGTGCGTATGCAGAGCGCGCAGCAGCGCATCGGCGCCCTGCTGCACGTCGTTGTCCGGATAGTAGTAGCCGAGATCGGGCGCGAGACTCGCGTTGTGCACGAGCGGATAACCCTGCCAGCACACGTCGAAATAGAAATAGTTCAGCGGGTTCGACCATTGGTGCGACACGACGATATCGGTCAGGTCGGCCAGGAACAGCGGCGTATCGAAGCGCCCGACGAAGCTCGCCTTGCCCGCGCGCACGATATCCAGGTAGTTCATCAGCATCACGAACTCGGGGCTGTCGTGCGCGAGGCGATCGGCGTTCGTCACGTGCGTGAAGCAGATCGCGTCGGGGTCGCGGCGATACGCTTCGTCGATGATCAGCATCGGATACACGCAGAACTTCACGACGTTGTGGTTCGGCTCCATCACCGTGAGCCGCTTGCCGGCCTCGCTGCGCGGCCGGTACTCGCCGTGCTCGGGCAGCGACTGCGCGCGTTCGGTCAGGAACATCGGATCCCACACGAACGGCACGACGCGCCCCGGACAGCGGCGCAGCGACTGCAGGAACGGCAGCGACGACGGCGCGATCTGCGGAATCGCCCACACCTCGTCGTAGCCGCGGTTGATGAACAGCGAATCCCACAGCCGGCGGCCGAACAGCATCGACTCCATCGCGTTGATGTACTCGACGCCGCAGCAGTAGCTGACGAGCTTCGCGCCGCGCGCTTTCAGATAGGCCGTCTGCTCGCCGTCGATCTGCCCGCCGAGCTCGATCACCACGTCGAGCGCGTCCTTCATGTCGGCGAACGCGCGCGTGTCGTACACGCTGCGATCCCACGGCAGCGCGTCGGTCAGCGGCACGTCGGTCGTGTTGACCAGCGTCACGCGGTAGCCGTGCGGCGACGCCATCAGCAGCTTCGCGAGGAACAGCGCGTTCTGCTTGATGCCGTTGATCCACAGGCTTTCGTCGGGGGCACGCAATCCGATCGTGATACCGATGCGCAGGCCGGTCAGGACAGGAGACGTCATCGTCGGCGGGATGGAAGGTTGAACGGGGATGGCTACGCGCAGTGTAGCGCGCGATGCGCCGCCCGCGTCAAGCGGCGGCAATCCGGCATTCTAGCGGAGCGCCGGCCGCACACTGTCAGGGATGGTCAGCGGCCGGCCGGGCCGCGCCAATCGGCCCGCCGGCCGGACGCAACCGGCCGTCGCATCGGTGGCCGTCGTCAGATCGCCGCGATCGTCGGCGTGACGGCCGCCGGATCGGTGATGCTCGGCTTGCCGGTTTCGACGTGACCCGCGATGCGGCGCGTCCAGCCGGCATTGCCCGCCACCGCGAACTGCAGGTCGTACCAGTGGCTGCTGCACGACAGGTCCCAGTGCGCTTCGACGCGCTGCCCGGCCGGGACCGTCAGCGTGCGCGCCGCGCCGCCGTATGCGACATCGGTTGCCGTGACCGTGAGCGGGCCGGTACCGGCATTGGCGATCGTCACGTAAACGTCGCCGTTCGCGGTGTCGTAGCACGGCGTGATTTCAGGCTTGGCAGCGCCATCCGCGGCGGACGAACCCGCGAAGCGCCGGAAATAGCCGTTCGGCCCCCACACGCTCACCAGGTAGTTGCCGTTCGCATCGAGCGCCCACGTATCGGTCAACTGCTTGCCCGCTTCGACCGTATAGCGGCGCGGCATCGCGGCCGGGTCGCCCGTGTAGACCCAGAAGTGCGCGCCCTGCGTGCCGGTATTCGCGAACGTCACCGCATAGCCTTGCGCCTGCAGCTGGCCAGTCACGTGCAATTCGTACGGCAGCGCGCGCGCCGGCCGCGTGCCGGGTTCCTGCGCGGTCACGACCTGCTGCGCGGTGCTGGCCGGCGCGGTCTGCGACGACGCGCGCGAGCATTGCAGGTCTGCCTGCGCGACATACGCCTGCGTGCTCGGCAGGGTCGGCAGCGTCGCATCCGACTTCGAGAAGTCGAGCGCCGACGTCAGGTCGCCGCAGATCGCGCGGCGCCACGGCGAGATGTTGGTCTCCATCACGCCGAAGCGCTTCTCGATGAATTGCAGCACCGACGTGTGATCGAACACCTGCGAGCACACGAAGCCGCCCTTCGACCACGGCGACACGACGAACATCGGCACGCGCGGGCCGAGGCCGTACGGCAGGTTGTCGGCCGTATAGGTACCGGCTTGCGTCGCGGTCACGACGTTGTGCCGCTCGAGCGACACGTCCACGGTGCTCATGCCCGAGCCCGGCAGCGTCGGCGCCGACGGCGGCACCACATGGTCGAAGAAGCCGTCGTTCTCGTCGTACATGATCAGCAGGACGGTCTTGCTCCACACGTCCGGATTGGACGTCAGCGCATCGAGGATCGTCGACAGGTAGTACGCGCCGTACAGCGGCGTGAACTTCGGATGCTCGGAATACGCGGCCGGCGGCAGCAGCCACGACACCTGCGGCAGCGCGTTCGCCTGCACGTCGGCTTTGAGCTGCGTGATCGGGCGCGTACTCATCCCGCGCGTCTGCAGCGACGAACCGGCCGGCGCGTTCACGAAGTTGTTGAAGCACGCGAGCATGTTCGTGCCGTAGTTGCCGGTGAAATTGTCGAACCCGGTGCCCTGCTGATAGATCTGCCACGAGATGCCGGCTTTTTCGAGCCGCTCCGGGTAGGTCGTCCAGTTGAAGGGCGGTAGCTGGACCTTGTCGAACTGGTTGTCGATGTAGTCGGTGTTATCGAGCAGCGGGCCGCCGCCCGTGCCGAGCGGGTCGACCATGCCCGTCATCAGGTACATGCGGTTCGGGTGCGTGTTGCCCGGGATCGAGCAGAAGTAGTTGTCGCACACCGTGAACGCATCCGCGAGCGCGTAGTGGAACGGGATGTCGTCGCGAACGTGATAGCCCATCGTCATGTTCGACTTCTGCACGGCCCACTGGTCCGCACGGCCGTTGTCGATCGCGCCGTGCGTCGTCGCCCACGTGTGCGGCAGGCCGCCGATACATTGCGCGTTGACGCCCGGGTTGGTCGTGTCGTAGCGAAACGGTGCGATCACGCTCGACTTGTCTTCCTGGCGCGGCTGGAACCACACCGGCTTGCCGTTCGGCAGCGTGACCGGGAAGCGATCGTTGTAGCCACGCACGCCGCTCAGGTGCCCGAGGTAGTGGTCGAACGAGCGGTTCTCCTGCATGAACACGACGATGTGCTGCACATCCTGGATCGTGCCCGTCACGGTGTTCGGCTCGATCGCCAGCGCCTTGCGGATCGATTCCGGCAGCAGTGCGGTGGCGGCGGTCGCGCCGGCGAGGCCGGCCGAGAACTTCAGAAAATCGCGTCGCGAATGGATGGCCATGCTGGTTGCTCTTGATGGGATTTCTGGTGGAAACGGCCGGTATCAGGAAGCGGGCGACGAAGCAGGCGCGGTGAAACCCGGCGGGCAGCGCATCTGCGCGGTGGCGACCACGGCGCCGCCGCACGCGGCCTTCTGCTGCGCGACGGGCGCGGCGGGTGCGGTCAGGTCGTCGTTGCAGGCGCCGAGGACGGCGCTCAGCACGACCAGGCCGACGATCGCGAAAGGCCGTAGGGCCGACGTTCGCATAACGGTTCTCCGTGAGGATGATGACGTGACGCGGACGCGAACCCGCGCCGGTCATATCGACGCCGAGATGCTATGTTCGACTTGTTACACGACGGTGTCGCGCGACAGCAGCCGACGCGCAGACAGATCCCCGCGTTGGTGCGGAAATCGCAGGTGCGCCATCGACTGGCCCTTTTTCGAGCCGCTACATCGTCCACCGCCCGGTTTCAATCGCCGCCTCCATCATTTTGATCGTGAGCGGACGCTCCAGTATTTTGTCCCTGGCGTCGGCGCTGAATGGCGACCTGAATACCGTCATCAAGAATCGACCCAATCCCAGTTTCCGGGACGGGTAATAATAATCAATGTCGAAATCGGAAATATCGACACCAAACGTTTCCGAAAATCTCCGCATCAATCTCGACATGGCCCTGTCGGAAATTTCAAGATCGATGCAGAGATCCGTGTCCTCGGTAAGCTCCAGCTCGCCCCATAGTGGCGAATCGGCCTCTTCCCGCACCATCTCTATCAGACGACCGTCCATTAAAAGCGATCCTCCTGCTTGACCAAGCCATTGTACGTGACTGTCGAGCGATACATGATGACCGATATATCGATAGCGGTAATGACCCAACCGACCACCGGTACGGCCCGCCCGACAAAGGCGCCGAGCTCCCGGGTAAATTTGATCTTGAGCAGCAGGAGACTCCTGAATGACGTTACCGTTGGCAGAATTTTGTACTTGAGTTCATAGGGCAACACCTTTCTCGATACCCTGGATGCGATCGAGGTTCCCTTGACCGCTCCGCCGAATTTCCCCCTGGTCGGCACAAACCTTTGACCCAACAAAATCATTGCGATTCCGACAGCATCATCGATACCCAACTCCTCACAGGCCACATCGATAACAATCAGGCAGAAAAGTTCTGGCGGGGTAAGGTCAATGTGAATTCCATACTTATATTTGTTCACCATCTCAGTCTTTCTCTCGGCTACATTGCGCAGGACACCGGGCCGCACATCCCGGCGGGTACGCTAACGCAGCCATGTCGCGCATGGACAGGAACGCGCAGCCGTTTCTCCAAACGAGTCTGATTTTCCGGACACCCGCGGAAGCAGCCCCGATCGCGTGCAGCCTTTCTCCACAAGACGAAGCAGTCAGTTCGTTTTGGCGAAGTAGTCCGGACCGGACCGGTTTCGATCTTTGAACAACTGTTGCAACGGGCAAACC
The DNA here is from genome assembly GCF_902833155.1 of Burkholderia sp. BCC1047. Lineage (NCBI taxonomy): Bacteria > Pseudomonadati > Pseudomonadota > Betaproteobacteria > Burkholderiales > Burkholderiaceae > Burkholderia > Burkholderia sp. BCC1047. Next base: position 84,284 of record NZ_CADFEH010000001.1, on the reverse strand, counting down.
GGTGCAAGGCAGCGCGACAGCGCATGTCGAGCGGCCGGTCACCAGCGAGAATCCCGGGATTATTCAAAAATCTGGAAGATGCGACACGCAAATTGTTTGTTTTTGTCTATGCGCGACGAGAGCGACGATCACAACACAAGAATTAGATGTCGTCCTGATGCTGGCACATCAAGTATCCGCAGCCGGACGGCGTCGGGGACGCCCGGATAATACGGGCACGATGGTCCGTGCGTGAGAGCCGGCAACGGCCCTCACACGTATGCAACTCAGCCTTCCGCCATCATCAGCAACTGCGCGCCATCAGCCACCTGGTCGCCGACGCCGTACAGCACTTCCGCGACGACGCCCGCGCTCGGCGCGCCGATCGTGTGCTCCATCTTCATCGCTTCCATCACGATCAGCGGCGTACCGGCTTCGACCTTCTGGCCCGGCTCGACCAGCACCGCGATCACCTTGCCGGGCATCGGCGCGGTCAGGCGGCCGCCGCCCTGCTCCGCGTCGCCCGCATGCGCAAGCAGGTTGCGCCATTCGAACGTCTCGGCCGCGCCCTGCGTGAACACGTGGAACGTGTCGCCGTCCGCATACACGCGGCCGCTGCTGCGCACACCGCCGAGCGTCACGTCGAAATCGAGCGGCGTGGCGCCGCGCGTCCACGCGAACGGTTGCGCGGCCGCGTCGCCGATCGCGATGCGCGTGCCGGCGCCGTCGTCCTCGTACGTGACCGTCACGTCCGCTTCGCGATCGGTCGCATGCCATTCGAGCGTGCGGCGATAGCCGCCGTTCAGCCGCCAGTCCGACAGCGAACACCACGGCGACGCACCTTCCCGCGCGGCGGCGCCACGTTCGCGTGCAAGCAGCGCGGCACATGCGAGTGCGAGCGCCCCACGCGGCGGCTGTTGCGGCGCGAACAGCGCCTCGTGGTTGCGCTCGATCAGGCCCGTGTCGAGATCGGGAATCGCGAACGGCTCGCACGCAACGATCCGCTGCAAGAACGCGGCGTTGGTGTGCAGGCCGACCACTTCGCACGCGCGCAGCGCACGCTGCATCAGGCCGAGTGCTTCCGCGCGATCCGCGCCGTGCACGATCAGCTTCGCGATCATCGGATCGTAGAACGGTGTGATCGCATCGCCTTCGCGCACGCCGCTGTCGACGCGCACCGCCGCCCCGATGTCGAATTCGACGCCTGCCGGCAGCCGCAGATGCTTCAGCGTACCCGTCGACGGCAGGAAGCCGCGCGCGGGGTTCTCCGCGTACAGGCGCGCCTCGAGCGCATGACCGTGCACGCGCAATGCTTCCTGCTTCAGCGGCAGCGGCTCGCCCGACGCGACGCGCAATTGCCATTCGACGAGATCGAGCCCCGTGACCATCTCGGTCACCGGATGCTCGACCTGCAGGCGCGTGTTCATCTCCATGAAGTAGAACGCTTCGCCCGTCATGATGAACTCGACGGTGCCCGCACCGACGTAGCCCACCGCGCGCGCGGCCGCGACGGCCGCCTCGCCCATCGCCTGGCGCACGTCCGCATGCAAACCGGGCGCCGGCGCTTCCTCGAGCACCTTCTGGTGACGACGCTGCACCGAGCAGTCGCGATCGAACAGGTAGACGGTATTGCCGTGCGTGTCGCCGAACACCTGCACTTCGACGTGGCGCGGGCGCGTCAGGTATTTCTCGATCAGCACGCGGTCGTTGCCGAAGCTGCTCGCGGCTTCGCGCTGGCACGACGCGAGCGCCGCCGGGAAATCGTCGGAGCGTTCGACCACGCGCATCCCCTTGCCGCCGCCGCCTGCGCTCGCCTTCAGCAGCACCGGGTAGCCGATCCGATCGGCTTCGCCATGCAGGTTGGCCGCGTCCTGGTCGTCGCCGTGATAGCCGGGCACGAGCGGCACGGCGGCCGCGTGCATCAGCGCCTTCGCGGCAGCCTTCGAGCCCATCGCCGCAATCGCGTCGACCGGCGGCCCGATGAACACGATGCCGGCCTCTTCGCACGCGTGCGCGAAATCTTCGTTCTCCGACAGAAAGCCGTAGCCGGGGTGAATCGCCTGCGCACCGGTCGCGCGCGCGGCTTCGATGATGCGCTCGATGCGCAGGTAGCTGTCTGCCGCGGCCGAGCCGCCGATATGCACGGCCTCGTCGCACGCGGCCACGTGTTTCGCGTTCGCATCCGCGTCGGAATAGACGGCGACGCTCGCGATCCCGAGACGTTTGCACGTCGCGGCGACGCGGCACGCGATTTCGCCGCGGTTGGCGATCAGAATCTTGTCGAACATGGCTTCGATGTCGTCCGGAAGGTTGAGGTCACGCAATCATTCACGCCACGACGGCGTGCGCTTTTCGAGGAAGGACGCGATCCCTTCGCGCGCTTCCGCGCCGGCGCGGGTCTTCGCGATCCAGTCGGCGGTCTGCTCGATCAGCGTCGCGTCGAGCGCGCGCCCGGCCACGTCGGCGACGAGCCGCTTGCACGCCTTCACGGCGTCGGGGCCGTTCGCGACGAGCGTCGCGGCCAGCTTCGCGACCGTTTCGTCGAGCGCGTCGGCCGGCACCGCGTCGTGAATGAAGCCGAGCGATGCGGCGCGCGCGCTGTCGAACACTTCGGCCGTCGTGAAGTAGCGGCGCGCCGCGCGCTCGCCCATCGCACGGATGACGTACGGCGCGATCGTCGCGGGAATCAGCCCGAGCCGCGCTTCCGACAGGCAGAACTTCGCGCCGTCCGCGGCGATCGCAATGTCGGCCGCCGCGACGAGGCCCACGCCGCCCGCATATGCGTCGCCATGCACGCGCGCGATCACCGGCTTGCCGCAGCGATAAATCGCTTCGAGCATCCGCGCGAGCTTGCGCGCATCGGCGCGGTTCTCGTCGTCCGAGTAACCGGCCATCTTCTTCATCCAGTTCAGGTCCGCGCCCGCGCAGAACGCGGCGCCTTCCGCGGCGAGCACGATCGCGCGCACGCCTGCGTGCGCATCGAGCCATTCGAACGCGGTGGTCAGCTCGGCGATCGTCGTCTCGTTGAACGCATTGCGCACGTCGGGACGCGCGAGCGTGACGGTCGCCACGCGGCCGGCTTCGCTGACCTTGATCGTTTCGTATCGCATCGGTCGGTCCTCCCGGGCGTTACATGCGGAACACGCCGAAGCGCGTGTCGTCGATCGGCGCGTTCATCGACGCGGCGAGGCCGAGCCCGAGCACGTCGCGCGTCTGCGCGGGGTCGATCACGCCGTCGTCCCACAGCCGGGCGCTCGCGTAATACGGATGGCCCTGGCGCTCGTACTGGTCGCGGATCGGCTGCTTGAACGCATCTTCTTCCTCGGGCGACCACGAACCGCCCTTCGCCTCGATGCCGTCGCGGCGCACGGTCGCGAGCACCGACGCGGCCTGTTCGCCGCCCATCACCGAGATCCGGGCATTCGGCCACATCCACAGGAAACGCGGGCCGAACGCGCGGCCGCACATCCCGTAGTTACCGGCGCCGAACGAGCCGCCGATGATCACCGTGAACTTCGGCACCTTCGCGTTCGACACGGCCGTCACCATCTTCGCGCCATGCCGCGCGATGCCTTCGTTCTCGTACTTGCGGCCGACCATGAAGCCCGTGATGTTCTGCAGGAACACGAGGGGGATCTTGCGCTGGCAGCACAGCTCGATGAAATGCGCACCCTTCACGGCCGATTCGGAAAACAGGATGCCGTTGTTCGCGACGATCCCGACCGGATGGCCCCAGATGTGCGCGAAGCCCGTGACGAGCGTCGTGCCGAAGCGCGCCTTGAATTCGTCGAATTCGGAATCGTCGACGATGCGCGCGATCACCTCCCGCACGTCGAACGGCTTGCGCGTGTCGACCGGAATCACGCCGTACACGCTCTTCGCGTCGTAGCGCGGCGGCTTCGGCTCGCGCAGCGCGACCGGCGGCGCGATCTTCGGCGCGAGGTGGCCGACGATGTTGCGCGCGATCGACAGCGCGTGCGCGTCGTTCTGCGCGAGATGGTCGGCCACGCCCGACAGGCGCGTATGCACGTCGCCGCCGCCGAGATCCTCGGCGCTCACTTCCTCGCCGGTCGCGGCCTTCACGAGCGGCGGTCCGCCCAGGAAAATCGTGCCCTGGTCCTTCACGATGATCGACTCGTCGCTCATCGCCGGCACGTAGGCGCCGCCGGCCGTGCACGAACCCATCACGACGGCGATCTGCGCGATCCCCGCCGCCGACATCGTCGCCTGGTTGAAGAAGATGCGGCCGAAGTGATCGCGATCGGGAAACACGTCGTCCTGGTTCGGCAGGTTCGCGCCGCCCGAATCGACGAGGTACACGCACGGCAGCCGGTTTTCCGCGGCGATTTCCTGCGCGCGCACGTGCTTCTTCACGGTGATCGGGTAGTAGGTGCCGCCCTTGACCGTCGCGTCGTTGCACACGATCACGCATTCGCGGCCGGCAATGCGGCCGATGCCGGTGATGACGCCCGCGCCCGGCGCGTCGTCGTTGTACATGCCGTTCGCAGCGAGTTGCGAGAACTCGAGGAACGGCGCGCCCGGATCGAGCAGTTGCGCGATGCGATCGCGCGGCAGCAGCTTGCCGCGCGACAGGTGCTTGTCGCGCGCGGCCTGGCCGCCGCCTTGCGCGAGCTGTTCGATCTTCGCGCGCAGGTCGGCGACGACCGCCTCGAGCGCGGCGGCATTCGCGCGGAAGTCTTCCGAACGCGGGTTCAGTTTCGATTCGATGATCGGCATCGACGAGGCTCCGTTCGCGTGACGTGGGGCGTTACATCGTTTCCGCGAACAGCTCGCGGCCGATCAGCATCCGGCGAATCTCGCTCGTGCCGGCGCCGATCTCGTACAGCTTCGCATCGCGCCACAGGCGGCCGACCGGGTATTCGTTGATGTAACCATTGCCGCCGAGGATCTGGATCGCCTCGCCGGCCATCCACGTCGCTTTTTCCGCCGTGTAGAGGATCACGCCCGCGCAGTCCTTGCGTACCTGGCGAATGTGGTCGCTGCCCGCCGAGTCCAGATGACGGCCGACTGCGTACAGGTACGCGCGGCACGCCTGGAACGTGGTGTACATGTCGGCGACCTTGCCCTGGATCAGCTGGAATTCGCCGATCGACTGGCCGAACTGCTTGCGATCGTGGATATACGGCACCACCGCGTCGAGACACGCGGCCATGATGCCCGTCGGGCCGCCCGATAGCACCGCGCGCTCGTAGTCGAGGCCGCTCATCAGCACCTTCACGCCGCCGTTCAACTGGCCGAGGATGTTCTCTTCCGGCACCTCGACGTCCTGGAACACGAGCTCGCCCGTGTGCGAACCGCGCATGCCGAGCTTGTCGAGCTTCTGCGCGACCGAGAAGCCCTTCATCCCCTTCTCGACGATGAATGCGGTGATGCCGCGCGAATTCGCTTCGACGTCCGTCTTCGCGTAGACGACGAGCGTGTCGCAGTCGGGGCCGTTGGTGATCCACATCTTCGTGCCGTTGAGCACGTAGCGATCGCCGCGCTTGTCCGCGCGCAGCTTCATGCTGACGACGTCGGAGCCGGCGTTCGGCTCGCTCATCGCGAGCGCGCCGATGTGTTCGCCGGACACAAGCTTCGGCAGGTATTTCTGCTTTTGCGCTTCGGTGCCGTTGCGGTGGATCTGGTTCACGCACAGGTTCGAGTGCGCGCCGTACGACAGGCCGATCGACGCCGATGCGCGCGAGATCTCCTCCATCGCGACCATGTGCGCCGTGTAGCCCATGTTCGCGCCGCCGTATTCCTCGGAGACGGTCATGCCGAGCACGCCGAGATCGCCGAACTTCTTCCACAGATCCATCGGGAACTGGTCGGTGCGGTCGACCTCCGCCGCGCGCGGGGTGATTTCCTTCGCCGCAAACGTCGCGACGGCGTCGCGCAGCATCTCGATGTCTTCACCGAGCATGAATTGCACGCCGGGCAGGTTGATCATGTCTCCTCCGTCTTCCAGAAAGTGTGTCGCACTCACCGATTTCTGAGTTTCGCTCAAATCGAATGAATACGGGTATTCATTGACCAATACAGCGTAAATTTTGCACAGTTTCGCGCCTCACCGGGTTCGGCGTCAATAGTTTTCTGAGTGATACTCAGATATGATGCGAGCATGACAGCCGCTCCCGCCGACACCATGACCGCCACCGCCAAAGCCGACCGCGCCGACACGCCGCGCGCACCCGCCGGGCGCAAATCCCAACAGCGCGTGCAGGACATTCTGCGCGCCGGCCGTGAAGTGTTCGCCGAAAAGGGTTACGAGCATGCGACGGCCGCCGAGATCGCGCAGCGCGTGGGCGTATCGGAGGCGACAGTGTTCAGCTATTTCCGCGGGAAGCGCGAGCTGTGCGCGCGTGTAATCGCCGACTGGTACGACGAAATCATCGCCGCGTTCGAACACGGGATGCCGCGGGACGCATCGGTGCAGCAGCAGTTCGCGTTCATCGTGCGCACGCACCTGCGGCTGATGCTCGTGAACGGGACGGGGCTGTGCGCGCTGGTGCTGTCGGAAGGCCGCGCGAAGCAGCATGCGCTGAGCGACGAACTCACCGCGCTGCAGCGCCGCTACACGGCGCCGCTGATGGACGTGCTCGCGCGCGGCCAGGCGGCCGGGCAGGTTCGCGCGGATCTGCCGCTGAGCCTGCTGCGCTCGATGGTGTTCGGGCCGATGGAGCACGTGCTGTGGGATGCGATCCTCGGGCACCGCAAGCTCGATACGGAAACGACGGCCACGCAGTTGATCGACATGCTGTGGGCCGCGATGCAGCCGCCGGCGCCGGAGCAGGCGGCGCTGGTGCGCTTCAGGAATGAAGTGGCGGAAGCGGTGCGGCGGCTGGAAGGGGAAGCGTCACGCGCGTGACGCGGATGAGCGGCACGCCCGCTGTCCCGCCGCGGCTTCTCGTCGGGCGGAGCACCAGGCGCGGCGCCACTACGAATCCTCGCTGACGCGCAGCGGCGCGCGACTCTGCTCGTTGTTCAAATGCACGAACTTGCGCAACAGCCGCATCAGTTCCTGCGAATCATCTTCGCCCATTCCGTCGAACAGCCCGGCACGCAGTTCCTTCACCGACGGAATCAGGTGCGTGAGCAGCTCGACGCCCGCCGGCGTCAACAACAGACGCCGCTGACGCCGCGGCAGCACTTCGCGGACGATCAATCCTTTCGCTTCGAGCCGGACCGCGAGATCCGCAGTGGTCGACGTGTCGAGCGCCACCCGCTGCGCGAGCGTCACCTGGTCGAGCCCCGGATTCTCGTACAGCATCCGCAGCACCGCGTACTGCACGGGCGTCACGTCCCGGCCCAGCTTCTCGTAGAACATCGCGACCGCGATCTGGTGTGCGCGCCGGATCAGGTGCCCCGGTTCGTCGTACAGGTCGATCGGGAAAGCCGGCAGGTCGGCGGGATTCGTTTTTTCCATGAATGAGTCGATGACATAGGCGGCACACGCCGGTTGCGCGCGCCATCGGCATGGCGCTGCGTCGCGCCATTTCCCGGGAAAACCAGTATACCGCTCGCCTTGTTTCCGCCAATCTCAATGAGTACACTGAATCTCATTCAGTACACGGAATGAAGATCGGGCCGCATCCCCGGCGGCACCGTCCCGAAGGAGACAAAGAACATGTTTCTCAAGAACGCTTGGTACGTGGCGTGCACGCCCGATGAAATCGACGGCAAGCCGCTGGGCCGCAAGATCTGCAACGAGTCGATGGTGTTCTACCGCGCGGCGGACGGCCAGGTGGCCGCGCTCGAGGATTTCTGCCCGCATCGCGGCGCGCCGCTGTCGCTCGGCTTCGTGCGCGACGGCGTGCTCGTGTGCGGCTATCACGGGCTCGAAATGGGTTGCAACGGCAAGACGGCCGGCATGCCGGGCCAGCGCGTCGGCGGTTTCCCGCCGATTCGCAGCTTCCCGGCGGTCGAGCGGTACGGCTTCGTGTGGGTGTGGCCGGGCGACGCGTCCGAAGCCGATCCCGCCAAGCTGCCCGCGCTGGCGTGGGCCGACGATCCGGCCTGGGCGCACGGCGGCGGCCTGTATCACATCCGCTGCGACTACCGGCTGATGATCGACAACCTGATGGACCTCACGCACGAGACCTACGTGCATGCGTCGAGCATCGGCCAGAAGGAAATCGACGAAGCGCCGCCGAAGACGGTGAGCCATGGCGACGAGGTCGTCACGAGCCGCTTCATGGAGAACGTGATGCCGCCGCCGTTCTGGCGGATGGCGCTGCGCGGCAACGGGCTCGCCGACGACGTGCCGGTCGACCGCTGGCAGATCTGCCGCTTCACGCCGCCGAGCCACGTGATGATCGAAGTGGGCGTCGCGCATGCGGGCCACGGCGGCTACGACGCGCCGGCGAACAAGAAGGCATCGTCGATCGTGGTCGACTTCATCACGCCGGAGACCGACACGTCGATCTGGTACTTCTGGGGGATGGCGCGCAACTTCCGGCCCGACGATCGCGCGCTGACCGCCGAGATCCGCGAAGGCCAGGGCAAGATCTTCGCGGAAGATCTCGAGATGCTCGAGCGACAGCAGCGCAATCTCGAGCAGTGGCCCGAGCGCACGCTGCTCAAGCTCAACATCGATGCCGGCGGCGTGCTGTCGCGCAAGGTGATCGACCGGCTGCTCGCCGCCGAAAACGCGGCGAGCCCGCAGCGGCCCGTGATTCCGGTCGCGCAGGTCAAGGAAGCGTCATGAGCGGCGCGACATTGACGGTCCGCGTGGCCCGCAAGTGGCAGGAAGCGCGCGACATCTGCGGCTTCGAATTCGTCAGCGACGACGCCTCGCCGTTGCCGCCCTTCGACGCCGGCGCGCATATCGACGTGCATCTGCCGGGCGGGCTCGTGCGCCAGTACTCGCTGTGCAACCACCCGGCGCAACGCGATCGCTATCAGATCGCGGTGCTGCGCGAGGCCGACGGCCGCGGCGGGTCGCGCGCGATTCACGACGAAGTCCGGCAAGGCGATACCGTGCGGATCGGCGTGCCGCGCAATCAATTCCCGCTCGCGTCCGACGCGCCGCACCATCTGTTGCTCGCCGGCGGGATCGGCGTCACGCCGATCCTGAGCATGGCTGAACGGCTGTGCTCGGCCGGCATCCCGTTCGACATGCATTACTGCGCGCGTTCGGCCGATCGCATGGCCTTCGTCGAGCGGATCAATGCGGCCGGGTTTCGCGATCGCGTCCGCTTCCACGTCGACGACGGCGCTCCCGCGCAACGCTTCGATCTGGCTGCCGTGCTGGCCGGCGCGCCCGACGGCACGCATCTGTACGTATGCGGCCCGCGCGGCTTCATGGATGCGGTGCTGAATGCCGCGCGCGAGCGCGACTGGGGCGACGCACGGCTGCACTACGAGTTCTTCGGTGGCGCGGTCGCATCGTCCGGCGCGGATCGTGCCTTCCAGGTCAGGATCGCGAGCAGCGGCAAGGTGATCGACGTGCCGGCCGAATGCACGGTGATCGCGGCGCTGGCGGCGAACGGCGTCGACGTGCTGACGTCGTGCGAGCAAGGCGTGTGCGGCACCTGCTTGACCCGCGTGCTCGAAGGTGAGCCCGATCATCGCGATGCGTATCTGACCGACGACGAAAAAGCGGCCGGCGACCAGTTCATGCCGTGCTGCTCGCGATCGCGAACCGACCTGCTGGTACTCGATCTGTAGATCGGTAGTCGGACCGCCCGACACGCGGCGGTCGACCGCACGATAACGAAGACGATCGATGGTGCAGCAACCCGAACCCGCCTGACCGTCACACGCCGCCCCCGCCCATCGCTCGGCTCAATCGGCGAGCCGGCAATGCGACAGCTTCAACCCCGGCAGCACCGGCGCATCGATATAGCCTTCGTTCACGCAACTGAACCGAAACGCCGCCGACGTGACGAACGGCTTGATCTCGCCGCCGGGGAATTTCGGCTTCAGCGCGTCCTGGTCGGCCACGTCGAAATGCGTGTCGAACTGCTCGCCGTCGGCCGTCAGCGCGCCGAAGTACGTGCCGCCCGGGTCGCTGCCCATCCGGATCACGGCGCCGACGAACGTAACGCGCTTGCCGTCGTACTTCGCCTTCGCGGCGGCCATGTCCTGCGTATAGGCCTCGATCATCGCGCCGTAGTGCGCGTCGATCGCGGGTTCGGCGTTCGAAGCCGCACACGCGGCCTGGTGAACGCCCGTCAGCAGCGCGCAGGCCGCTAGCGCGGCCGCCGCGAATGGCGCGGAAATCTTCTTCAAGGGTGGTCTCCCGTCTAGCGTGGTGGTTGAAATGATCGAAGCCCGGCGCAACGCCGGCTGAATGCGCTTGCGTCGCTTTAATCGTTCGAATGGCGGTACACGGCTGCGATCACTTCGTCGCCCGCGCGGTCGTGCGCGGTGCGTGGCGTCGCGCCGAGCGCGACGTGACAGGAAGATGACATGGTGCGGCCCCCGGTTCTCTCGTGAATTTCACTGCGTCTGATTTTGGCCGCTACGGTAGCAGACGGCCGACAGGCCGGCAACCAGGGGCCAAGGGTTGCCCGGTCGCCCCATTACAATTGCAAATGGTTCTCATTACATATATCATGCGCGTCCTGTACGCAACGCAACGCCGCGGCCCGCGCCACGATCCTCAGCACTCCTCTTCCCGCCTCGATTCATGCCATCCCGTCGAACGCCCTGCCGTGTCCGGACCCCGCGTCCGTGGCGCACGCGCCTGCCTGCCCTGCTCACCCTGTGCGCCGCGACCGGTGCGCATGCGGCCGGCGCCGAACACGTTGCACCCGCATCGGCGCCGGCGACCGCCGCCGAACACGAACTCCCGGCGATCAGCGTCAACGCGTCGGCCACCGTCGATCCGACGATCGGCTATCAGCCGCGCACGACGAGCATCGCGGGCGGCGACGACCGAGCGCTGAAAGAGATCCCGCAATCGGTCGCGGTGGTCAGCAGCAGCGTGATGCAGGACCAGCAGGCGCGCTCGCTCGACGACGTGCTCGGCAACATCAGCGGCGTCACGCAGACGAACACGCTCGGCGGCACGCGCGACGCGTTCATCAAGCGCGGCTTCGGGTCGAACAACGACGGCTCGGTGCTGGTCGACGGCGTGCGCACGCCGGTGCTGCACAGCTATCTCGCGACGATCGATCGCGTCGAAGTGCTGAAGGGCCCGGCTTCGCTGCTGTACGGGATGCAGGACCCGGGCGGCGTGATCAACCTCGTCACGCGCAAGCCGGAAGACACGTTCGGCGGTTCGATCTCCGCGTCGCGCACGAACCATGGCGGCAGCACCGCCCAGTTCGATCTCACGGGGCCGCTCGGCAAGCCCGGCCAGATCGCGGGCGGCACGCTCGCATTCCGGCTGACCGGCGAATACGATACCAGCCGCTACTGGCGCAGCTTCGGCCGCGAACGCAATGCGCTGATCGCGCCCGCGCTGTCGTGGCACGACGCGAACACGTCGATCGACGTCAGCTACCAGTACGTCGACTACACGACGCCGTTCGACCGCGGCACCGTGCTCGTCAACGGCCAGCTCGACGATGCGCTGCGCTATCGCCGCTACGAGGAAACCTGGTCGCAAAGCAGCGGCATCCAGGAAACGCTGCGTACGCGCATCGAGCACCGCTTCTCCGATGCATGGCGCGTACGCGCGACCTACGGCTGGGGCCGCGACCGTTACGACCAATACATCACCCGCGCCACCGCGTTCAACAGCAGGACCGGCGCGCTCACGCGCTCGTCCGATGCGAACCTCGGGCGCAACGATTCGGACCAGATCGCGACGCTCGGCCTGCTCGGCAACGTGACGCTCGCGGGCATGCAACACGCGATCTACGTCGGCGGCGAATACGAGCGGCAGCGCAGCTTCCGCGGCGACACGATCCGCGGCAAGGCGACGACGGGCTTCAATCTCTACGATCCCGTGTACGGCCTGCTCGCGCCGAGCGGCGTGCCGAATCCGAAGCAGAGCGATTCGCGCTCGGTCGTGCATGCGTATTCGACGATCGTGCAGGACTCGGTGAAGATCACCGATCGCCTCACCGCGGTAGGCGGGCTGCGCTGGGAAAACTGGCAGCAGGAATCGGGGATGGGCCGGCCGTTCGTGTTCGCCGACCGCTCGCGCGGCAGCGTCTGGCTGCCTCAGTTCGGGCTTGCGTATGCGTTGACGCCGGCGCTGACCGCCTACGCGAACGTGAGCCGCTCGTTCAAGCCGAACGTCGCGTCGAACGTCGCGGCGCCGCTCGCGCCGGAATACGGCCGCGTACTCGAGGCCGGGCTGAAGTTCAGCCTGAAGCCCGCGATCACGGGCACGCTCGCCGTCTACCAGATCGACAAGCGCAATGTCGCGGTCACGGTTGGCGACATCACGTCGACGATCGGCACCGCGCGCTCGCGCGGGATCGAGCTGGACGTCGCCGGGCAGATCACGCGCCACCTGAGCGTGATCGGCAGCTATGCGTATACGAACGCGAACGATCGCGACAGCAACACGCCGCTCGTCAACGTCGCGCGCCACACGGGCAGCTTGTTCGCGGTGTACGACACGGCCATCGCGAATCTGCCCGGGCGCTGGCGCTTCGGCGGCGGCGCGCGGCTCGTCGGCGCGCGGCCCGGCGACACCGCGAACAGCTTCTCGCTGCCCGGCTACGTGACCGTCGACGCGTTCGCGGCGTACGAAACGACGATCGGCAAGTTCCCGACCCGCTTCCAGCTCAACGTGAAGAACCTGCTCGACAAGACCTACTATCCGTCGAGCAACAGCAACCTGATCGTCGCGGTCGGCGAGCCGCGGCTCGTCACGCTGACGACGACGGTATCGTTCTGACGGCCTCGCACGGCCGACGCCGGGTAGCATCCGTCGGTCGCGCAACATCTGCCGCCTTCACGTCGCCGCGCAACGCGGCGGCGCCCGCCCGGTCAATCATCGGACCCTCGAATATCTCCCATCCGATATCGCGATTTCCGCTATCGATCGCGCGCCCTTAGACTGGCTACGCGATGGCGACGCAACGCTGCGGCACGGCGATGCGGCTCGCCCCCCACAAAAACGATCCGGGAGAGCTCGATGTCCGACCGACAGGCGCGCCGACGCGCACTCAAGACACTCGGCCTCGCGGCCAGCACCGCACTCGTTGCCGCGACGCGCCCGGCGCACGCCGCGGCGCCCGACACCGGCACGCTGCTGCCCGACGGCGCCGCGCGCCTCGCCGACCTCACGCGCCGCCTCGCGGCAACACCGCGACGACGCGACTTCAAGACGGTGCCGACGATCCTCGAACGCCCCGATCAGTGGGACCACGCGGCGCTCGCCGAAGTAATCGGCTATCGCGGCGGCCCGAAGCAAGTGTGGGACAACACCGAACTCGGCGGCCCGTGGCTGAACCTGATGCGCAATTCGCTGAATGCGCAGATTTGGTCGTACGGCCATCCGGATTTCCTCGTCGTGTCGGCCACCCACGGCAGCGCACATCTCGCGCTGTTCGACCAGGGCGCGTGGGACAAATACGGCCTCGCGAAATTCGCCGGCGCCGCGTTCCCGACCAACACGCTGCTCGACGCGAAGCCGGTGCAAGCGAAAGGCGCGCAGGGCCACGAACTGCCGGACGGCGCGTTCTCGTCGCACGACAACAGCGTCGCCGCGCTGCAGCAGCGCGGCGTCGTGTTCCTGTCGTGCCACAACGCGATCTGGGAACTCGCCGAGCGGCTCGACGGCGCGCATGCGAACCCCGACAAGCTGCCGCTCGATGCACTCGCGGCCGACCTGACCAACCACGTGATTCCGTCGGCGATCGTCACGCCGGGCGCGGTCGGCACGCTGCCCAAGCTGCAGCAGGCCGGTTTCACGTACGCGAAATGAGTGCGTCGATGACCTCGATCCCGATGAAACCGCAATCGGCGGCGGCGCGCCGCCGCCCGCGCACGCTGCGCGCAGCGCTGGCCGCGTGGTCGTGCTGTGCGTCGGCGCTTGCACTCGCCGCGCCCGCCAACACCGATGCACGCATCTTTCCGCCGTGGCAGGACGGCCGCAACAACGACGCCATCCATCGCGGCCTCGAATTCACGGTGCCGCAAGTCGACGTGCTCGCCGATTTCCACGGCGACCTGACCGCGCCGAAGCTCGTGCTGTTCGTCGGCGGCAATTACTTCTTCGCGATGGCGCCGCTCGTCGCGAAGTTCGAGGAAGACCATCCCGAGTATCGCGGCCGCATCTACTGGGAAACGATTCCGCCCGGCCTGCTGGTCAAGCAGATCCATGCAGGCGGCACGATCACCGTCGGCAACATGACGTGGACGGTCAAGCCCGATGCGTATTTCGCGGGGCTCGGCAAGATCGACGGCCTGATCGCGGACGGCACGCTCGCGGGCCCGGCCGTGCCGTACGTAACGAACCGGTTGACGATCATGGTGCGCGCCGGCAATCCGAAACGCATCGCATCGCTAAACGATCTCGCGCGGCCCGACGTGAAACTCGCGATGCCGAACCCGGCGTTCGAAGGCGTCGCGCGGCAGATCCGCGCATCGCTCGTGAAGGCAGGTGGCGACGCGCTCGCGCGCACCGTCTACGACGACAAGGTACGCGCCGGCACGGCCGAGCTCACGCATATCCATCATCGGGAAACGGCGCTGTTCCTGATGCAGGGGCGCGCGGACGCGAGCGTGCTGTGGCAATCCGAAGCGGCGTTCCAGGAACAGGTCGGGCATCCGCTGATGCACATCGACATTCCGGCCGAGCAGAACACGACCGCGATCTACGCGGGTGCGATGGTGAAGGACGCGCCGCATCCGGAAGCCGCGCGCGCATGGCTCGCGTTCATCCGGTCGCCGGAAGCGTTCGGGATATTCCAGCGCTACGGCTTCGGTCGATATGATGCGAGCCAGCCGACGCCGCATCTCGCGCCGGCGCAGGGCGTGCCTGCCGCAAGCTGACGGTCCGGCCGCCGCACGGCGCGCGCCACATACAACAAGGAGGGGACACGTGAACGATGCGGTCGCTACACGGCGAGAACCATCGCGACGCCGGTTCGCACCGCTGCTGCTCGCCGCGGCCGCGCTGCTGGCCAGCCACGCGCACGCGGACGACACGGCGCTCGGCAAGACGATCGCGACACAGGGCACGGCGACGGGCGTCGCCGCCTGCATCGGCTGCCACGGCAGCCACGGCGAAGGCAACGCGGCGGCCGGCTTCCCGCGCCTCGCGGGCGCCAACGCCGCATATCTGTCCGCGCAGCTCGCGGCCTTCGCGGACGGCAGCCGCCAGAACGCGGTCATGCAGCCGCTCTCGACGCTGCTGCCGCCGCACGAGCGCGATGCGGTCTCCGCGTACTTCGCGAGCCTGCCCGCGCCGGCCGGCGTCTTCACCCCCGACGATGCGTCGCTCGATCCGGCAAACACCGGCGCGTGGCTCGCGACACGCGGGCGCTGGTCGCAGGGCCTGCCCGCGTGCGCGCAATGCCACGGCTCCGGCGGCCTCGGCGTCGGCACCGCGTTTCCGCCGCTCGCCGGACAGCCGGCCGCGTATCTCGCCGGCCAGTTGCATGGCTGGAAACACGGCACGCGGCCGCCCGGGCCGATGGGGTTGATGCCGACGATCGCCGGCAAGCTGTCCGACGCCGACATCGACGCGGTGGCCGCCTACTATGCACGCGGCGGCGCCGCGCAAGGAGACAAGCGATGACCGACCGCACGACGCTGATCCGCCGCGCCCGCACGGCGCTGCTCGGCGCGGCCTGGCTGCCCGCGCTCGCG
The DNA here is from genome assembly GCF_902833155.1 of Burkholderia sp. BCC1047. NCBI lineage: Bacteria > Pseudomonadati > Pseudomonadota > Betaproteobacteria > Burkholderiales > Burkholderiaceae > Burkholderia > Burkholderia sp. BCC1047. Next base: position 68,582 of record NZ_CADFEH010000001.1, on the reverse strand, counting down.
TTCGGGGCGACACCGCAGGACGCGCCGGCCGCCGTTTCCGCCCCCCCGCCCGCGCCCGTCGCAATCGCGCCGGCGACGAAATCGTTCGCGCCGCCGCCCGAATCCGCGATCCCCGCGGACGACTTCGGCAAGACCGTCAGGCTCGGCGAGCAGATCTTCCTGCACACGCCCGAGTTCGCGGGCAAGTATGTCGGCAACAAGCTGACCTGCGCGAGCTGCCATCTCGACGCGGGCCGCCGGCCCGATTCGATCCCGATGTGGGCCGCGTACCTGCTGTATCCGGCGTACCGCGCGAAGAACGGCCACGTGAACACGTTCGCCGAGCGCCTGCAGGGCTGCTTTCGCTACAGCATGAACGGCAAGGCGCCGCCGGCCGGCGATCCGATCCTCGTCGCGCTCGAGACGTATGCGTACTGGCTCGCGACGGGCGCGCCGGTCGGCACGAAGCTGCCGGGTCAGGGTTTTCCGAAACTGCCGCCGCCGGCGCAAAAGGCCGACTATGCACGCGGCGCGGCCGTCTACACGCAGCACTGCGCGCTGTGCCACGGTGCGGACGGCCAGGGCCAGTCGAGCGGCGGCAAGCCGGTGTTCCCGGCGCTGTGGGGCGCGCACTCGTTCAACTGGGGCGCGGGGATGGGCGACATCCGCAACGCGGCCGGCTTCATCAAGGCCAACATGCCGCTCGGGCTCGGCGGCACGCTGACCGATCAGGAAGCGTGGGACGTCGCGACCTTCATGGACAGCCACGAACGCCCGCAGGACCCGCGCTTCACGGGTTCCGTGCAGGACACGCGCGCGAAGTTCCACGATTCGCCCGACTCGATGTACGGGCGCAGCGTGAACGGCCGCGTGCTCGGCGCGCCATGACGCCCGACCGCGCCGGCCGATACGACCCGCGCGGCCGGCACGCTCACGGACGCCAGCGATACACGACGATGCTCGAGCCGTTGTAGTTGTCCTTCGTGATCACGTATTCGCCGGTCGAGCGCAGGTACGCCTGCACGCCGTACATCGAGTCGACGTCGTTGCCGACGTCCATCGCCGACGTGTTCGAGTTCGTCAGCGTCGTGACGAGCGCGCCGGTGTTCAGGTCGAATACGTCGATGTTCGGCACGGTGTGCACATAGCCGACGAACAGGTAGTGGCCGGCCGCCGCGATCGATTTCGGGTTCGCGCTCGTCAGGTTGATCACCGGGTTCGGGGTGCTCGTGTTGCCGTTCTTCCAGCCGCGATAGACCTCGATGTGCCCGTTCATCGCGGTCCAGTCCCAGTTGCCCGCGAGGCCCTGCGCGAGGATCATCGTGTCGCTGTCGGCCTGGTAGAGGATGCGCGTCACGGGCGCCACGCTGCTCGGCACGGCCGTCGTCACCGGCTTGCCCCATGACGGCTTGCCGGTCGCGTCGAAGCCCGTCATCGGGTAGCGCGTGATCACGTTGGAGCCGTTCAGTCCGGCCCACACGTCGCCGTTGCCGTCGATGTCGAAGCCGGCCGTCACCTGCAGCGTCGTGTTGAACGGCTTGCCGGGCAGCGAGCCGGCCGGAATCGCGATATAGCCGCTCGCGGTGTTGAAGTAATAGAAGTTGAAGTTGCCCGGATTCTGGCCCGACGCGACGAGGATCCGGTTGCCGCCGACCGTCACGAGCTGGCCGAAGTGCTGGCCGCGCTGATAGTCGTTCATGTCGAGGCGCGGGTCCTTCGGATAGGTGAACGGGTCGATCGTGTTCGCGACGAACGTGCCGCCCGCGGTGCCCGTATACACATTGTTGCCGCTGAAGAACAACGCGCCGTCGGTCGCGGGATCGGGCGCGGCGATGCCCTCGAAGTTCAGCGCCTGCAGCTTCCATTGCAGCGTGCCGACCGGGCTGTACGAATGCAGATCGGTGCTGCCGTTGCGGCCGAGATCCCAGCCGCCGCCCCACGCGTTGTTCAGCACGTACAGGTTGCCGGCCGCATCCTTGCCGAGCGCCGCGACGCGCGTGAAGCGCTTGTCGCCGACCTGCCCCTTGATGCCCGTCGTCGTGTCGAGATAGCCGCCCTGCACGCCGAACGTACCGACCTGCACCGGCATCCCGGGCAGCCCGCCGTATACCTTGATGTTCATGTCGGGCCCTTCGTCGCCCACCATCAACCGGCCCATCGGCGCATCGAAGTACAGCGACGCCGGCCGCGCGCCGGCCGCCATCTGGAGCGTGTTCATCGCCGCACCGGTCGCGCTGAACTGCGCGACGACGCCCGCGCTCTTGCGCGCGACCCACAGGTTGCCGGCCGCGTCGAGCGCCAGCGCGCCGGGGCCCGTGACGCCGATGTCGCGCTGCCACACGCCGTCGGTCGTATAGACGCGCACGCGGTTGCCGTAGAAGTCGCTCACGTACAGCAGGTTGCCGCCCGTCGCGAGGCCCGTGATCACGTCCGCATACTGGATGCCCGTCCACGTGCTGACCGGAATGCGCAGGTCGCGCTGGTTCGTGCTGCGGTTGTAGCGGCCCACCGAACCGCTGCCGAACGTGCGGTTGTAGCCGAGCGCGACGAACAGCGACGTCGAATTGCCGGTGATCGCGCCGCCGTGGAATTCGTCGTGGATGCCGATCGTGCCGAGCGGCTGGCCGTTCTGGTAGATCGCGACGCCGCCCGCGCTCTCGTCCCAGCGCGACGCCGTGTAGATCACGCCCTCGGGCGCGACCCACATCGAGCGCGCGCCGTTGCCGACGTGCGAGGCCAGCGTGCCGTACGTGTTCGCGAGCCAGTCGGTCGAGTATTGCGCCTGCGCATGGCTTGACGGCGCCAGCAGCGCGATGCACATTCCCAGCAACGCCGCGCGGATTTGTTTCATTGACATGAATAATGCTCCCAGACGAACAATGGTCGACACTGTAAATCGCGGCGCATGAAATATTGGTGATTCCGGCAAATGCGCATTGGCCGTTCCCCCGAATTATTCACTCCACGCATTTTGCCGTCCGGCGCTTTTTCGTCAAAGATCGCAAAATCTCCGAAACCGCATCGCGACGGCCTGCCAAGCCGCGCGGTTTCGGCGCATTCCCGGCATTTTCTTCCGGGTCATCCAATGCAAATACGTCATTTTTTCTGACATGCCGCATTGCCTTTTCATCCCGGAATTCTTTTCGATTATTACAAATCGAAATTAAAATGAAAGAGAAAAATTATTGTGCGGCGCGATCGGCTTTTCGCGATTTCGGGCACGGAAGGGAAGCGGAGGAAAAGGAGGCGTGTGGCGGGAAAAACCGCGCGTCGGCCGGACCGGCGCACGACGGCGATCGTTCAGCTCGCCGGATCGAGCGTCGGGCCGTCCCGGCCGTCGACGTATTTCGGCAGCGCATCGACGACGTCGATCACGCGTTGCCCGTAGAACAGGTGCATCGTCGGTTGCGGGCGAGCATGCCGACAACGACGGCCCGCAGCAGCCGCGGGCCCCGTTGCACGCGCAACGATCGCCGCGTCAGAACTTCTGGCGCAGCCCGAGGCTCACGATCGCCTGCGATCGCGAGTCGGACGAATGGCCATTCGCCTTGTCCGACACCGACGCGGTCGCGGCCACCGGCCGGCCGAGCGCGTCGAGCGTCGTGCCGGACGCATGCTGGTACGCGCCGAGCAGGTACACGCTGGTGCGCTTCGACAGGTCGTAGACCGCGCCGAGCGTGACGTTGTGATACTGCGCGCGGTTGTCGATGCCGTCGACGTCGCTGCCGCGCGTGTAGCTGTAGCCGGCGAACAGTTGCGTCTGCGGCTGCACGTTCCAGCGCGTGAACACGCCCGCGACGTTGAACGTCGCATGCCCGGAGAACAGCGACTGCGCGCCGCTGCGGTACTGCACGTTGCTGTAGTTCACCCCGACGACGGCCGGGCCGAAGTCGTACGTCGCACCGGTCGCGATCACCTGCTGCGACTGCGCGCTCGCATAGCCTTCGTTGATCGACGAATTGAACAGGCCGTCGTCGGTGCTCTGCCACTTGCCCGCCGTCGGATCGGTCGCGCCCGTCTTGCTGTTGTCCGAGCGCTCGTAGCCGACGCCCACGCGCAGCGGCCCGGCCGCGTACGCGGCGCCGACGCTCCACGTGTTGCGCTGCTTCATGCTGCCCGGCTGGCCGCCGAAGCCGTATAGCGCGCCGAACGTGAAGCCCGCGTAGTTCGCGCTCGTGTACTTGATCGAACTGTCGACGCGCGCGGTCTGGTCGAGATCGTCGATGTCGCCCGGGTGCGCACCGAAGCCGCCAATGAACGAAGACGGGCCGACCGGACTCACGAAGTCGTCGAGCGACGTGTATTGGCGGCCGAGCGTGATCGTGCCGTAGCGGTCGCTGCCGACGCCGACGAACGCCTGCCGGCCGAACTGGCGGCCGCCCTGGCCCGACGTGCCGTTGGTGATGTCGAAGCCGTTCTCGAGGACGAACAGCGCGCGCATCCCGCCGCCGAGATCCTCGGAACCCTTGATGCCCCAGCGGCTGCCGGACAGGTTGCCGGTCGTGAGCCCGACGCTCGAATGCCCGGTGTACGCGCCGGCCGAGCCGACCCGTTCGTTGCTGCGATAGGTCACGCCCGCGTCGACGATGCCGTACAGCGTGACGGAGCTTTGCGCGGCGGCGACACCGGCGAGCGAGAGCAGCAGCGGCGCTGCGATCAGTTGCTTGTTCATGGTTGGTTGTCTCCGGGCGGTGAACCCGTTGTTCTGGCTGGCTGTGGCGAGTAGCGCGCACGGACGCCGACATCCGCCGGCGGTGCGACACCGGCGACGTCCGTGCGCGACGGCGCGGCGGGCATGCCCGCTGCGGCCGGTATGGTAGTTGGAACCGGTTCCGTTCCAAAGCGGAATAATGACAACAGTTTCTTGTCAAAATTGAGATAGTCTGAGACCGGCCGGGAGCGCGGTCGCCGCGCCTGTACAGCGCGGGGCGACGCGGACGATAATCGGCTGCGCGCCTTCAACCGGGAACTCCTTCATGCGTGAAACGACCCTGCTGATCTTCGCCGCCGTCGCGTTCGTCGGCATCGCGACGCCCGGCCCGACCGTGCTGCTCGCGCTGACCAACGGCTCGCGCTACGGCGTGCGCCGCGCGGCCTACGGTTTCGCGGGCGCGATGCTGTCCGACTTCGTGCTGATCGTCGCGGTCGCGCTCGGCCTCGGCGCGCTGCTGCTGGCGTCGGCGTTCTGGTTCTCGGTCGTGAAGTGGCTCGGCGCCGCCTATCTCGCGTATGTCGGCATCCGGCTGCTGATGTCGAAGGGATCGCTCGATGTCGCGGCGGCGCAGCGCGGCGCGGGTACGGCGTCCGGACGCAACGCGTCGATCTTCGCGAAGAGTTTCCTGACCGCGGTGACGAACCCGAAGGGCTATCTGTTCTTCTCCGCGTTCCTGCCGCAGTTCCTCGATCCACTGGCGCCGCTCGCGCCGCAGTACGTCGCGCTCGCGGTCACGTTCGCGCTGCTCGACGGCGTCGTGATGTTCGGCTACGCGCTGCTCGGCGCACGCGCGGTGCGGCTGCTGAAGCGCTCGGGCGCGCTGTGGCTCGAACGCACGTGCGGCGCGATGCTGCTCGCACTCGCCGGTTCGCTCGCGCTGTACCGGCGCCATGCCGCGTAGGCGCCCGGTTCGATGAGAATCGCCGCGCCGCCGGGCGCCGGATTCCCCGGCCTGTCGCTCCGGCAACTCGAACGCGCGGATCTCGACGCGTGGTACGCGTACCTGTCGAATCCCGACGTTTTCCGCCACACGAGCTGGAACCTGCGCTCGCCCGACGATCTGCTGCCGCTGTTCGACAACATCGAATCGACCGATCCCGATTCGATCCGGCGTCTCGCGATCGTCGACACCGCTTCGGGCGCACTCGTCGGGACGGTCGGGTTGCATACGGTGTCCACCGTCAACCGCTCGGCGGAGATCGCGTACGACCTCGCGCCATCGCACTGGGGGCGCGGCATCGCGAGCGCGGTGTGCGACGCGGTCACCGCGTGGGCGTTCGCCGAAGGCGGCTTCAACCGCATGCAGGCCGTCGTGCTGACCCGCAACGCGGGCTCCGCGCGCGTGCTGCAGAAGTGCGGCTACCGCTACGAAGGGCTGCTGCGCGCCTACAAGATGGTGCGCGGCACGCCGGGCGATTTCGCGATGTACGCGCGGCTCGCGACCGACTGACGCCACTGCGCCGCCTATCACGCGCCGATGCCGCGACGCAATTGGACGCCCCGCGCCGAATTGGCGACAATCGCCGTTCCCCACATCGCCTTGCCGCCATGAAAATCGCCGCGCTGTCCGACATCCACGGCAACCTCGCCGCGCTTGACGCGGTGCTCGACGACGTCCGCCGCCGCGGCGCCGACGTGATCGTCAACCTCGGCGACATCCTGTCGGGCGCGCTCCATCCGGCCGAGACGGCCGATCGCCTGATCGCGCTCGACCTGCCGACCATCAAGGGCAATCACGAACGGCAACTGCTGACGCACGAGCGCGACGCGATGGGACTGTCGGATCGCTGGGCGCATGACACGCTGCGCGCCGACCACCGCACGTGGATCGCCGCGCTGCCCGAACGCCTGACGCTCGACGGCGACGTGCTGATGGTGCACGGCACGCCGGCCAGCGACCTCGTCTATTTCCTCGAAACCGTCACGCCCGATGGCTGCCGCGCGGCCACGCCCGACGAAATCGCGCAACGCGCCGGCGACACGGCGGCCTCGCTGATCCTGTGCGGCCACACGCACGTGCCGCGCACCGCGAAGCTCGACGACGGCCGGCTGATCGTCAATCCGGGAAGCGTCGGGCTGCAGGCGTACGCGGACGACCTGCCGCATCCGCACCGGATCGAGACGGGCTCGCCGCATGCGCGCTACGCGATGGTGTCGCGCACGGCCGCCGGCTGGAACGTCGAGTTCCATGCGGTCGAATACGACTGGCACACGGCCGCCGCCATCGCGACGTCGCGCGGGCGCGACGACTGGACGGTCGCGCTGCGCACCGGCCGCTGCTGACGCGCGCGGACCACGCCCTTACTAGCTGAGCTTCGCCTCGATTACAGGAGCACGAAACGTCATGCCCGTCCCGTCGCAACTGCTCTTCCTGCCCGGCGCATCGGGCAGCACCGCGTTCTGGCAGCCGCTGGCCGGCATGCTGACGCATCGGGCCGAGCGGCGGATCGTCGCGTATCCGGGCTTCGGCGACACGCCGCACGATCCGGCCGTCGACGATTTCGACAGCCTCGTGCGTCATGTGCTGGCCACCGTCGACCGGCCGACCGCCGTGATCGCGCAATCGATGGGCGGCGTGATCGCGCTGCGCGCGGCGCTCGAGAAGCCGGATCTCGTCACGCATCTCGTGCTGACGGTCACGTCCGGCGGCCTCGACATGGCCGGGCTCGGCGCGCAGGACTGGCGCGCCGGTTTCGCCGAAGCGAACCCGCGGTTGCCCGACTGGTTCATCACGTTTCGCGCGGACCTGTCGCGGGACATCGGCCGTATCGCGCAGCCGACGCTGCTGCTGTGGGGCGACGACGATCCGATCAGCCCGGTCGCGGCCGGCCGGCGCCTGCTCGAACGGCTGCCCGACGCGCAGTTGCATGTCGTGCCGGGCGGCCGTCACGATCTCGCGGCCGCGCACGCAGCAGCGCTCGCGCCGCTCGTCGACGCGCATCTGCAACGCGTGTGACGTCGCACTCATCGCAGTCATCGCCCGCTTCGGTACGCGCCTGAAGCGGCGACGCTCGCGCGCCGCGTCACATCACCCCGCGTTCCTCAGCGTCAGCCGCGCTTCGAGCCCGCCGCCGTCCGTCCGGTTGTTCAGCGTGAGCGTGCCGCCCATCGCAAGCGCGAGTTGCCGCGCGATCGCGAGGCCGAGCCCCGTGCCGCCCGTATCGCGATTGCGCGACGTCTCCACGCGCCGGAACGGCTCGAACACCGCGTCGAGCTGATCGTCCGGAATGCCGGGCCCGCGGTCGAGCACCGCGATCACCGCGCCGCCGTCCGGCGCCGCCCGCACGTCGATCTCGGCCGTGCCCGCGAACTTCAGCGCGTTGTCGACGAGGTTGCCGACGATGCGCCGCAGCGCCTTCGGCCGCGTGACGAGCGCGAGCGGCGCATGGCTGTGCAGCGCGACGTCCTGCCCCGCATCCGTGTAGTCGTACACGATGCTGTCGAGCAGCGCATCGAGATCGATGCGGCGCGCGGCTTCCTCGGTGCCGTGCAGCGTGCGCGCATACGCGACGCCCTCCTTCACCAGATGCTCCATCTCCAGCAGGTCCTGGCGCAGCTTCGCGCCCTGCGCGTCGTCGTCCATCACGTCGACGCGCAGCCGCATCCGCGTGATCGGCGTCTGCAGATCGTGCGAGATCGACGCGAGGATCTGCATGCGCTCGGCCATGTACTGCGCGATGCGGTCCTGCATCGCGTTGAACGCCCGCGCGGCGCGCGCGACCTCCGACGGCCCGTCTTCGTTCAGCCGCTCGCCCTTCAGGTCGGGGCCGAGCGCGTCGGCGGCCTGCGCGAGTTGCTTGAGCGGCCGCGTCGCGAGCCGCACCGCGAGCCAGCAGCACGCGGCCAGCACCGCGAGCTGCACCACGAGCACGGCCGGCAGCCAGCCCGACAGCGGCACCGTCGACATCGGGTGGATGTCGATCGTCAGCGGCGACCCGTCGGTCAGCCGCAGATGCACCTGCAGATGTTCGCTGTCGCCGGGGATCGAATTCGCGGTCAACGGATAATCGCCGCCGATGCCGTCCGAGATCGAGCGCTCGACGCGCGCCGACAGCCGCGCTTCCGGCGGCGTGCCGGTTTGGCCGGGCCCGAGGATGAACGCATAGCTGCGCCGCGCGAGGCGCGGCAGCCACGCGGCCCGCTCGGCGGGCGGCAGATGGTCGAGCAGCGCGACCGAGCTGGCGACCTCGCGCTCGATGTAACCCATCATCAGGTTCGTGGTCGCCTGGTCGCGCTCGGTCACGGTGAGCCAGAACGACAGCGTCTGCGCGAGCGCGAGGCCCACGCACAGGATCAGCGCGAGCCGCGCGAACAGCGAACGCGGCCAATGCCACGGCGTGCGCGCGCTCATGGCGTACCGTCGACGGCGGTGACGGTCGACGAGAACACGTAGCCCTCGTTGCGCAGCGTCTTGATGTAGCGCGGTTCGCGCGCGCCGTCGCGCAGGCGCTGGCGCAACCGGCTCACGAGCAGGTCGATCGAGCGGTCGAACGGGTCGGACTGCCGCCCTTGCGTGAGATTCAGCAACTGGTCGCGCGTCAGCACGCGTTGCGGGTTGTCGAGAAACACGCGCAGCAGCCGGTATTCGGCGCCGCTCAGCGCGACCAGCGTCCCTTCGGCGTCGAGCAGGTGGCGCCCGGTCGTGTCGAGTTGCCATTCGCCGAACGCGAGCAGCGCGGCCGTTTCCGTCACCTGCATGCCGGGCGGCAGCATGCGCGCGCGGCGCAGCACCGAACGGATCCGCGCGAGCAGCTCGCGTACCGCGAACGGCTTGGCCAGGTAGTCGTCGGCGCCCATCTCGAGGCCGATGATGCGGTCGGTTTCCTCGCCGCGTGCGGTCAGCATCAGCACCGGCACCGTGCGGAACTTGCCGGCGCGCAGGTCGCGGCACAGCGTCAGGCCGTCCTCGCCGGGCAGCATCAGGTCGAGCACGATCAGGTCGGGTGCGCCGTCGTCCAGCACGTTGCGCATCTCTCGGCCGTTCGCGGCGAGCGACACGCGCATGCCGTTCTTCTCGAGGTAGTCCGCGATCAGTTCGCGGATCGCGCGATCGTCGTCGACGATCAGCACGTGGTCGATCTTGTCCATGAGTCGGGGGCGGTATCGGGGTTCGGGCGGGCGATGTCCGCTTTTATACCGCACGGCGGGCACGCATTTGTATCCCAATGTATCGCGCAACCGCGACGACACACAACATTGCACACGCGCGACGGGCCGGACACATCGCAGATACGTCGGCGCCGCCTAATGGGGCCTGTCGAAACACGTCGGGCCGCCGCCCTCGCGCCGCGGCCCCAAAGATCAGGAGAACGCCATGCTGCCCCGACTCAAGACCGCCGCCCTCGTCCTCGCCCTCGCCGCCACGGCCGGGCTCGCCGCGTTCGCCGGCACCCGCGACGACGCAGGCATCCAGGCGTCGCCGGCCGGCATGACGGCGCCCGCTTTCACCGGCATCGACCGCTGGCACAACAGCCCGCCGCTGACGCTCGACCAGTTGCGCGGCAAGGTCGTGCTCGTCGATTTCTGGACGTACTCGTGCATCAACTGCATTCATACGATCCCGTACGTGAACGACTGGTATCGGAAATATCGCGACCAGGGGCTCGTCGTGGTCGGCGTGCATACGCCGGAATATCCGTTCGAACGCGACGCAAAGAACGTCGCCGATGCGATCAAGCGCTTCGACATCCAGTATCCGGTCGCGCAGGACAACCACTACGACACGTGGCGCGCGTACGGCAACCAGTACTGGCCCGCGTTGTACCTGATCGATGCGAACGGCAAGGTCGTCTATACGCGGTATGGCGAGGGCGGATACGACAAGACGGAGGCGGCGATTCGGAGCGCGCTCGCGCAGGCGGGCGACGGGGCGAAGGGTTCGACGCGCACGCAGTGACCTGTGCGGCGTGCGGGCGCGATGCTCGCCCGCACGCCGTGGCGCTCATACGCTCAACTGCGCTTCGCGTCGGCTTCGGCCAGCATCGCTTCCCCGATCGCGCACTTCCCGTTCGCGACCAGCGCTTCGCCGGCGCCGCGGATATCCGCCTCGGCCTTGTTCTGCCCGAGCTTGCGCTTGCCGACGAATCGCGTGATCTCGATCTGCAGCCCGACGATCGATTGCAGCATCGTGTCGATATAGTCCTTCGGCGCGTCGCCCATCTTCCACGGCACCGGCTGCGACGCCTCGTGCGTGCGCGTCAGCCGTGCGACCACGCCGCGCACGAACTTCTCGTCGTCGCGCACCGTGATGCGACCGTACGCATGCACGACGCGGTAGTTCCACGTCGGCACCTGCCGGTGCGCGACGTGCTTGCTCGGATACCCGTTCGGCGAAATGTACGCGTCGCCGGCGCGGAAGATCACGAGCACCTCGTCGCCGTCCGCGACGTCCTGCCAGACCGGATTCGCGCGCGCGACGTGCGCATGCAGTTCGCCGAGCCCGTCGTCGTCGGGCATCAACTCGAACGGAAGGTGGTTCGCGTCGAGCCCGCTCCTGCCGTGCGTGATCAGGCTGCCGAACGGGTGCTGCACGATCAGTTCGCGCAGCACGTCGGGATTGGGTTCGTTGAAATCGGCGGGGACGTACATGTCGGCTCCACGGTCGTGCGGGGTGGGAATGGGTGCGGGTGTCGGCCCGTCATGCGTCGATTGTGAGCCGAAACTGGTTTATGCTGTAGAGCCGGTTTGAAACAATCTCAGCAGACCAGAATCATGGCAAGAACGGCCCGGATCGTCGAAATCCCGTCGCTCGGCGCGCTCGACCGCGCGGCCGGCGACCTGAGCCGCCAGCTCGCGCAGGCGCTGCGCGACGCGGTGCGCCGCGGCGACGTCCGGCCCGGCGACGCGCTGCCGTCCACGCGGTTGCTGGCGGCATCGCTGCAAGTCGCGCGCGGTACCGTCGTCGACGCGTATGCGCAACTCATCGCCGAAGGCTTTCTCGAATCGCGCGGCGGCGCGGGCACGCGGGTCGCGAACGCACTCGCGGAACCGCCGCCCATCGACGAACCCGCTCCCGCTGACAGCCGCCAGCACCCGGCGCGCGACGGCCTGCCCGAGCCGGCCGCCACCTTCGCGCGGATCGCCCGCGAATTCAGTCCGCTGCCGGCCATGCCGTTCGCGATCTCGGTGCCGGTCGGCCTCACCGCGCCCGACGACATCTGGCGCCGGCTCGGCAATCGCCTGCGCGCCCGCGGCGCCGGCGCGCCGTCCGGCTATGCCGACCCGCAAGGCGCGCTGCCGCTGCGCGAAGCGATCGCCGATTACGTGCGCCGGTCGCGCTCGGTGCGCTGCGATGCGAGCCAGGTCGTGATCACGAGCGGCACGCAGCAAGGGCTGCATCTCGCGAGCCAGGTGCTGCTCGGCGCAAACGACCGCGCGTGGGTCGAGAATCCGGCCTATCGCGGCATCACCGCGCTGCTCGACAGCACCGGGCGGCGCGATGCGATGGTGCGCGTGCCGGTCGACGCGGACGGCCTCGACGTCGACGCCGGCATCCGCGTCGCCCCCGATGCGCGTGCCGCATTCGTCACGCCGTCGCACCAGTACCCGCTCGGCATGCCGTTGAGCATGGCGCGGCGCAATGCGCTGCTGGCATGGGCGCGCGCGCATCGCGCCTGGGTCGTCGAAGACGACTACGACAGCGAATTGCGCTACGAAGGCTATCCGTTCCCGTCGCTGCAAGGTCTCGCGCCCGACCGCGTGATCTATCTCGGCACCTTCAGCAAGATTCTGTTTCCGTCGCTGCGGCTCGGCTACGTGATCGCCCCCGACGATCTCGTAGCCGCGTTCTGCGGCGCGCGCGTGCTGATGGACCGCCATGCGCCCACCGCCGACCAGCACGTGCTCGCCGCGTTCATCGCCGAAGGTCATCTCGATCGCCACATCCGTCGCGTGCGCGGCGTCTATGCGGAACAGCGCGCGCTGCTGATCGACACGCTCGGCGCGCGCCTGCCGCGCGAGCGCGCATGGGTACAGCCTGGCGACCAGGGGATGCACGTCGTGCTGTGGCTCGCGCAAGGGATCGACGATCTCGACGTGGTCGCGCGTGCCGCCCGGGCCGGTGTCGCGGTGCGTGCGGTGTCGCCGATGTTCGCGCCCGGCACGGCGCGCGCCGGGCTCGTGCTCGGCTTCGGCGGGTTCGACCGCGCGCAGATGGAAGCGGCCGCGCAGCGGCTCGCGGACGTCGTTTCGTCGGCGGAATAGCGGCCCCGCGCGCGGTAAAAGGTTGGCGGCGGGCAACAAACGTAATCGTCTGTAAATCCTGCAAGCAAACGGCCGTTTCGGGTGCCGGCGCCCGGGTTCCGTTTGCTAGGATCGCGCGTCTTCCCTCCGCGCTCCTGCCGCCTTGAATCGCTTCGTGCCGTTTCTCCGAGATGCGTGGCTTCGTTGCCGCGCCCGTGTCGCGCCGCTCGCCGCCGCGTGCCGCACGCGCGTCCGCGCGCTGGGCGCGGGCGCGCTGCATCGCCTGCGCCATCCGACCCGGCGCGGCGTCGCGCTGACGCTCGCCGCGATCCCGGTGCTCGGCCTGCTGGTGCTGCTCGCGTTCGTTCCGTTCACGCCGAGCATCGGCGACATCCGCAAGGCGCGCATCGACCGCCCCGCGCGCGTGCTGTCTGCCGACGGCCAGCTGATCGCCGAATTCCGGCCCGTGAACCGTGAATGGGTGCCGCTCAAGCAGATCTCGCCGCACATGGTCGATGCGCTGATCGCGACCGAGGATCACCGCTTCTACGCGCATCACGGCATCGACTGGCGCCGCACGCTCGCGGCCGGGCTGCGTACGTTCTCGGGCGACCGGCAGGGCGGCTCGACGATCACGCAGCAGCTCGCGCGCAATCTGTATCCCGACGAAGTCGGCCGCGCGCCGACGCTCACGCGCAAGGTCAAGGAGCTGATCACCGCGTTCAAGATCGAAGCGGTGTACAGCAAGGACGAGATTCTCGAAACCTACCTGAATACCGTGCCGTTCCTGTACAACGCGTACGGCGTCGAAATGGCCGCGCGCACCTACTTCGGCAAGTCGGCGGACCAGCTCGACATCACGGAAAGCGCGACGCTCGTCGGGATGCTGAAGGGCAACAGCTACTACAACCCGGTGCTGAATCCGGACCGCGCGGTCCAGCGGCGCAACATCGTGCTCGGCCGGATGGCGCAGATGGGCATGCTGTCGCCGCAGCAGCTCGCGAAACTGCAGCGCCGGCCGCTGCACGTCGACTTCGAACCGCAGACCGCGCAGCCGGGCCTCGCGCCGCATTTCGCGGTGCAACTGCGCAAGTGGCTGATCGCATGGGCCGACCGCAACAACTACGATCTGTACGCGGACGGCCTCGTCGTGCGCACGACGCTCGATGCACGGCTGCAGGACATGGCCACGCAGGCGCTGACGCGGCAGACCGAACGACTGCAGGCGATCGCCGACGGCGCATGGCGCGGGCCGTCCGGTTGCGGGCTGCGCAACGACCTGTTCGTCGGCTTCATGCGGCAGACGCCCGAGTATCGCCAGGCGCGCGACACGGGGCTCACCGATGTGCTCGCGCTGAAGCAGCTCGGCGCGAATCGCGAATTCATGCGCGCGCTGTGCGAGCGCAAGACGCAGGTGCAGGCTGGCTTCGTCGCGATCGATCCGCGCAACGGTGCGATCCGTGCGTGGGTCGGCAGCCCGGATTTCGGCAGCGAACCGTTCGATCACGTCGCGCAGGCGCGGCGCCAGCCGGGTTCGACGTTCAAGCCGTTCGTCTATGGCGCCGCGTTCGCGGACGGGATGCGGCCGGGCGATACGTTCGTCGACCGCCCCGTCGCGATCCCGATCGACGGCCGCGCCGTGTGGCATCCGACCGATGCGGAGCCGCCGACCGGCGAGCCGATGACGCTGCGCGACGCGCTCGCGCTGTCGCGCAACCGCATCACGGCGCAGGTCATGCAGCACGAAGGCGCCGCGAAGGTCGCGCAGCTCGCCCGCGCGATGGGCGTGCGCGACAGTCCGCTCGATGCGGTGCCGTCGCTCGCGCTCGGCACGAGCCCCGTCACGCTGAAAGAGATGGTGTCCGCGTACGGCACGATCGCGAACCGCGGCGTGTACGTCGCGCCGCAGATGATCACGCGCATCGAGGATCGCAACGGCCGGGTGCTCGCCGCGTTCGGCAGCGCGCCGCCGGAACGCGCGTTGCCCGCGCCTGCCGCGCAGACGCTGGTCGACGCAATGCGCGGCGTCGTCGATTACGGGACCGGCGCGGACATCCGCTCGCGCTACGGGATCCGGATCGACGTCGCGGGCAAGACCGGCACGACGCAGGACAACACGGACGGCTGGTTCATCCTGATGCATCCGCAACTGGTGGCCGGCGCATGGGTCGGCTTCGACGACGGCAGCGTGACGCTGCGCAGCGACTACTGGGGCGCGGGCGCGCACAGCGCGCTGCCGATCGTCGGGTCGTTCTACGATGCGGCGCTGCGCGCGCGGGCGATCGATCCGCACGTGCAGTTCTCGCCCGATTTCCGGCCGCGCAGCGCGCCGGCGCCGAAGCGGCGCGCACCGCCGCATTCGGGCCTGTTCGACTGGTTGAGGTTCTTTCGCTGAGCGTGATGCGGGCGGGCTTGGTCAGGAAACGCGCTCAGCCCGCCGCGAGCGCCGCAGCCAGCGCGTCGTATTCAGGCGCCCACGCCGCACGCCACGCCGCCTGCGTCGCGTCATCGACCCACGCGCCGTCGATCCCGTTCAGCATGAACTGCTTCAACTCGGCCACGGTGAAGCCGAAATGGCTGAACATCAGCTCCCACGCTTCCGAAGGGTTCACCTTGTGCAGCGTCGGATCGTCGGTGTTCGGATGGATCTTCAACCCGAGCCCCGGCATCTTGCGCATCGGATGCAGCTCGGCCCATTGCGCCGGCGGCAGCGTGCGCAAGTAATACGAATTCGTCGGCACGACGGTAAACACGATGCCGCGCTCCGCATAGCGGGCGCACAGCTCGGGGTTGTCGACGATCGTATAGCCATGATCGATGCGGTCCACCTGCAGCAGATCGACGGCCGTCTCGACGTTGCGCCACGGCATCCCGAACTCACCCGCATGCGCGGTCGTGCGGAAGCCGGCCGCGCGCGCGTTGCGGTACGCCTTCCAGAACAGCTCGGGCGGCCGGTCGTTCTCGCGATAATCAATGCCGAGCCCCACGACTTCGTCCGCGCGATGCGCGCTCATCCACTCGACGATCGCCACCGCTTCGTCGGGGTCCTGCTCGCGGTCGATGCTCGGAATCACGCGCGCGCCGATGCCGAAATCGCGCGCGGCATCGCGAATCCCCGTCACGATCGCGGCCTGCGCATCCGCATACGCGATGCCCGACACGCGCACCGTTCCCGTCGGATTCCAGAAGAATTCCGCGTGCCGCACGTTGTGGGCGGCTGCGTCTTCCAGATACTCATAGGTAATACGCCGCAGGTCGTCGGGTTGCGTCAGCAGATATTTATCGAGCGCGCGCAGCACGTGCAGCACGCCGACCGGTTTCTCGCCGCGTGCGTAGAACGCGTCGATCTCCGCGCGTTCGATCGGTGCGCCGCTGCGTTCGGCCAGCGCGACGAACGTGTCGTGCCGCACCGCGCCGAGCAGGTGGCAATGCAGCTCGACTTTCGGCAGCGCGCGGAAGAAGGCCCGATGGGCCGGCGTGATCTCGATGCCCGTGCGCGCGGCCGGGACGTTGCCTGGTGTTCCCTTCATGTCAGTCTCTTTTTTTGGTAGTGCCATTGCGTCGCGAAGCCGTCTCTCAGTGCGGCTTCACGACGGTCCAGAAGTAATAACCGAGCGGCAGCGCGAGCACGACGAGCCCCCACGACACGTCGCGCCAGCGCCCAGCCAGCAGCTTGACGAGCACGTAGCACAGCAGCCCGCCCGCGATGCCGGTGCCGAAGCTGTTCGACATCAGCGTGAGCAGCACCATCGACATCACGGGCAGCGCATCGGTGAAGTCGTCGAAATGCGTATGGCTGATCGTCGCGAACATCGACAGCCCGATCAGGATCAGCGCCGGCGCCGTCGCCTCCTTCGGAATCGCGAGCGCGACCGGCACGAACAGCAGCATCGCGGCGAACAGCACGGCCGCCGCCACCGACGACAGCCCGCTGCGGCCCCCCGACTCGACGCCCGCGGCCGATTCGATCAGCGCGGTCAGCGCGGGAATGCCGAACACGGGCCCGAGCGTCGCGGCGAGCGAGTCGACGAGAAACGGCCGGTTGATGTTCGGCAGGTTGCCGTGCTCGTCGAGCAGGTTCGCCTTCGCGCCGACCGCAAGCGCGGTGCCGAGCGTCGAGAAGAATTCCGCCGCGAAGAATGCGAACAGGTACGGCGCGGCGGCCAGGCTCAACGCGCTGCCGATATCGAGCTTGAACGCGATCGGCGCAATGCCGTGCGGCAGCGACATGAACGACGCGGGCAGGTGCGTGACGCCGAGCGGCACGCCGGCCGCGGCGGCGACGAGGATCGCGATCAGGATCGCGCCGGGCACCTTGCGGGCCTGCAGCACGATCGCGACCGCGAGGCCGATCAGCGCAACCAACGCGCCCGGCCGCGAGAAGTCGCCGAGCGCGAACGCGTTGGTCTTCGCGTTCGCGACGACCATCCCCGCATTGCGCAGCCCGAGCATCGTGACGAACAGCCCGATCGACGCACCGAGCCCGAGTTTGATCTGCACCGGAATCAGCCGCACCACGACGCCGCGCGCGCCGAGGATCGTCAGCAGGAAGAACAGCACGCCCGACACGCATGCGATGCCCAGGCCCGTCTGCCAGCCGACGTGCTCGGTCGTCGCGAGCGTCACGCCGATGATCACCGACCCGCCGATACCGGGGCCGACGAGGAACGGCAGGTTCGCGTACAGCCCCATCAGCGTGGTGAACAGCACGAACACGACGATCGTCGCGGTCGTCGCCGCGCCGCGGTCCATGCCGCCCGTCGCGAGCAGCGACGGGATCACGACGAGCAGGTACGCGGCCGCGAGAAACGACGTGACGCCCGCGATCGTCTCGGTGCGCACGCTCGTGCCGCGCGCGGCGAGCGCGAAGCGGCGTTCGAGCCAGTTGGCCGGCACACGCGCCGGCATCGTGTCAGTCGCTGACATGGTGGTTCTCCTGTGATTCCGAATATTGTCCTGTGTCGGGGCGTGCAGCGCGGTCTTATACTGCCGCGTACCGCATCCCGACCGTCATTGCCCGATGTCCGACCGCTCGTCGCTGCTGCCCGCGCTCACGCTGCGGCAGGTCCAGCACTTCGTCGTCCTTGCCCACGCACGCAGCTTCACGCAAGCCGCGCAGGCGCTGTCGCTCACGCAGCCCGCGCTCACCGCGTCGATCCGCCAGATCGAGTTCCTGCTCGGCGGCCGCCTGTTCGCACGCACCGCGCACCGGCTCACGCTGACCGCCGCGGGCGAAGCCGTGCTGCCGCTCGCCGAGCGCCTGCTCAATCAGGCGCGCGGCACCTTCGACGACATGACGCGGCTCATCGGTGAACGCATCCAGACCGTGCGCATCGCGTTCATCCCGTCGGTCGCGGGCCGCCTGCTGCCCGCGCTCAACGCGCTGCGCGCCACGCACCCGACGTTGCGCTTCACGCTCACCGATTTGCCGAACAGTGCGCTCGTCGAAGCGGTGCGCGACGGCGTCGCGGATCTCGGCATCGGCGTGCGCGAACCCGACGGCGACGACGGCACGCTGCGTTACCAGCAACTGTTCGAGGACGAGATCGTGATCGTCGTGCGGCACGACGATCCGCTCGCCCGCGCGAAGAGCGTCACGTGGGCGAAGCTCGTCGATCGCGATCTCGCGGTGTTCGTGCGCGGCAGCGTCAGCGAATCGCTGCATCGCACCGGCGGCGCCGGAAAGCTGCGCCTGAACGTCACGTACCGGATGGAATACACGGAGCCGCTCTACGCGCTCGCGCGCAACGGCCTCGCGACCGCCGTGCTGCCGAGCCTCTACACGATGCATCTGCACGATCCCGAACTCGTCGCGCTGCGCGTCGACAAGCCGCGCGTCACGCGCGCGATCTCGCTGATCTCGCTCGCCGCCGACGATCGCGGCCCGCACGTGCGCGCGTGCCGCGAGTGGATTGCGAAACACATCTGATGCCGCGTTCGCCGTGCGTGGCCGCCCGCACTCAGGGCAACTTCGCGATGCGCTCGACGAGCGTCGCGTAGAAGCGGTCCGCGTCGACCTCGTTGATCCATGTCGCATTCGCGGCACGGCCGCTGCGCCCATTCCAGTCGACGATCGTCTCGCCGAGCGTCCACTGCCCGGTCGTCTCGACCACCACGTTCACCTTGCGTCCGCCGAACAGCGTCGGATCGACGAGATAGCCGACGGCCGTCGGGTCGTACATCGGCGCGTCTTCAACGCCGCGCCGCTTCTTGTTGTAGGCGAGCTCGGCCTCCATGATGTCGGCGACGATCGCGCCGCAGCGGTTGCCGAGCGCACGGAACGGCGCGACGCGCGCCGGCGTGATCGGCGCCTTCACCGCGACGTCGCGCGGCAGCACGACGATCGGTACGCCGCTGCCGAACACCACGTCGGCCGCGTGCGGATCGACGTAGATGTTGAACTCGGCGGCCGGCGTGATGTTGCCGCGCTCGAAAAACGCGCCGCCCATCAGCACGATGTCGCGCAACGCGGCGCGAATCTGCGGTGCTTCGACCAGCGCGGTCGCGAGGTTCGTCAACGGGCCGAGCGCACACAGCGTCACGCTGTTCGGCGCCGCGCGGCTCAGCGTATCGACGAGGTACGACACCGCGTGACCGGCGGCGAGCGGCGCGCGCGGCGCATGCAGTTCGACGCCTTCGAGCCCCGTCTTGCCGTGCACGTTCGCGGCCGTCACGAGATCGCGCACGAGCGGCCGCGGGCAGCCCGCATACACCGGCAGCGCGTTCGTGCGGCCGGCCCAGTCGCGGATGATCCGCGCATTGCGTTCGGTCAGCTCGAGCGGCACGTTGCCGGCCACGGCCGTCAGCGCGCGCACGTCGAGGCGATCCTGCGCGCCGAGCGCGAACAGGATCGCGATGGCGTCGTCCTGCCCTGGATCGGTGTCGATGATCACCGTGCGGCGCGCGGCGTCGCCGCCGGCCGCGAATGCGCCCGTTTCGGGCAGCAGCGCGGTGCCGGCCAGCGCGGCGGACAGTTTCAGGAAGGTGCGGCGGGAGGCGATCGGATGGGTCATGGTCGGGCGCTCAGAACACGTGCCGGACGCCGAGCGTCGCCATCATCTGGCGCGTGCCGGTCGAACGCGCATACGCGAAGATCTGCGCATGATCCGCGTCGCCGGCCGCCTGCTGTGCGATCACCGTCAGCGCGACGTCGGTGCGTTTGGACAGGAAGTAATCGGCCTGCAGGTTCACCTGGTGCCATTTCGGACGCTTGTCGATCACGTCGTACTTGCCGTTCGTGAACGCATACGCGGCGCCGAGAAAGAGTTGCGGCGTCATCGTGTAGACGACGTTCACGCCCAGGTTCTGCAGGTGCAGGTGCGAATTGTCGAGGTAATCGTAGCGCACGTCGGTGAACATCGCCGCGAACTGCGCACGGCCGATCGTGTAGAAGCCGCCCGTGCCCGCGATCCGCTGCCGGCTTGCGTATGCGGCCGGCGACATCGCGCTCTTGCTGAAGATCAGCAGCGGCGACGCATAGTCGTTCGCGATCGCGCCGTCCTGGTTCGTCGCGCTGTACGGATGGTTGTACTGCGCATAGACCACGCTCCAGCGCAGCGGGCCGCGCTCATACCCGAGCCCGAAGCTGTACGCGCTATTGTTCGCGAAACCGGTCGTATTGCTGAAGCCGTACAGCGCGGTGAACTTCAGCCCGTAGTAGACGGGGCTCACGTACTTCACCGAGTTCTGCACGCGGATGTCGTTGTAGCCGTTGTCGTTGTCGCCGATGTTCACGCCGTTGCTCGCGATGATCACGGGCCCGATGTAGTCGTGGATCGCATCGTACTGGCGACCGAACGTCAGCGAACCGTAGGTGCGGTCGGCGAGCCCCACGTACGCCATGCGCCCGAACTCGCGACCGTTCTGCGCGGCCGTGCCCGTCATCACGTTGAAGCCGTTCTCGAGCTGGAAGACGGCGGACAGCCCCTGCCCGAGATCCTCCTTGCCCTTCAGCCCCCAGCGCGGATTCTGGTTCGTGCCGGACAACGCCTGCCACGCGTTCTTGCCGCCCTGGTTCGTCGCGAACCCGACACCGGCCGAGATGAGACCGTACAGCGTGATGCTGCTTTGCGCACCGGCATGGGTCGCGAAGGCGCCGAGCATCGCGAGCGGAGCGAGCTTGTAGAGAGTTTTCATGCGGGTCGTGTGGTCGGTGGTGGTCCAGGCGCGGCAGGGTTCCGCGAAACTGGACTCGACTATACGAACCCGGATCGGATAATAAAAGTTTGCTTTCCTTATATGTCAATAAAACGGATTTATTCTCATCCTCGCGCATTCCGCTGTCGGCGAACCGGCGCTCAGTCCGCCGTGTCGCCGCCCTTCGGCAGCTTCGACCACGCGCCGCGCCCCGGCATCGGTGACCACGCCGGGCGAGTCTTGCGGGCGCTGTCGATCACGACCAGGTAGCGGCCCGCGATCGGCGTGACGTCGCGATCGCGACGCAGCACCCACAACGACTTGCCGGCCTCGACGCGTGCCTGATAGTCGTCGTCGAGCAGGCCGTGCTGGTCGAGGAACGTGTTCAGCGACGCGGGAATCCGCACGCAGCCCTTCGAATGCCGGATGCCGAGCAGCGCTTCGAGCCGGTCGGGGTCGGTCGCATGCATCTGGAAGCGCATCGGCGACACGCCACCCTTGCCCCAGCCGCGCTCGCCATCCACCCAGCCGAAGTCGTAGATGCGCATGTCGCGGTGGCCGTAGCCGCGAATGCCGTTCTCGTTCGTCGTGCCTTCCGCGCGGAAATCCATCGTGTCGGGCGAGTGATGAAACACGCCGAGCGGCGTCAGGAAATGGTCGTACTGGCCCGGCAGCCCGGTGCCCACAGGCGATGCGCCAATCATCAGCCACGCATTGGCCGGCGTCGCGCGGAAATAGATGAACAGCGCCTGCACGTTCGGCGCGCGATCGACCATTACGACGTATTCGCCGGCGAGATCGCCGAGATCCGCATCGGTGAGCGCTTTCTGAAGACGGTCGCCGTACGCGCGCTGTTCGTTCGCGGGCACGTTCAGGCGTCGCGTGACTTCCTGCGTGAAGCGCTTGCGCATGTCGAGCGCATGGGTCGTCGCCTTTTGCGCCTCCTCGGCCGACAGCGGCGGATGCCGGCGCGGCGGAGTGGGTGGAGGCGGCTCGGCCTCGCTGGCGGGCGTGCCGGATGCGGCCGATGCAGGCGCGGCGGCGGATGCGGCGGAAGCCGCGGATGCCCCCGATGTTGCGCTCGCGGATTCCGCATGATTCGTGTGATTCGCGTGTGACGCGGCGGATGCGCCAGACACTGCATGCGCAGATGAAGCCGGCGGCGTGCGGGACGCCGCTGAAGCCGGCAACGCAGTGGACGAAGACGGCGCAGCGTCGGACGCGGCAAAGGCAGGCTGCTCGGCGAGAACGGAAATCGACATCGCGACAGCGAGCCACACGTAGGCGGCGGCTGCGCGGTTGAGGCAACGCGGCTTCGCAAAGCGCCGCGCCAGAGGGGCAAGAATCATACGTTCGAAGCCATCGGCCGATCCGGCCGCCGCATGCTGCTGGTGCGAGCGGCGCATCTTCCGCGCAAGCCATCGACACGTCCGGCGCATCGTGCGCGCCCGGCGCCGACGCCTCTTCGCGGCGGAGCCGTCGCTGTGCAACGCGGGCGCTCCGATGGCGGCTAATGAGTCGTCAGGCCCTTCATTCTACTCGTCGATACGCGAATCGGCAGCGACCGGAAGCGCGCTTTTACGTGTAATTGCGCTTCGTCACGCTTTGTTTCAACTCGCTGCCGCTTGAGCTTTCGTTGCGTGGCAGGCTGGCGTGTTGGATATTTTCGGCGCGCTTGCGTGTTTCATTCGGTTCCGATATCGCCTCTCAGTTGATTTGCATCCCAAATCATTTCGACGATGGCGAACACCGGAACGCAACCGCACCGCACGCATGCCGCACGAACCGTGCGACACGCATGCGCAGATGCCGACTACTTCGAGATGGTTTCGAGTGCGATGCCCTTCGTGCGCGGCCCCATCCCCCCGATCGCGGCCATCACGATCACCATCGCGCCCGCGATGAACGCGAACACGCCGAACGTGCCGAAACCGCGCAGTACGGCCGCGATCACGAACGACGAGAAGATCGCCGAGAAGCGGCTCCACGAATAGACGAAGCCGACGGCCCGCGCGCGAATCGACGTCGGGAACAACTCGGCCTGGTACGCGTGGAAGCTGTACGACATGATGTTGCTCGCGAGCGTGAGGCCGATGCCGAGCACGATCAGGAACGCGCCCACCGTCGTCTGGCTGAACAGCAGCCCGCAGACGACGATCGCCGCCGCCATCGCGACGATCACCGACTTGCGCTCGAAGCGGTCGGCGATCACGAGGCCGATCAGCGGGCCGATCGGCGCCGCGAGCGCGATCACGCTCGAATACATCAGGCTCGACGTGATCGTGATGCCCTGCTTGATCAGCAGCGTCGGCACCCAGTTCGCGAAGCCGTAGAAGCCGACCGTCTGGAACACGTTGAAGATCGTCATCATGATCGTGCGGCTGCGATACGGGGGTACCCACATGTCGCGGAAGCTGCCGCGCGGCGGCACGGGTTCGGCCGGCGCGGGCGGCGGCAGCGGCCGCCCGTATTCGGCTTCGACCTTCGCCTCGAGCGCGCGCATGATGCGGTCGGCTTCGTCGACCCGCCCCTGCTGCGCGAGCCAGCGCGGGCTTTCCGGCAATTCGCGGCGAATCCACCACACGAACAGCGCGCCGTGCGCGCCGATCAGCACGACCCAGCGCCAGCCGTCGAGGCCGAACGGCGCGTGCGGCACGAGCAGATAAGCGAGGAACGCGACCACCGGCACCGCGACGAACCCCACTGCCTGCTCGCACGCGAACGCGCGGCCGCGGATCTGCTTCGGCACGAGTTCGGAGATGTACGTGCCGATCGTGACCATCTCGACGCCGAGGCCGAGACCGACGACGAAGCGCCAGAAGTTCAGCCCGGTCGCGGTATCCTGGAACGCCATCACGACGTTGGCGGCCGTGTACCACAGCAGCGACCACGTGAAGATCGCGCGGCGGCCGAAGCGGTCGGCGAGGAAGCCGCACGCGATCGTGCCGATGAAGAGCCCGGAGAACAGCGCGGCGATGAAGCTCGCGACGCCCGTGGTGCCGAACAGGCCGTGCGTCGTCGCGGACAGGATGCCGCTTTTCACGAGGCCCGGCGCGACATAGCCGCTGTAGAGCAGGTCGTAGAGCTCGAAGAAAAAGCCGAGGCTCAGCAACACGACGAGCTTCCAGACGCTGCGCGTCGGCGGCAGGCGGTCGAGACGGGCCGAGATGGAGCCGGGGTCGATCGCTGTGGGGCGGACGGCGCCTGCTGCCGTGAGCGGGTCGGGCTGGGTGGATGCCATGGTGGCGAGTCTCCGGATTCTTGATTGTCGTTGGCGCCAGCAGAGGGGAACTGGCGAGCGGCTTCGCGCATTTTAGCGAGGCGCGTGCGGGAGCACATCAATCGGGTGCTGGGCGGGGCGGGCCAAACGTCTTCGGAGCGGTTCAACGGGTGGCTGATCAGTGCACAGCATCAGCCGGCCGGAGGATACCTGTCGTGAACCCGACGCCATTCTTCGTCGCGCGCAGTACAGCAACTGCCGGTTTATCGCCGACGACGATGTATGTCGGCATCAGGAAATCCCGAAATTTTGAACGCGGCCACCTCGCAAACATCGCGATCGACCACGTCAACTTTCCTCGTCGGACTGAGAGGTGTTTCCCCAGTTCTTTGATCGCCTCACACACTATTTTACTGACGAGTTGAATCAGGATGTTCTATACGCTCGATAAGTTCATAGGTGACTTCTTGCATGGACCCGACCAGACAACTGCCCTCCTGCTTGGCGGGACGCAACACCTCCCATTAGAAATTATATTAGCCAACACCAAAGTCAGGTAAATTTAGTTTTACCGGAGATAATATAAACGATAGTCCATCTCGCGCTTGCTTGACGTGCCAGACAACCAAACCACGCGACCATGAATCGCCTACCACATTGAGGAAATTATTAACCCCATCTGCCAGAATTCCGCCTAACGCGAAAGGGGGAAGCCACATAAGCTCGATACGCCCCTCGCCATTCCAGCCATGCCGGGAAAATTTCTCGCCTGCATTTTCCTCATATGCACACCAATCGTCCACGAAGTCACTGGCTGGAAGGCAAAAATTGAGGTCATCTATCCACTCGTAGACGTAGCAGAAGAACTTCTCGATATCGTCGGAGCGATACTGAATCACGTTAACTTTACTTGAAGAGCGGACCATATTGGCAATCACAAACGGACGTACCCACGATTTACCCATTCGCTTGTCGCACGGCACTTCGGTCGGCGTTAGATGGAATCCTGCTCGTCCCACTTATCCGTGCTACGACGCCAATCGTAGACGGCGTCAATTTTCGGTTCGCCTTCCTCTATTACGAGCGCATAACGCTGGCGCTGTGTGAGCCCTTTTTCATTGAAAGTCTCGATATAGATTTTCTTACCCACATGACTTTCTGTATCTTCCAGCACTTTCTGCGCAAATTCCGGCGGGCGACCAGAAGGCAAAAGATCAAGACGACTTTGTGCCTTTGTAGCAAGCGCCTTGGCACTAAGATGTTCTGTAAAAATCACGCGTAGCCTTTCTCTAGCATCCGCACACATTTGCTCATGCAAAGATGAATCCTGCTTATCTCTCAGGGATCGTCTGTTGTCTTCCAGATCAATTTCCCAACGTAGCATATCCGCTATAAAGGCCGTCAATCGTTCGGCGGGCGTCATTTCATCTCCAATCATGGACATTTACATGGACAAGGATTAGCAAATGTCCGCGAATGCGTAACACCATTTATCCTTGCTTGATAGAGAATTGAATCAGGTCTAGTTGAACCTGATCCATACTGCGGCACAACTCGGACGATCACATTATCACCACTAGCCACGTGGTCCGCAATCTGGCCTTCAAAGCGGTTGAACGCCCCTCGATTCGTACGCGGATCTTGAGGAAACACTTCCTTAACGCCGCCAAGACCGCCAAGGTTACGTGCAATCGGGTGCCCTGCATCATCTCCAGCACATCCAAAGGCTCGAGCCGCAACGCGCGAACTTGCATTGGTTGCAGTACCAGTACCGAGATCCTCAGGACGGATTTTAGCGGTTGCGCTCTTCAATGTGCCGTTGTTGTTGTATCGATATTTCGTGAGCGGTTTCGTGCCCCAAAGACCAAGGGGGTCTACCCATTCGACGGGGTTCGGCGCGTACTGATAGACGTTGATCCCCCCCGCCAGCCCGATGGGGTCTTTCGACACGAACCGCCCGCTACTCGGATCATAGTACCGATACCGGTTATACCTCAGCCCCGTCTCCGCATCCTCCTGCTGCCCCTGGAACCGAATCGGGTTCCTCGGCTCCACGCCCGCCGCCTTCGACACCCGCGCGATCACTTCCCGCGCCTCGCCCCAGGCCCGATACGACGCCTCCCACACCACCTCGCCCACCTCGTCCGTCATCAGCAGCGGCGTACCAATCTGGTCACAGTGGTAATAGAACAAATGCGCGTCCGACTGTCTTTCCGGCACGCGTTGCAGCGGGTCCTTCTCCGGCACGTACGGCTCGCCCTCCTGCCACACCGGCGTCTGGATCCCCGCGACCGGTTGCGCCGTCACATATTGGGCAAGCGGAACGAACGTTTCCGGCTCATACACGTACTGTGTCGCACCGGCTTCATTACTTTCGTACGCCAGCTGATCCCCATCCCAGCCGAACACCGTCCGCACGCCATCCACGTCCTTGCCGATCCGGCGCCCGAAGGAATCGTAGAAATACCGCGCCTCATGCTGCCGCCCGGTCTCCTCGACACGCGCCACTCGCAACCGGTTGAATCCGTCCCACTCGTATTCCTGCCGACCCGAGGGCGATCGCTTACCGATCAGATTCCCGCGCGCGTCGTATTCGAAGTGGGTACCCGCATATTCCTTCAACAGATTCCCGAGCACGCGCGGCACTTCCTGCGGCAATGTGCTGTCCACGCTGTCCGGCACAACCGGGCTTGCTTTCACCGCCCCCGGCGTACGAGCGTGCCGGGGACTACCGGGGTCAATGATGTTGCTTGCCGGGTCGAAGGCGAAAGTCTCGGTACCGAGCGGCCCGATCGCCGCGATGAGGCGGCCAACCGGGTCATAACGATAGTTGATCAACCCCTTGCGGCTGTCCTCGATATGCTCGAGCTGCTCCACGGCATCGTACCGATACCGGCGCTCGGCCAATGCGGCAGGCGCATTCGCTCGCCGAATGGCCTGCCGGGTGATTCGGCCGGCCGGATCGTACTGCGTCTGCTGCCCGACCTTGCTCGACAGCATCCGCCCGGTCTCGCGATGCAAATCGTCGCGCTCGAACTGGATTCGCTCCTCACCATCGAGCACGAGCCCGTGCACGTGACCCGACCCGTAGATCAACCAGTCCAGCACATGACCATCGGGGCGGACGGTCTTGATCCGCGTGCCGATTTCGTCGTATTCGTGATGCCACACATAGCTGCGCGATTCACCGAACAGCCGATAAGCATGATGTTCGCGCACCAGATTGCCGACCGGATCGAAAAACATCTGCGTCCGGCTGTGGCTGTTAAGCGCCTCGATGAGTCGCCCGCTGGCGTCGTACGCGAATCGCTCCTTGCTCGCACCCGAGGTCCGGCATACGATGCGGCCGGCCTGATCGAATTCGAGTTCGGTCACCTGCCCGCCCTCGTCGATCTTCACCGGCTGCAGCGTGCCCTCGCTGTATCCGTATGTGGTCCGCTTGCCGTCGAACCCGATCTCTTCCAGCAATCGCCCGGCTGGATCATAGTGAAACTGATAGGTCGCGCGATTCGCATCGGTCAACGCCGTCAAGCGACCGAGGCGATCGTAACGATAGGCGAGCGTGTAGCCGAGCGCATCGACGCGGCTGGCCACACGCCCCGCGACGTCGTATGAAAAACGCGTCATGCGCTCGAGCGGATCGGTATGGGACAGCAGACGGCCTTCGGCATCGTGCGTATATCGATAGGTGCCTGCCGGAGACGAGATCTCGCTGACCGCCCCATTCGGGCCGTACCGGTAAACCGTGGCATTGCCGGCCGCATCGATCGACTGCGCCAGTCGCCCGTCGGCATCGTAGCGCCACTTCGTCACCTTGCCCGAGCAGTCGGTGTACTGAAGCAATTGTCCCGCGTCATCGTAGACCAGTACCTTCGTACCGCCCTTCGCATCGACCATCTTGACCGGCATCCCGGCGGCGTTGTACGCATATTTCGTCTCGTGCCCGAGCGGGTCCTTCTGCGCGACCAGATTACCCGCGTCATCGTACGAGCGCTCCCACACATATCCTTCGGGATCCTTGAGACGAACGAGTTGATCGCGGTCGTCGTAACCCATCTCGACCACGGCCCCGTCGACGCGGTAATGCTTCGTCATGTTCCCGCGTGCGTCGTAGTCCATCTCCTCGATGCCGCCGTCGCGATGAACATGCATGACCAGGTTGTTGTCCTGGTCGCGCCGCATCCACTCCTCGGTGCCATCCGGATACGCGATCCGGTACATGTATCCGCGGATGTTGTAGTAGTACCGCGTGACGTTGCCCAGCGCATCGGTGACATAGGTCAGGCGGATGTTCGGGTGCCACATGAGACGAATGTCGTGGCTGCCGTCGTCGGCATATTCGCGCACGCACCGCGCATTCGTGTTGTCGTCGCGCTCCGCCCCTTCCCACTCGAGGTTCATGCCGCGGCCGGTGCGATCGGTATAGCGCGTGATCAGATGACGGTCGTACGCATACTGGCGCACGTTGCCGTAACGATCCGCCGCACGCACGAGATCGCCGTTCTCGTCGTACTGGTATTGGGCAAGCGTGGTGCGCGTGTTCGCGTCGACGATCTGCTCGATCGTTGCGATACGTCCGCGGCTGTCGTGACGAAACGCGAGCGTATGGCCGGCCGAACTGACGAGCCGCGCCAGACGGTTCGCGTCATCGTAATCGAGCGCGATCGTATTTCCCGCGCGATCCTTCTGCAACGCGAGACGGAACGAATCGCCGCGCTTCTCGTACACGTGCAGCAAATCGTGACCGTACGCGACCGTCGTCCACGTGTCGTCGAGCCGGCTCAGCGTCACACCTTCCACGCGGTCGTCGTGAACCGCGCCTGCCGCGAGCGCCGGATATTCGATGTTGCGGCCGGTCGAATCGCTGTAGATCCATTTGCCGTCCCGAACATCGATGCGCGTCATGTACGGCGAGAGCCAGCGCGCGCCCAGTTCGCCGGCATCGTATCCGGCCAGCCGGGACCGATAGACGCGTATCCAGACGACGGGCATCGCGCCCGGCAATTCGAAATCGGCATGAGAAAACGTCTCGTCGCCGAACGCGTAGCTGATCGAACCGCCCGACGCGCCGACCCCGCACTCTTCGCAGTGGTCGACACCGGAGCCCTTCGCTCTCGCCTCCTTCTTTGTCGCGGCAACGGGCACCTGCGGCCGCCGGGCCGTCGCTTCCGTCGTGCCCTGCGATTTGATCGATGCGGCCCGCATCGCGTCGCGCTTGTGCCGCAACGCATTGACCAGCTTCAGCAGCAGCCACATCAGCTTGCCTTCGTCGCTGCCCTTCAGCTCGTTGATCTTGCCGACCACCACTGGAGCGAGCGTGCGCAAGGACACGGCAATCTGGCGAATCGGTGCGACGTATTCCTCGGGAACGAGCCCGGCCGCCGTGCTGGTCGCGGCGTTGGCACCGCGCTTGACGAGCGCCGTCCTGGACTCGGCCAGATACCCCCACGCCCCCGTTACCAGATCCTTGCTGAACCATCCGCTCTTCTTCATCTGCTGACGATACTCGGCGGCCCGCCGATCGTTCTCCGCGGGATCGAAGAATTGCCCCGCCAACACTGCGTCGATGCCGTCCGCGAGACTTGTCAGGATCTCCCGTGCTTTCGCCGCGCAGTGATCGATCACGTCGTTGAGCACGGCCTGCAGCTTCGTCAGGAAATCCTCGATCTCGGTCGCGCATGACGCCTGGACATGCGTGACGACGATCGATATGAGCGCGGCGCCGATGTCGCGCTTGTGAATTAGGATTTCATTGCGAATCAGCGCCAGAAGCGGCCGCGCCGTGAGGCGCATGGGCGCCAGTACCGGCGGAAACGGAATCACGCCGATCAGGTTGATCGCGAGTCCGAGATAGTCGAGCAGTTCGCCGCCGCGCTTGCGGATGATCGAGACGATGTCGGTGAGCGCATCGGCCAGCGCCATCAGGTTGTTGAGCACCGGAATCATGCTCGCGACCGTTTTCAGTCGATCGACGTCCACGTAGCCGTGCGTCACGCTGATCAGCCACGCGTTGAAGCCTTCGCCGGATGCGACGACGTCGTCCGGATGAACATCGGTCAACCACGGGGTGGCCTGCTCATACTCCGCGCCCGGAGGGAGTTTTTGATCTGCCATGCTCTCAGGATTCTTCTGGTTGTTCGGTTTTCGACGTGCGGCGACGGCCTCGCCTTCTCGTGTCCCGGATGACCGGCCAACGGCTCGCGGCATTGTACCGACGATTGGACGACGGGAAAATGAAAGGTCCGGTTTCCCCGTAGCCGCCCAATTCTTCGCGCCCCATTTATCGCGGCTCGCCGGCGCACCGACTTTATGTAAATTTCGTAACCGTCTGTCGCGGTGACAACGGCCGCCCGACGCTGAAAACGGCGCCCTTCCGGGGAGTGGCTCGATCGACACGGCCCCGATGCGACGGGATGAACAGGACTTCCGCCGGTCCGTCGCCCATGCCCGCGTCGCAGACACCGCGGAAGCAGATTCGAAAGTCGTTCATCTCCGCGCCCCGGTAACATGCTACCGGGCCAACTACCGGCTTCCGGCTGCCTTTCGGCAACCGGCATTGTCGGCAAATCGTAAGCATTCCATGTCCATACAACGACTATCCACGTACGCCCGCCGGATCGCGCTGATCGCGCTGCTGCAGTTCGCGGCGATCGCGACGGCGTCGGCGTTTCCGGCGGCCGCTTCCGCTCCCGTCGCGAGCGGCGTCGGCGCAACCGTGCCGGCCATCTCGCTGCCCGACGCCGTCGCGCAGCTCAAGCAGATGCAGGCCGAGCTGGACCGCATCAAGCAGCAGACGTCGACCGCGTCCAACAGCAAGGAGCTGGACGGGCTCGACGATTCGGCGCAAGAGCTGAGCACCGATGTCGCGAAACTGCAGAGCGATCTCACGCCGCAGCGCGCGCAGGTTCAGGCGCAACTCGATGTGCTCGGCCCGCCGCCGGCCGAGGGGGCCGCGCCGGAAACGCCCGCCGTCGCGAAGCAGCGGGCCGCGCTGGACGCACGCAAGACGCAGATCGACGCCGCGCTGAAGCAGGCCGCCGACCAGAAGACGAGCCTCACGAACCTGACCGAGCAGTTCGCGAAACTGCACCGCAGCCTGCTGAAGAACCAGCTCGCGTTCCGTTCGGGCAGCATCTTCAGCGCGCAGTTCTGGCTGCCGCTGTTCCACCTGTCGCCGGACGACCGTCAGCGGCTCGACGATTTCAACGGCGAACTGTTCGACATGCTGCGCTCGTCGTGGGTGCCCGGACAACGGGCGCTCACCACGCTGCTGCTGATCGCCGCGTTCGCCGCATGGCTCGGCGGCCGCCGGCTCATCGAGCGCGGGCTCGCGTGGATCGCGCTGAACCGCCTGCCGCCCACCCGCTTGCGCCGCAGTGCGCTGGCGCTGTCGACCGCGCTGTCGACCTTCCTGGCGACGGCCATCGCGATTCAGATCCTCTACCTCGCCGTCGCGCGCCACTACGAACTCACGCCGTCGCTGACCGATCTGTGGGACCAGTTCGCGAAACTCGCCGCGACCTGCGCATTGATTGCCGGGCTCGGCCGCGCACTGCTCTGCACGAAGCACCCGTCGTGGCGCCTGCCCGCGCTCGCCGATCCCGTCGCGCTCGCGATGAAGCCGTTCCCCGCCGTCCTGGCCGGGCTGCTGCTGGTGTCGGGCACGCTCGAATCGATCAACCGGATCGTCGACACCAGCCTGTCGGTCACGCTGTTCGGCCGCGGCATCGTGTCGCTCGTCGTCGCGCTGACGGTCGGCGCGTCGCTGTTGCGCGCGAACCGTGCGCGCAGCGCCCTCGCGGCGGCAGGCGAGGCGCCCGAGCAGCGCTCGACGCTTGCCGGGCTAATCCATGCCGGCGTCACGCTCGCGATCGTCGCGTCGTTGATCGCACTCCTGATCGGTTACATCACGGTCGCGCGCTTCATCACGTACGAGCTCGTGTGGTTCGAGATCGTGCTGTGCGCGACCTACATCCTGATCCAGCTGACGCGCGACGCGAGCGAAAGCCTGTTCTCGTCGAGCCTGTCGACGGGCCAGCAGATCAAGCATCTGTTCGCGCTCGAAGATCGCCACCTCGACCAGGCGCGCACGGTCCTGTCCGGCTTCGGCACGAGCCTGCTGATGCTGATCGCGGCGATCGCGCTGCTCACGGGCGGCTTCGGCACGACGCCGGGCGACCTGCTCGACAGCGCGGTCGCGATGATCGGCAGCCAGCGGCTGCAGAGCCTGAACATCATGCCCGACCGGATCTTCAACGCCGTGATCGGCTTCGCGATCGGCTTCTACCTGCTGCGCTCGCTGCGCCGCTGGCTCGACGGCGAGTTCATGCCCGCGCTCGGCATGGATACGGGCATGCGCGTGTCGCTGATCACGCTGTTCACCAACGTCGGCTACGTGCTGCTCGTGCTGATGACGCTCGGGCTGCTCGGCGTGCGATGGAGCAATCTCGCGTGGATCGTCAGCGCGTTGTCGGTAGGTATCGGTTTCGGCCTGCAGGAAATCGTGAAGAACTTCGTGTCGGGGCTGATCCTGCTGACCGAGCGCCCGGTGAAGGTGGGCGACATGGTCAGCATCGCGGGCGTCGAAGGCGACATCCGCCGCATCAACGTGCGCGCGACCGAGATCCAGCTCAGCGACCGCTCGACCGTGATCGTGCCGAATTCGCAGCTGATCTCGCAGAACGTGCGCAACGTGACGATGGGCAACAGCACGCAGGGCGTCGCGACGCTGGTGCTGACGTTCCCGCTGAACACCGATCCCGAGCAGGTGCGCGACCTGCTGCTCGATGCGTATCGCGAGCATCCGGCGATTCTCGACAAACCGGCGCCGTCGGTGACGTTCAGCCAGCTCGCGCCGGACGGGATCACGCTGAGCGTGACGGGTTACGTGTCGAGCCCGCGGATCGCGAGTTCGACGAAGAGCGATCTGCTATTCGAGATCCTCAAGCAGTTGCGCGCGGCGGCGATCACGCTGTCGAGCCCGCAGATGCTGGTCGTGCAGAACATGCCGACGAACGATGGTCCGACGCCGCACGAATCGTAAGCAAGCCATCGAGCGGGTACGCTCGCGATCGATCGGCGTGCCGCACGCCTCGCAATAAACGACAAGGGCCGGTTACCGCTTTCGCGACAACCGGCCCTGTTCATTCGACCGTCGATGCGCCCTGGCCGGGCGCCCGCCCTCACACGTCGAACTTCACCCCCTGCGCCAGCGGCAGTTGCCGGCTGTAATTGATCGTATTCGTCGCCCGGCGCATATACGCCTTCCACGCGTCCGAACCCGACTCACGCCCGCCGCCCGTTTCCTTCTCGCCGCCGAACGCGCCGCCGATTTCCGCGCCGCTCGTGCCGATGTTCACGTTGACGATCCCGCAATCGCTGCCGGCCGCCGACATGAACTGCTCGGCCTCGCGCATGTCGTTCGTGAAGATCGCCGACGACAGGCCTTGCGGCACCGCGTTGTGCACGTCGATCGCATCTTCGAAGTCGTCATAGACCATCACGTACAGAATCGGTGCGAACGTCTCGCGCTCGACCACCGACGATTGCTTCGGCATCCGCACGATCGCCGGACGCACGTAGTACGCATCCGCATGACCGACGTCGACGCGCTCGCCGCCCTTCACTTCGCCGCCCTGCTCGCGTGCATCGGCCAACGCCTTCTGCATCGCGTCGAACGACGCACGATCGACGAGCGGGCCGACCAGCGTGCCTTCCTCGAGCGGGTTGCCGACCTTCACCGACGCGTAAGCCTTCTCGATGCGCGGCAGCAGTTGCTCGACGAGGCTGCGATGCACGATCAGGCGGCGCAGCGTCGTGCAGCGCTGGCCGGCCGTGCCGACCGCCGCGAACGTGACCGCGCGCACGACGAGGTCGAGATCCGCGCTCGGCGCGACGATCATCCCGTTGTTGCCGCCGAGTTCGAGGATGCCGCGCGCCAGGCGCTGGCTCAGCACCTTCGCGACTTCCTGGCCCATCCGCACGCTGCCCGTCGCGCTGACGACCGGCACCTTCTTCGACGCCGTCAGCACCTCGCCGACATCGCGCATGCCGAGCACCAGCTGGCTCAGCTCAGCCGGCGCGACGCCCGGATGCGTCTTCTCGAACTCGCGGAGCGCCTTCTGGAGCAGCACGTGGCACGCGATCGCGGTGAGCGGCGTCTTCTCGGACGGCTTCCACACGACCGAATCGCCGCACACGAACGCGAGCGCCGCATTCCACGCCCACACCGCGACCGGGAAGTTGAACGCCGAAATCACGCCGCACACGCCGATCGGGTGCCACGTTTCCATCATCCGGTGGCCCGGGCGCTCCGATGCGATCGTGAGGCCGTAAAGCTGGCGCGACAGACCGACCGCGAAATCGCAGATGTCGATCATTTCCTGCACTTCGCCGAGCCCTTCCGACGTGATCTTGCCGGCTTCGAGCGTGACGAGGCGGCCCAGTTCGGCCTTGTGCTCGCGCAGCACGTTGCCGAACACGCGCACGAGTTCGCCGCGCACCGGCGCCGGCACCGTGCGCCACTTGAGGAACGCGTCGTGCGCGGCGTCGATCTTGCGCTCGGCGTCGGCGGGCGTGTCGACGGCCAGCGTCGCGAGCGTCGCGCCGTCGAGCGGCGAACGCGCGGTCAGCGCATTGCCTTTCCACTGGGCGAGATCGATGTCGAGCGCGGCAAGAATGTCGTTGAATTGCATCACTTCCTCTTCAGGGACAGATTGATCGGTGCGGCGGCAGCGCCGCCCGCGTGATTCGATTGGAGCGCGTTCGAGCGCCTCGTGCAAGCGGATGCGCCATGTGGCGAGCCCGGTGCGCCATCCGGCGCATCGCGCGGCGCCGCCGCCGGCAAGCCCGGCCGGGCGGCGCGCCCCAGCCTCGCGAGG
This sequence comes from Burkholderia sp. BCC1047, assembly GCF_902833155.1. NCBI lineage: Bacteria > Pseudomonadati > Pseudomonadota > Betaproteobacteria > Burkholderiales > Burkholderiaceae > Burkholderia > Burkholderia sp. BCC1047. The sequence goes on along the minus strand of NZ_CADFEH010000001.1, from coordinate 33,472 downwards.
CACGATCCATGAAATACATTGTCGATGGCCACAAGTCCGGCCGCTATTGATATTAACTCACGACTTCATTCCCAAAACGCAAGAAGTCCGCCGGGCAGACGCGCCTTTGTCCATGCCGATATCAGACGTTTCCAAAGCCCGCAGACGGGTACGCGGACGCGTCCCGGTCCGACGCAAGTTGATGACGATCCCGCATCACCCTGTGCGGAAATATCGTTTGCCGCCCGCGCATCGGACCCCACACAATCGGTGCGACGTCGAGGTGCAACGCACCCGGCGCGCCGCCGGCCGCCACGACCGCCGCCGGACGACCGACGAACGCGACACGCACCACGGCCCGGGTCAGCGGGCCCGCTTCGCACCGCATCACCGCTGCCCGGCCCACGGCCGGCAACGCGTCGCGCTTCGTCACCGAAAAACAATCCCGGAGACAGCGCCCAGCGCCCGCCATGCATTCAGACGCCCGCCCCGATTCGTCCCGCCCGTCCGGCTCGCCGCCCGCGAAGCCGTCCCTCCACCGTGCGCTGCAGGCGCGCCATCTGCGAATGATCGCGATCGGCGGCTCGATCGGCACGGGTCTGTTCGTCGCGTCCGGCGCGTCGATCTCGCAGGCCGGGCCCGGCGGCGCGATGCTCGCGTACATGCTGATCGGCCTGATGGTCTATTTCCTGATGACGAGCCTCGGCGAAATGGCCGCGTTCATGCCGGTGTCGGGCTCGTTCGCGACCTACGGCGCGAAGTTCGTCGACGAAGGCTTCGGCTTCGCGCTCGGGTGGAACTACTGGTACAGCTGGGCCGTGACGCTGGCGGTGGAGCTCGTCGCCGCGCAGCTCGTGATGCACTACTGGTTCCCGCACGTGCCGGGCGTCTGGTGGAGCGCGCTGTTCCTCACGCTGATCTTCGCGCTCAACGCGCTGTCGGTGCGCGGCTTCGGCGAGGCCGAATACTGGTTCGCGCTGATCAAGGTGCTGACGGTGCTCGCGTTCGTCGGCGTCGGCCTGCTGATGATCTTCGGAATCATGCAGGGCGGCCCGAGCGCCGGCTGGGGCAACTTCACGATCGGCGACGCGCCGTTCGTCGGCGGCTGGGCGACGATGCTCGGCGTCGCGATGATCGCGGGCTTCTCGTTCCAGGGCACCGAGATGATCGGCGTCGCGGCCGGCGAATCGGAGAATCCGCGCACGACGATTCCGCGCGCGGTGAGCCAGATCTTCTGGCGCATCCTGCTGTTCTACGTGTTCGCGATCTTCGTGATCGGCGTGCTGGTTCCGTACACCGATCCGAGCCTGTTGAAGAGCGACGTGACCGATATCGGCGTGAGCCCGTTCACGCTCGTGTTCCGCCACGCTGGGCTGGCCTTCGCCGCAGGCGTGATGAACGCGGTGATCCTGACGGCCGTGCTGTCGGCCGGCAACTCGGGCATGTACGCGTCGACGCGCATGCTCTACAACCTCGCGGTCGAAGGCCGCGCGCCGAAGCTGTTCGCGACGCTGTCGCCGGGCGGCGTGCCGCGCAACGCGCTGTATGCGACCACCGCGATCGGCGCACTGTGCTTCCTCACGTCGCTGTACGGCGACAAGACCGTCTACCTGTGGCTGCTGAACACGTCGGGCATGGCCGGCTTCATCACGTGGCTCGGCATCGCGGTCAGCCACTACCGGTTCCGCAAAGGCTTCCTGAAACAAGGCTACCGGCTCGACCAGTTGCCGTACCGGTCGAAGTGGTTCCCGTTCGGCCCGCTGTTCGCGTTCGCGCTGTGCGCGGCCGTCGCGCTCGGCCAGGACTATCAGGCGTTCCTCGCCGACAAGATCGACTGGACCGGCGTCGCCGCGACCTACGTCGGCCTGCCGTTCTTCCTCGCGATCTGGCTCGGCTACGCGCTCGTGCGCAAATGCCGGCTGGTGCGCTACGAGGACATGGACATCGCGCCGTGGATCGAACGCAACGCGACGCATGAAGCGACCGAAAAGGCCGACGCCAGCTATCCGGCCTATGTCGCCCGTCCGGCCAACCCGACGCCGGGCGCCTGACGCCCGGTCACGCGCCGGCAGCCGCCCCTTCGCGGCGGCCGCTGCGCTGAAATCCCCATTCGACGCGGCGCGCGCGTTCAGGCAAGATCGACGCGCGCCGTCCGCCTTTCCGCCGTCACGAGTCACCGAACACGCATGCAGAACTTCTACGAAGCCACCGTTAGCCGCCAGCCCTACCCGCAACTGACCGACACGATCGATACGCAGGTCTGCATCGTCGGCGGCGGCCTCGCCGGGCTGTGCACGGCGCTCGGCCTCGTCGAGCGCGGCGTGCACGACGTCGTCGTGCTCGACGGCGAACGGGTCGGCTTCGGCGCGTCGGGCCGCAACGGCGGCTTCGTGTTCGGCGGCTACAGCCTCGACAACGCCGACCTGCTGCGCACGCTCGGCCGCGACGAAGGGCGCCGGCTGTACCGGCTCACCGTCGACGCGGTCGACCTGATCCGCGCGCGCATCGCCCGCTACGGGATCGACTGCGACATCGTCGACGAAGGCGTGATGCTCGCGAACTGGTTCGACGATCCGTCGCGGCTCGACAGCGTGCGCACGCTGATGAAGCAGGAATTCAACGTCGACTGGGAACCGGTCGCGACCGACGCGCTGCGTGCGCGGCTGAAGACGCAGCGCTATTACGGCGGCCTGTTCGAGCCGAACGCATTCCACTTTCATCCGCTGAAGTACGTGCTCGGCGTCGCGGCCGCCGCGTCGCGCGGCGGCGCACGCGTGTACGAACGCTCGGCCGCGCTCGGCATCGCGCGCGACGGCGCCGGCTACGTCGTGCGCACGGCGCAGGGCGCGGTGCGTGCGAAGGACGTCGTGTTCGCCGGCGGCGGCTACGCGCGCGGCGTGTCGCCGCGCATCGAGCGCGCGGTGCTGCCGATCGCGACCTACGTGATCGCGACCGAACCGCTCGGCACGCGCCTGCCCGACGCGATCGACGCGCCGTACGCGATCTACGACACGCGTTTCGCGTTCGACTACTACCGTCCACTGAAGGACACGCGGATTCTGTGGGGCGGCCGGATCTCCGTGCTCGATCGCGGCCCCGACGCGATCGCGCGCCTGCTGCGGCGCGACCTGCTGCGCGTGTATCCGCAACTGGACGGCGTGAAGGTCGACTACGCGTGGGGTGGGCTGATGAGCTATGCGCGGCACAAGATGCCGCAGATCGGCCGCGACACGGACGGCGTGTGGCACGCGATCGCATTCGGCGGTCACGGGATGGCGCCGACCACCGTCGCCGGCGAGGTGCTCGCCGCCGCGCTGGCGGGAGAGCGCCCGGTGCCGGACGGCTTCGCCACGTTCGGGCTCACGCGCACGTTCGGGCTGGCCGGCCTCGCCGCCGCGCAGCTCACGTATACGGCGTACCAGGCCCGCGACGCGCTCGCGTCCTGCCGCCGCTGAGCGCCCGCCGCGGCCTTGCCGATTAGAGCGGAAGGTCGGCCGGGCGGGCATTTCCCACATGCTAGAATGCCTTTTCCAAGCCGCCGCGAACCAGAACAAAGTCACATGAAAGCAGGAAGCAAGGCCGCCACGTCCGACCCCCGCGCGCTTGCGTCCGACGCGCGGCGCAAATACGATCCCGAGCAAACCAAGCGCAACATCCTCGATGTCGCCACGCAGGAATTCTCCGCGATGGGCCTCGCCGGTGCGCGCGTCGACGCGATCGCCGAGCGCACGAACACGACGAAGCGGATGCTCTATTACTACTTCGAAAGCAAGGAAGGCCTGTACGAGGCCGTGCTGGAGAAGGTATACGGCGACATCCGCGCGCTCGAGCAGGAACTGCACGTCGGCGACATGGAGCCGCGCGAAGGCATGCGCCGTCTCGTCGAATTCACGTTCGACTATCACGACAAGCATCGCGATTTCGTCCGCCTCGTGTCGATCGAGAACATCCACGGCGCGAAGTATGTCGAACAGCTGAAGTCGTTCAAGAACCGCAACGTCAGCATCATCAAGACGCTCGAGGAACTGGTCGAGCGCGGCGCGGCCAGCGGCGTGTTCCGCAAGGACATCGACGCATTCGATCTGCACCTGCTGATCAGCTCGTTCTGCTTCCACCGCGTGGCGAACCGCTACACGTTCGGCGCTGCATTCGGCCGCGACCCGTCGGCACCGCGCCTGCGCGCGCGACATCGCGACACGATCGCCGACGCGGTGCTCCGCTACGTCGCCGCGTAAGCGGCGGCAGTCGCCGGCCGGGGCACGCGACATCCGCGCCCCGCGAACTTCATTCAGCACTTCAGCGCATCAGTCCGTCGGCGCGGTCGACGCCAGCGCGATCCGCGCCTTCTGTTCCGGGCTCCCCGCCACGTAATACTTCTTCGCCCAGCTCGAATCGGGCGCGAGCGCGAGCCGCGCATGCGTACCCGTGCCGTGCTGCTGCTTCGCATGGATCGCCAGCGCGCGGGCGCGGTAGTGCTCGTACAGCCGCAGGAATTCCGCGAGATAGATCGCCGCGATCCGCTTGTCGCGGATCTCGAGCAGGTTCTCGTCGTTGTACTGCTCGGAATTGCGGCTCATGTTCGCCGAACCCGTATAGACGACCGGATGCGCGCCTTCCGCATCGATCACGATGAACTTGTGATGGATCACGACGGGCGGGAAAGCCGGCGCCGGTTCGCCCGGGAACAGCCGCAACTCCGGCTCGAAACCCTGCGGCACAGTGGCCGGCGAGAAATACGACGCGTCGATCACGTCGTGGTTGTCGCGGCTGCGGTGGTACAGCTCGAGGTTCGCGAGCGTCGCCGCATCGAGCGTCTGGCCGTCGTGCTGCGCGGTATCGGCCTTCGTCGCGCTGCCGACGCTGATCTTGTTCACGAGGCCGAACATCATCAGCCCGCGGTCGCCGGCCGCGAAACACGCGTCGCGCAGCGCCGCGTCGGTCGGCATGAACAGGCAGAACGACACCGAATGCTTCGCGGCCGCGATCGCGGCGACGATCGTATCGATCTCGGTACGCTGCCCCGCCGGCTCCGGCGAGTACGCGACGCGCACCTGCGCGCTGCCGATCGTCATCGGCGCCGACCAGCCCGGCGACAGCCGCGCGGTCTCCGCAATCGACGGATTCCCGGCCAGCGCATGCGCGCGCTCGTTGTACAGCGCGGCGAGCGCAGGCGAGTCGAACGCATGCAGCACGTTGGCCTGCTCGGTCAGCCCCTCGGTCGTGAAGTTCGCGGAGCCGGTCAGCACGCGCGCGGGCGCCGGGTTCGACGGCGCATCGGTCACGATGAACTTGTCGTGCATGATGTGCGTCTTGTCGCGCGGCGCGCGCGTCGCGAGGCCCTGCAGCGCATCGACGGCCGGCTGGTTCGGCGACGGCAGCGGCGGCTTGCCCTTGCGCGCCGTCGTGTGCGCGTCGTAGACGATCGCGAGCGACGCTTCGCCGTGCTGGCGGCCGAACGCGTCGAACGCGGGCAGCGCCCACAGCGTGTCGGTCAGGTGATAGACGGCCGACACCGCGCGCGATGCCGGATCGAGCATCTGCGCGAACACCTGCTCCATGTCGTTCGCGAGCCACGTGCGCAGCTTCAGCGCCTGCGCGGCGCTCGGCGCCTCGTTCGGCGCGAGGCCGAGCGCCGCGACCTGCTTCGCGAACGCCTGCGAGCTGACCACCGCACGGTTGAACCACGTGCCGATGCCGTCCTCGACGTGCGCGGGCAGCACGACGTCGCACACACCGGCTTGCGCGTCGAGCACCTGCAGGTTCGCCGGCGTGCCGACGACCGGATAGACGTCGTAGCGGAACGACGCACCGCGGTCCTGCGGATCGATGCGCGCGTCCCACCACATGAATTTCTGGATCGGCGCCTGATCGGTCGGCGCATCGCCCTGCGTGTCGGCGGCCGGGCCGTCGAACGTCAGGCGGTTGGGCAGCCAGCTGTCCGGCGCACGCGTCTTGCCGTCGGCCGACCAGAAACCCGGCGTGCGCCGGATCGCGAAGCCAAGGAAATCGGACCGCGACGCCGCATCGGGCCAGTCGAAAGCCAGCAGGACCAGGGTGGGGGAAAGATAGCTGCGCACGCTGACGGTCATTCGTTGCTCCCTGGCCCGGCGGCCGGTCGAGATGAATGCGTCAGTCTTGATGGCGGTTCTTCCCGCGCGATGACCGTTCGATGAACCTTGTATGTCGGACGCGCGTCAGTCGCACACGAGCAGCTCAATCCCGCGCGCCGTCAGCGCGCGGCGCACGGCCTTGTCGGGTGCGCGTTCGGTCACCAGATAGCGGGCGGCGGACGTGCCGTTGATCCGCACCGGCGTCACGCGGCCGAATTTCGAATGGTCGGCGACGATGATCGCCGTGCCCGCCGCCGCGATCATCCGGCTGCGCACTTCGGCCGCGAGCCGCGAGTAGTCGGTGCACTCGCCGTCGGGCGTGATGCCGCCGGCGCCGACGAACGCGAAATCGACGTGGTATTGCGCGAGCTGGTGGATCGTGTCGAGCCCGAACGTTGCGTCCTCGTCGTCGGACAGCTCGCCGCCGAGCAGCGTCACGCGGTTGCCGTTGCGCCGCGCGAGCACGAATGCGGTGCGCCAGTCGTTCGTGTAGATCGACAGCCGGTGCCGGTCGGCGAGCGCCAGCGCGACCGCGTGCGGCGTGCTGCCCGAATCGATCAGCACCGATGCGTCGTCGGGCACGAATTCGGCCGCGCGCCGCCCGATCGTGCGCTTCGCGTCGGCGTTCGCGGCTTCGCGCTCGGACAGGCTCGGCTCCCGGCGATCCGCAGCCAGCGCGCCGCCATGCGTCATCACGAGCAGGCCGCGCGCGGCCAGCGCGTTCAGGTCGCGCCGCACGGTTTCGCGCGACACGTCGAGCGAACGGACAAGCTCCGCGACCGACAGCGCGCCCGAGCGTCCGAGCGCCGACAGGATGTATTGATGACGTTGTTCCGCCAGCATCGCGTGTGCGCCCGAGGCGACTGGTAATGGGTAAGCCGGCCATTGTATTACGGACGTTTGACGACCATTTGACCGGGCCGGGTAACACGGCCGGGCGGCGGCCGCGCGCGTTGCCCGAAAGCGAAATTCTGTATTGCCCGGCGCGCGCGAATCCGCGCGGCGCCGGTTGCTACACTTTGCGCTTCGCCGAACGACCGACCAAGACCGACCAATAAAGGGGCTCGCGCCATGTATCGCAAAGGCAGTGTGATCGAAATCCAGTTTCCGCCGGAACGCCTCAACGACGCGGCAGGCGATCCGTACTGGATCGACCTGACGCTCGACGAAGCGCGCCGGCTCTACGAACAGCTCGCCGCGCGCTTCGCGACCGACGCGCGCGCCAACCAGCCGCTCGATACGTTCTCGATCGACTGAGCGTCGCTGCTGCACGCCCATCCGCGCAGCGCCGCGCACCGGCGCGCGATGACCGCCGGCCCGCTCACGCGCCGCGCGGCATGAGTGCAGGATTCGACAAGACGCCAGCGCCGCTTCGGTCGATACTGGCCGACTTCCCGGTTCCGTCCGGCCGCGTCGCGGCCCGTCATGCATGCTCAACTCGATCGTCGCCGCCGTTTTCGTCGCGCTCTGGTCCACCGGCTTCATCGTTGCGCGGGCAATCAAGCCCTACGCCGATCCGAACCTGTTCCTGCTCGCGCGCTTCGCGGGCACGGCCGTGCTGTTCGGCGTGGTGGCGCTCGCCGCGCGCGCGCCGTGGCCGGCCCGCCGCGAATGGCCGCGCCACCTGATCGCCGGCGCGCTGCTGCAAGGCGTCTATCTCGGCGCGAGCTACTGGGCCGTCGCGCAAGGGTTGAATGCGGGCGTGATGGCGCTGCTCGGCGCGCTGCAGCCGCTTGCCACCGCCGTGCTCGCGGTTCCGCTGTTCAGCGAACGTCTGCCCGCGCGCGGCTGGCTCGGGATGGCGCTCGGGCTGGCCGGCGTCGCGCTCGTGCTCGCGCCGAAAGTCACCGGCGGCGTCGCGCCGCCGCCGGGCGCCGCGCCTGCGTGGCTCGTCGTCACCGTGTCGGTCCTGGCGGTCGGGTCGATCACCGCCGGCTCGCTGTACCAGAAAGGCAAGCTCGCGCAGAGCGACCTGCGCACGGCGGTCGCCGTGCAGAACTTCGGCGCGGCGATCGTCGCGGCCGTCTTCGTCGTGCTGCTCCACGAAACCCGCTGGATCGACGCACCGGCGCTGTGGGTGTCGCTCGTGTGGGGCGTCGTGTTCCTGTCCGGCGGCGCGGTCACGATGCTGATGTGGATGCTGCGGCACGGCAATGCGGCGCGCGCGACGTCGCTGCTGTTTCTCGCGCCGCCGCTGGCCGCGCTGCAGGGCTACGCGCTGTTCGGCGAAACGCTCGCGACGATCCAGCTCGCCGGCTTCGCGCTCGCGCTGGTGGGCGTCGTGCTCGCGCGGCGCTGACGGGCGAAGACGCACGCGGGATCGAGCGGCCACGCCATCATCGGGCCTCCATCCCTCCTCGCTGAAGCCGCGCGCACGGCCGCCCTTCGCGCGGCATCTCCTGCACCCGCCCGGCGCACCGCGCACCACGGCGATGCGGCGCGTCTCGCCGATGCAACGCGAAACCGCCGGAAACGCAGGCCCGGCGCGGCGGCGCGCCGCGATTGCGCTTATGATGAGCGCCTTGCATTTCGTCCCGGAACTTCCCTCATGACATCCGCCGATTACGCCAGCCGCCAACGCGCGATCATTGCCGAACTGAACGTCGCCCCGCACTTCGACGCCGAGGCCGAAATCGACCGCCGCGTCGATTTCCTCGCGCAGTACCTTCGTTCGACCGGCCTGCGGACCTACGTGCTCGGCATCAGCGGCGGCGTCGATTCGTCGACGGCCGGCCGGCTGGCGCAACTCGCGGTCGAACAGCTGCGCGCCGGTGGCTACGACGCACGCTTCATCGCAATGCGCTTGCCGAACGGCGTGCAGAACGACGAAGACGATGCGCAGCGCGCGCTCGCGTTCGTGCGCGCGGACGAGGTATTGACGGTCGACGTGAAGCCGGCCGCCGATGCGATGCTCCGTTCGCTGGTCGCGTCCGGCCACGCGTTCGAAAACCCCGCGCAACAGGATTTCGTGCACGGCAACATCAAGGCGCGCGAGCGCATGATCGCGCAGTACGCGGTGGCCGGCGCGCGGCGCGGCATCGTGATCGGCACCGACCACGCGGCCGAATCGCTGATGGGTTTCTTCACGAAGTTCGGCGACGGCGGCGCGGACATCCTGCCGCTCGCGGGCCTGAGCAAGCGCCGCGTGCGCGGCGTGGCACGCGCGCTCGGCGGCGACGAGCTGATCGTGATGAAGGTGCCGACGGCCGACCTCGAGGAACTGCGCCCGCTGCGCCCCGACGAGCACGCGTATGGCGTGACCTACGACGAGATCGACGATTTCCTCGAAGGCAAGCCGGTCGCCGACCGCGTCTACGAAACGGTGCTGCGCTTCTACGACGGCTCGCGCCACAAGCGCGCGCTGCCGTACACGATGTTCGACTGGCCGGCCGCATAAGCCGGCCGCCCGGCTACCGGCACACCGCCGCGCGCACCGTTACGGCTGCGCGCGGCACATCGGCGCCGGGCAACGCTATGCGTTCCCGCCCGTCTTCTTCGCCTGCAGCGCACGAATCCGCAGCCGCGCGCCCGTATCGCTGACCGTCGCGTCGTACATCGTCGCGAGGTCGCGCTTGAGCGCGGTGCGCGAGCCGCCGTCGAGATACACCATATGCCCCGACGGGTAGAACCGCGCGGACAGGTTCTGCCGCACCTTCTGGTCCTCCAGCGGCATCTGCTGCAGATCGATCACGGTCTGGTAGAACGGCGTGACGAAATCGTAGAGGCCGTTCGCCGACAGCACCTTCAGGTCGACGTTCAGCGCCATCACCGCGGCGAGATCGCCGGCCGTGTAGAGGATCACGTTCCCCTGCGCATCGATGCCCTGCTGCGCGCCGGTCGGGTCGATGTGGCTGAAATCCCAGTTCTTGAAGGCCTGGTCGTTCAGGTCCGTGAACGCCGAGTTCGACGTGAACTTCAACTGCTCGTTCAGGTAGCTGTTCCACATCGCCGTGTAGACGCCCGTCACGGCCGTCATCGTCGGATCGTTGCCGCCCGAATTCGGGTCGATCTTGCCGGCGATGCCCGACGAAATCCCGGTCACGCGGCCGTCGTACGAACCGAGCGCGAGCCCCTGCGCATGCAGCAGCGTCGTCAGGAACAGCGAATTGCCGCGCGTGTCGTAGCCGGCGATGTCGAGCCCCCACGATTGCAGCGTCGCCGTATCGATGCCCGTGTATTCCGACAGCTTCTGCACGGTGGCCGGGTTCGCGTGCGGCACCGCGCGCAGCGCGCTCAGGTAGTCGGTGCGCGCGAACTGCGCGACTTCCTCGACGAACGCGCCGAGATCGCTCGGCGCCGGCTTGATGCCGAGCTTCTTGTGATACCACGCGTCGGCCGCGGCGGTCGGCAGCGCGCCGACCGGATTGCCGGCCTGCCGGTAGTCGAGGATCGACGACTGCAGCGTGACGCCGTTCAGGTCGACGCCGTCCTCGTGCAGCTTGTACGCGAGCACGCAGCTGCGCGCGGTGCCGTACGATTCGCCGAACAGGTATTTCGGCGAATTCCAGCGGTTGTTCTTCGTCAGGTAGCGCTTGATGAACTGCTTCAGCGAATTCGCATCTTGGTCGACGCCCCAGAAGTCGCGGTTCTTGTTCGGCGCGACGGCCGCCGAATAGCCTGTGCCGACCGGGTTGATGAACACCAGATCGCTGTGGTCGATCATGCTGTCCGGGTTGTCCTCGATCTGGTACGGCGCGGGCGGCGTGAAACCCGGCATCGACGTCTTGATACGCTTTGGCGCGAACGAGCCGAGCAGCACGAACACCGACGACGAACCGGGCCCGCCGTTATAGAAGAACGTCACGGGCCGCGTTTCCTCTTTCGCGCCGTCGGCCGTGAACGCGACGTAGAAAATCTTCGCGGCCGGCTGCGAACTGCTCGGATCGACCGTCACCAGGTGGCCGACCGTCGCCGTGTACGCGATGCGCTTCCCGTCGATCAGGATCGTGTGGTGCGTGATCGCGGCCGCCTCGGTCGTGTCGGTCACCGAGTCGTCGGGGCCGTTGCCGTACGCGACCGGATCGAAGAACGGCTGGTCGCGGCCGTGGCTCAGCGCGACCGGGTTGATGGTCGGCGGCACGCCATGCGAATTGTGGTCGCCGTGATGCAGCGGATACACGCCGCCGGAAGATGCGGAATCGATGCCCATCGTGCTGCTCCTGGAGGTGAAAAAAGACGCGGGCAGACCACCCGCGTCGAACGGAAAGGCGTGCGCCGGCGCGTCAGCTCGCCGGCTTGCGCGCGAGGATCGCGGCGAGTTGCGCACCGTTCGGGCTGCCGAGGCCCGTGCACGCGTCCCAGCCGGACGCGGCCGCATACGTGCCGTTCGATCCTTTCGTGATGTCGCGCAGCGCGCCCGGATGCTTGTACAGCACCGGATTGATCCAGCCGGCCGGCGCGCCGGCCGCCGCATTGATCCGCGCGATCAGCGCGGCCCACAGCGGTGCGACCGCGCTCGTGCCGCCCATCACCGAAGGCGTGCCGGCGACCGACACTTCGTAACCCGTCTGCGGCGACGCGTCGCCGGCCACGTCCGGCACGCCGCGCTTTGCGAGCGGCGTGGTGGTGCCGTCGGCGCGCGCGACCTTCAGCCCCTGCTGCCATGCCGGCAGGTCGAACAGCGAACTGACGCCGCCGCCGCCCGCCCCGCCGCCGGAGGCCTCGTCGTTCCACGTAACCTCGCTGCGAATGCCCTGCCCGGGCAGCGCGTCGAGCTGCGTGCCGCCGCAGCCGAGCACGTACGGGCTCGACGCGGGGAAATCGACGTGATCGGCGCCATCCTGCAGCCCGTCGCCCGAGCCGCTGTCGCCCGATGCCGCGCAGACGGTGATGCCCTGCGCGGCGGCCGCCTGCAGCACGCGGTTGAACGCATGGGCGGATTGCGCCTGCCAGATCGCTTCCGGGCCGCCCCAGCTGATCGAGATCACGGAAGGCCGATTGGTCTTGTCGGTGACGGCCGCGTTGACGGCCTGGATGAAGCCCGCGTCGCTGTTCGGCGCGAAGTAGACGGCGATCTTCGCGGCCGGGGCGATCGCGCCGGCGATCTCGATGTCGAGCGCGACTTCGCCGTCCGGGCCGTTCGGCTCGCCGGTCGGTGCGTTGCGGCCGGTGCCGACGTTCACGTCGACGAGCGTCGGCGGCGTCGTGATCCCGAGCCCGCGGAAGTACTGCTGGATGTCGGCCGCGCGATAGCCGCCGCCGAGTTCGATGATCGCGATGCATTGCCCGGCGCCGTCGCCGGTAGGGAAACCGTATAGCGAAGCGAGCTGCGGCGGCGTAAACGTCACGGCCGTGGCGCCGCGCGCCGGCCTGAACGGCGGGCGGATCCGAAAATGCGGCCGCGCCTGCGGCCGGCTGTCGAGGCCGAGCACGGCCGTCACCGCATCGCCGAGCTCGTCGGGCAGCGCGATCGGCCCCGAGCGGCCGCGATACTGGCCGATCGCCCGATGCTCGAAACGCTCGAGCTTCACGCTGAAGGCGGCTTCGAACTGCGCGATCGTGCCGGACACCACGACGACGCTTTCGACCGGGTCGACACGATCAACCGTTAGTTGGTGACGGTGCGCGAAGTCCTCGGTCTTGCGGATGTCGTCGGGATTGGCGGAGAAACGCTGCGCGAATGCGTCGCGCGACAGCGGTTTCGCGCCGGCGTCGCCGCTGGCGAGCTGGTGGACCAATGCATCGAGTTGCCCTTCTTCCTGCCGCCGCAACATGATCGTGACGTGGATGCGTTCTGCCGGATCGCACTGGCCGAGACATTTGGACTCGGCGACGATACGGGGTTCACGGTCGGCTTGAAGATGCCTTGCCATGTTCAGACCCTCCTTGGTACCGCGTTGCACGGAACAGCCAGGAAATCGGACATAGCCCGCGGAAGACGGTTCCGTTCGGTCAGTCGATTCGCGACGGCGCGTTTGCGACGGCGCGAAGGTAGAGGAAGTTTAGAACAGTCAGACGATTTGCGCGCACACCCTTCTGCGGCAAGCGTGCGCGCGAAGGCCGGCATCGCGCGCGGCCTGTGTCGATTCGCGCATGGCGCGCCCGCACGGCCTGCCTACCCGCGCGGCGGCCATGCGGCGGCGCTCGGTCTCAGTCCATCGACAACCGCAGCGCAAAGCCGATCAATGCAGCGGAAAAGGTCCAGCGCTGCACCGTCTGCGCGAGCGGATGCGCGCGCATCCACGCCGCGATGCGCGACGCGCCGAACACGCACGCGAGGTCGAAGCACACGCCGGCCGCCACCAGCAGCGCGCCGAGCGCGAACATCTGCCAGACGACCGGCCCGGCCTCGGGCCGCACGAACTGCGGCAGCAGCACCGAGCAGAACAGCAGCGCCTTCGGGTTCAGCAGGTTGGTCAGCAGCCCCTTCACGAACGATTGCCGCAACTCGCCCGCCGCCGCGTCGCCGTCGCCGAGCGCGAACACCGGCGAGCGGAACACCTGGATCGCGACATACGCGAGATAGCACGCGCCGCAGTAGCGGATCACCTCGTACAACCAGGGCGCGCTGCGGATCAGCGCCGCGACACCGCACGCCGACAGCGTCACGTGCGCGGTGCGCGCGAGCGACAGGCCGGCCGCCGCGGCCATCCCCGGCCGCACGCCGCGGCCGATGCTGGTCTGCAGCACGAGCGCCATGTCGGGCCCGGGCACCGCGTAAATGGCCGCCAGCGCGGCGAGATAAATCAACAGCAAATGCGTGGAAATCATGGTCTGCCCCCGTCCTTCAATGACGATATGTTGCCGTTGAAGGCGGAGGGATTATTGGCCAACTTTGGCTCAGGAATGGCGATTCATAGGGGAATCCGCCACAATCACGAAATCGCAAAAAGGATTCCACCAACATGACCGAGCTCGACAAAACCGACCGCGCAATCCTCGCCGCGGTGCAACGCGACGGCCGCCTGCCGATCGCACGGCTCGCCGAATCCGTCGGCCTCTCGGAGACGCCGTGCGCGCGGCGCCTGAAACGTCTGGAAAACGACGGCTACATCGAGCGCTATCGCGCGCAGCTGTCACGCCAGGCGTTGGGCTTCGGCGTGGTCGCGTTCGTGCTCGTGCGGTTCGCGACGCACGACCGCAAGGTCGCCGACCGGTTCGAACGGGAAGTGCTCGGCATCGAGCGGATCCTCGCGTGCCACAACGTCGCGGGCACGGCCGATTACCTGCTGCAGGTGGTCGCGCGCGACCTCGACGACTACGGCACGTTCCTGCGCGATTCGCTGCGGATGCTGCCGGGCGTGACGTCGATCGAATCGGCGCTGTCGTTGCGCGAGGTGAAGCACGACGCCGGGTTGCCGCTGCCGTGACGCACGCCGGGCCGACAAGCCGCCCGCGCGCAACGCTTGTTCACATTGTCGGCCGCGCCGGCGTCACACCACGTCGGGCGACTGATGCGCGCGTTCGAGATCCTCGAGAAACGCTTCGACGACCGGATCGCCGCGCCCGTCGCGCGCCACGACCATGTGGAACGTGACTTCATAGTGCAGCTGCTCGGGATTGAGCGGCGCGAGCAGCCCCTGCGCGACATACGGCGCCGCGAAGTGCTGCGGCAGGTAGCCGAGGTGATGACCGGACAGGATCAGCAGCGCGACGGCCTCCATGTTGTCGGCGGTCGCGGTCACGCGGTCCGGCGTCGTCGACATCTGCGCCTCCGGCAGCGGATACGAGCGCCAGGCCCACTCGAAGCCGGCGACGTCGGCCGGCGTCAGCGTGCCGGCGCGTTCGAACAGCGGATGGCCGCGGCCGCAGTACGCGACCTGCCGCTCGATGAACAGCGGCGTGTAGTGCAGCGTCGGCACGCGATGCCAGAAATAGCCGACCGCGATCTGGATCTCGTTGCTCAGCAGCTTTTCCTCGAGATCGCCGGGCGCGCGCACCGAAATCGAGAAGCGCACGGCCTCGTCGCGCGTGCGGAACGCGGCGATCGCCTCGGCGATCCGCGCGTTCTGGCTGACCGGCGTATGGCCGATCAGGCCGATGTTCAGCGTGCCGACCAGCTGGCGGTCCATGTGCCGCGCGGCCATCCCGAATTCGTCGAGCGCCGCGAGCAGCTTGCGGCTCATCGCGTGGAACCGCTCGCCCTTCGGCGTGAGCCGGAAGCCGCTGCGGCCGCGCTCGCAGAGCCGGTAGCCGAGCCGCGTCTCGAGCGACGACAGCTGCGCGCTGATCGTCGACTGGCCGACGTTCAGCATCGCCTGCGCGGCCGACACGCCGCCCGCGTCCGTGACCGCGAGAAACACGCGGATCAACCGTAGATCGAGGGTCGACAGATTCCCCAGCACGTTCATCCCCTTCCATACATCGATGAAGATCGATGTTTACGTCGATATCTTCGCATTCTTCTTTCCCGGCAGAGCGCGTAAAACTGTGCGCCAGGCCGCGTCGCATGATACGGCACCCCCATACCGGAAGAGACGACCCCATGAACGACCCCATCCATTTCCAGCCGCTCGGCGGCAATGAAATGCCGCGCTCCGGCGGCATCGCGACGATGATGCGCCTGCCGCACGTGTCGAGCGCCGAAGGCCTCGACGCCTGTTTCGTCGGCGTGCCGTTCGATCTCGGCACGTCCAACCGCACCGGCGCGCGCTTCGGCCCGCGCCAGATCCGCACCGAATCGGTGCTGCTGCGCCCGTACAACATGGCCACGCGCGCGGCGCCGTTCGATTCGCTGCAGATCGCCGATATCGGCGACGTCGCGATCAACCCGTACAACCTGCACGATTCGATCGCCCGCATCGAAGCCGCGTACGACGCGATTCTCGAGCACGACTGCAAGCCGATCACGCTCGGCGGCGACCACACGATCGCGCTGCCGATCCTGCGCGCGATCCACCGCAAGCACGGCAAGGTTGCATTGATCCACGTCGATGCACACGCCGACGTGAACGACACGATGATGGGCGAAAAGATCGCGCACGGCACGCCGTTCCGCCGCGCGGTCGAGGAAGGGCTGCTGCACGGCGACAAGGTCACGCAGATCGGCCTGCGCGGCACCGGCTACGCGGCCGAGGATTTCGACTGGTGCCGCGAGCAGGGCTTCCGCGTGGTCCAGGCCGAGGAATGCTGGAACAAGTCGCTCGCGCCGCTGATGGAAGAAGTGCGTGCGCGCATCGGCGACACGCCCGTCTACATCACGTTCGACATCGACGGCATCGACCCGGCCTACGCGCCGGGCACCGGCACGCCGGAAATCGCGGGCCTCACGGTGCCGCAGGCGCTCGAGATCATCCGCGGCGCGAAGGGGCTGAACATCGTCGGCTGCGATCTCGTCGAAGTCGCGCCGCCGTACGACCCGTTCGGCACCACCGCGCTGCTCGGCGCGAACCTCGCGTACGAGCTGCTGTGCGTGCTGCCGGGCGTCGCGTATCGCGACTGACGACCGATCCCGCTACACGACCTATTCCAAATCAGAGGATTCCAGAGGAGCACACATAAACATGGGGACTTCCGTCAAGCAACCGAAGCGGGCGGCGCTCGCTTCGTTCGTCGGCACCACGATCGAGTGGTACGACTTCTATAGTTATGCGACCGCCGCCGCCATCGTGTTCGGGCCGCTGTTCTTTCCCGGCGAAAACCGTTTCATCAGCCTGCTCGCGTCGTTCGGCTCGTTCGCGGTCGGCTTCTTCGCGCGGCCGCTCGGCGGCGTGATGTTCGGCTATCTCGGCGACCGCTTCGGCCGCAAGCGGTCGCTGCTCGCGACGCTGATGCTGATGGCCGTGTCGACGGTCGCGATCGGCCTGCTGCCCACGCATGCGCAAGCCGGCGTGATCGCACCGATCCTGCTCGTGCTGATGCGCGTGCTGCAAGGCATCGCGGTCGGCGGTGAATGGGGCGGCGCGGTGCTGCTGGCCGGCGAGCATGCGCCCGAAGGCAAGCGCACGTTCTTCGCGTCGTTCGCGCAGTTGGGCAGCGCGAGCGGCCTGATCCTGTCAATGCTCGCGTTCGGCGCGATCAGCACGCTGTCGAAGGACGACATGATGAGCTGGGGCTGGCGCGTGCCGTTCCTCGCGAGCTCCGTGCTGCTGATCGTCGGCTTCGTGATCCGGGCGAGCGTGTCGGAATCGCCCGAGTTCGAGGAAGTCAGGAAGAGCGGCAACATCGCGCAAAAACCGCTGCGCGAGGCGCTCAAGGTCTGGCCGCTGCTGCTGCTCGCGATCGGCGCGAACGTGTACGGGATCGCCGGCGTGTATTTCAGCAACATCTTCATGATCAGCTACGCGACGCAGTTCCTGTCGCTCGACCGGTCGATGGTGCTGCATTGCATGACGATCGTCGCGGTGCTGCAGTTCGTCGTGCAGCTCGCGGCCGCGTTCCTCGCGCAGCGCTTCGGCACCACGCGCGTACTGCTGATCACCGGCGCCTGGGCGATGATCGTCCCGTTCGTGATGCTGCCGCTCGTGCACCTGGGCACGCCGGTGTCGATCACGGTCGGCGTCGGCCTCGCGACGCTCGCGGAATCGGGCTACTACTCGGTGGTAGCAGGCTTCGTCAGCGGCATCTTCGTCGCGCGGATCCGCTATACGGCAATCTCGATCGCGTACCAGGTGTGCGGCGCGCTCGCCGGCGGCCTCACGCCGCTCGTCGCGACCATCATCGCGCAGAACACCGCGCCGCAATGGTGGCCGCTCGCGCTCCAGTACACGAGCGCCGCCGTGCTGTCGTCGCTGTGCGTGTGGTTGATCTCGCGCCGCGTCAGCATCGATGATGCGGGTGCGCCCGGCAAGACGGACGACGCGCTGCCGCGCGGCACGCGCACCGCGCACCGCGCACCGCGCACCGCGTAGCGCGTAGCGCGTAGCGCGTAGCGCGTAGCGCTCGACGCGTAGCGCCTGTCGCACATGCATGCATGACGTAAAACGACCCGCTTTCGCGGGTCGTTTTCTTTGCCGCCCGATCGATGATCGACGATCGGCGACCGCTACCGCCCTGCATTCGCTGCGTGGTTACCGCACCTGGCTACGCAACGTCTTCGCCGCGGCAACCATGTTCGTCAGCGCCGGAATCACTTCCGCCCACTGACGCGTCTTCAGCCCGCAGTCCGGGTTCACCCACAGACGTTCCGCCGGAATCCGCTCGGCCGCCTTCCTCATCAGCCCGACGATATGATCCTGCGTCGGGATGTTCGGCGAGTGAATGTCGTACACGCCCGGCCCGATTTCATTCGGATACTTGAAGGTGTCGAACGCATCGAGCAACTCCATGTCGGAGCGCGACGTCTCGATCGTGATCACGTCCGCGTCCATGTCGGCGATCGACGCGATGATGTCGTTGAACTCCGAATAGCACATGTGCGTGTGGATCTGCGTATCGTCCTGCACGCCGTTCGCGGTGATGCGGAACGACTCGACCGCCCACTTCAGGTAGTCGCTCCATTGCGCGCGGCGCAACGGCAGCCCTTCGCGCAGCGCGGCTTCGTCGATCTGGATCACGCGCACGCCGGCCTTCTCGAGATCGAGCACTTCGTCGCGAATCGCCAGCGCAAGCTGGTAGCACGACACCGAGCGCGGCTGGTCGTCGCGCACGAACGACCAGTTCAGGATCGTCACCGGGCCGGTCAGCATGCCCTTCATCGGCTTGTCCGTCAGCGACTGCGCATAGGCGATCCATTCGACCGTCATCGCCTTCGGGCGGCTGATGTCGCCGAACAGGATCGGCGGCTTCACGCAGCGCGAACCGTACGACTGCACCCAGCCGAACTGGCTGAACGCATAGCCGTCGAGTTGCTCGCCGAAGTATTCGACCATGTCGTTGCGCTCGGCTTCGCCATGCACGAGCACGTCGAGTTCGAGCGATTCCTGTTCGCGCACGCTGCGTTCGATCTCGGCCTGCATCGCCGCGCGATAGCCGGCTTCGTCCAGCGCGCCGGCCTTGAACCGGCTGCGCGCCTGGCGGATGTCGGCGGTCTGCGGGAACGAGCCGATCGTCGTCGTCGGGAACGCCGGCAGGTTCAGGCGCGCCGACTGCTTCGATGCACGCTGCGTATACGGGCTCGCGCGGTTGCCGAGCGGCGCGTCGATGCGCGCGAGCGCGGCCTTCACCGCCGGGTTGTTCACGCGCGGCGAGCGGCGCCGCGAATCGATCGCGGCGGCATTCGCGGCGAGCGCGTCGGCCACCTTGTCGCGGCCTTCGTTCAGTGCGGTCGCAAGCACCTTCAGCTCGTCGAGCTTCTGCAGCGCGAACGCGAGCCACGAGCGGATTTCCGCGTCGAGCTTCTCTTCCCTCGCGAGATCGACCGGCACGTGCAACAGCGAGCATGACGGCGCGAGCCACAGCCGGTCGCCCAGTTGCTTCGCGAGCGGCTCGAGCCAGTCGAGCGCGGCGTTCAGGTCGGTCTTCCAGATGTTGCGGCCATTGATCGCGCCGACCGACAGCACGCGCTCCGGCGGCAGTTCGCGCACCAGCGCGTCGACTTCGTCGCTTGCGTTGATCGCGTCGATATGCAGACCGTCGACCGGCAGCGACGCCGCGAGCGTCAGGTTGTCCTGAAGCTGGCCGAAGTACGTGGCGAGCAGCAGCTTGATGCGGCGCGTTTCCAGCGCCTCATACGCGATGCGGAATGCCTGGCGCCATTCGGCATCGAGCTCGGTCACGAGAATCGGTTCGTCGATCTGCACCCATTCGACACCCTGCGCGGTCAGCGTGTCGAGCAGCGCGCCGTACACCGGCAGCAGCTTCGGCAGCAGCGCGAGGCGGTCGGAATCGTCCTTCGCCTTGCCGAGCCACAGGTACGTGACGGGGCCGAGAATCACCGGTTTCGCATTCACGCCCTGCGCGGTCGCTTCGGCGAGTTGCTGGAGCAGGCGCGACGGATCGAGCGAGAAATTCGTGTCCGCATGGAACTCCGGCACGATGTAGTGGTAGTTCGTATCGAACCACTTCGTCATTTCACCGGCCGCGACCCCGCCGCAGCACGCGGCGTGCTCCTCCGTCGACTGCGCCGAACGGCCGCGTGCGACGCGGAAATAATTGTCGAGCGCATCGCCGTGGAAATCCTGCACGCGCTTCGGCAGGTTGCCGAGCGTGAAGCTCATGTCGAGCACCTGGTCGTAGAACCCGAAGTCGCCGATCGGCGCGAGATCGAGATCGCGCTGGTCGTGCCAATGACGCCGGCGCAACTCGGCGCCAAGCGCCTTCAGTTCGTCGCGCGACGATTCGCCCTTCCAGTAGCGTTCGAGACCGAACTTGAGTTCGCGCTTCGCGCCGATGCGCGGAAAACCGAGGTTGTGTGTCGTGACCATGAAGCTGCCGTCCAGAAGAAAGTGTAGATCCGGCAGCCATCATAGGGATTTCAAACCATGAAATAAAATGGCATTATTTCATTAATCCATTAACATTTTTCATGCATCTGCCCGATGCACGCAATCCATGCTGGAACGATTCCATCTCGTCGTCATACGTGAAGTCGAGCGCCAGGGCTCGCTGACCGCGGCGGCCAATGCGCTGCACCTCACGCAATCGGCGCTCAGCCACACCGTCAGGAAAGTCGAGCAGCAGCTCGGCACGGCGATCTGGGACCGCGAAGGTCGCGGCCTGCGGCTCACGCAGGGCGGGCACTATCTGCTGAAGCTGGCGAACCGGCTGCTGCCGCAGTTCGAGCTCGCCGAGGAGCGGATGAAGCAGTACGCGAAGGGCGAGCGCGGCACGCTGCGCATCGGGATGGAGTGCCACCCGTGCTACCAGTGGCTGCTGAAGGTCGTGTCGCCGTACCTGTCGCGCTGGCCCGACGTCGACGTGGACGTGAAGCAGCGCTTCCAGTTCGGCGGCATCGGCGCGCTGTTCGGCTACGACATCGACGTGCTCGTGACGCCCGATCCGCTGAACAAGCCGGGGCTGCGCTTCGATCCGGTGTTCGACTACGAACAGGTGCTGGTGGTCGCGGATTCGCACCGGTTCGCGAACGTCGACTACGTGATGCCCGAGCAACTGACCGACGAGATCCTGATCACGTACCCGGTCGAAACCGACCGGCTCGACATCTACAACCAGTTCCTGACGCCGGCCGGCATCGTGCCGCGGCGGCACAAGTCGATCGAGACGACCGACATCATGTTGCAGATGGTCGCGAGCGGGCGCGGCGTGGCCGCGCTGCCGCGATGGCTCGCCGACGAATACGCGGACCGGATGCCGGTCGTGCCGGTCAAGCTCGGCAAGAACGGCATCGCGAAGCAGATCTTCCTCGGCATCCGCGAAGCGGACGCAGCGATCGACTATCTGGCCGCGTTCGTCGCGCTGACGCGCGAATCGACGTGGAGCGCGCCGCGCATGCTGCGCTAAGCGCGTGCGGTTGCCCCCCGCATCAGGCGGCGCGCAGGCCGGCGCGTTCGCCGCGCTCGACCCACGCGCCGAACAGCAGGCCGATCGTCGTCCACATGATCACCTGCATGCCGATGGCCGCCACGCGGAACTTCCACAGCAAGGCCGCCGGGAAATCGGCGGGCAACTCGCTGACCGACGGCAGCCCGATCTGCACGGCCGCGATGATCGCGACGAACACGAGCCCGGCGACGATCGATGCGTTCCACGGGCCGAGCTTCGCCAGCAGATGGCGGCGCACGCTGACCGAGAACACCATCGTCGCGACCGAGATCGCGATCATCAGGAAGAACAGCCCCGTGCGATAGCCGATCGTGTCGGGGTCGCCGACCGACGGCGGATTGGCCGGGTACTTGAGGTTCGGCACGATCACGAGCGCGACGAACGCCGCCACCGCGAGCCACGCGGCCAGCGGCCGTGCCGGCAGGCGACTGCCGCGTCCGTATGCATACGCGAACACCAGCGAGAACAGCCCGCCGAATGCCGCGCCGTAGGTCACGACGCCCGTCAGCAGCCCGAGGCCGGCCTGCGTGTGGCGGCTGACCAGCTCGGGTTCCGGCGCCTCACCTTGAGCGGCGGCGGTTTTTTCTTCGACGGAGATCGCCTGATCGACTTGCGGTTCGCCGACGATCCTGGCGAAACCGAACGTCAGGAGGCCCGCGGCGATGCCTGCGAGCATCCCGCGCATGAGCAGCTTTCCGACCATCGTAGGCTCCGCGTCAGTGGCAGGGAAAGCCGAGCAGATGGCGGCCGTCGTGGACGAATTCGTGGACATACATGCCCGGCACGAGCGACGTCGCGCCCTGTTCCGCACCGACGAAATACAGCGCGAGCAGCAGGATCAGGCCGACGAACACGGCCCACGGCAACAGCTCACGGACGGGGATGGGTGCCGGCACGACGGCCGACTTCAGCACTGCTTCGCTCATGAATGCACCTCAGGGGAATCGCGCCCCGACAAATGATGGATGGGTACGAAGGCAGGTCTGGCTTCCGGGATCGTCGATTCCCCGGTTACAGTGGCGCGACCGCGCCGGAATTGCACCGGCTTCCGCGCTTCGTATCGGGCGAATTGTACGCGCGAACGTTCGCGTATTGAAGCGATGACACACGGGTAAGCGCGTCCCGCTCCGGATCATCCGACAACCGACATGACCAAACCTGCCTCGCTCTGCCTGATCGCACACGCATCGACCCGCGCGATGCGCACCGGCACGTTTCCCGACGACGACCTGCTCGACGCGCACGGGCTCGCCGAAGCCGCTGCGCTGCGCGGCCGGTTGACGGGCGCTGCCGGCTCGCTCGTGCTGTGCAGCCCGGCACGCTGCGCAACGCAGACCGCCGATGCGCTCGGGCTGCACGCCGACATCGACGACGCGCTGCGCGACATCGACTACGGCAATTGGCGCGGCAAGCGGCTGCACGATCTCGCCCGCGACCTGCCCGACCAACTGGCCGCGTGGATCGGCACGCCGTCCGCGTCGCCGCATCGCGGCGAATCGTTCGACGCCGCCGCGCATCGGGTCGGCACATGGTTGAGTACGCTGCCGACCGATCGCGATGTCGTCGCGATCACGCATGCGCCGATCGTCCGCGCGGCCATCGCGCACGTGCGGCGGATGAGCCTCGAGGCCGCCGCGCGTGTCGACGTCGCGCCGCTGTCGTGCACGACGTTCGTCGCGTCGCCGAGCGGCTGGACGTTGGCCGCGACGGCCGCCAACGTGCGCGACACCGGCGCGTAAACTCACTGTCCTGCTCACTATGTGAGCGAACGATGCGCGCCGACGCGTCGCATGTCACCGCTCGCCTTACATCCCGTAAGACACACCGTTCGTCATCCCGACTGTCATCAAACTGACTGCTAGCCGCAGCTAGGATCGGACGCGGTTCCCTCACGAGATGCCGTCATGAATCAACCTGCTTCATCCGCCCCGAACAATCCGGGCTCCGTCGCACGCACCCGGCAGATCGGCTATGCCGCGTTCCTGCTGGTGCTCGTGCTCGGCGCCGTCTATATCGCCACGCACCTGATCGACGATCTGGCGCCGGTCCGCGAAGGGACGCTGTTCCCGTACCTGCTGCTCGGTGCCGCGCTGCTGATCGCGCTCGGCTTCGAATTCGTCAACGGCTTCCACGACACCGCGAATGCGGTCGCGACCGTGATCTATACGCACTCGCTGACGCCGAACGTCGCGGTGATCTGGTCGGGCATGTGGAACTTCCTCGGCGTGATGGTCTCGAGCGGCGCCGTCGCGTTCGGGATCCTGCAGTTGCTGCCGGTCGAGCTGATCCTGCAGGTCGGCAGCGGCTCGGGCTTCGCGATGGTGTTCGCGCTGCTGATCGCCGCGATCGTCTGGAACCTCGCGACCTGGTATTTCGGGTTGCCGTCGTCGAGCTCGCATACGCTGATCGGGTCGATCATCGGCGTCGGGCTGATGAACCAGCTGCTGCACGGGCCGTCCGGCACGAGCGGCGTCGACTGGGGCCAGGCGCTCGGCGTCGGCAAGTCGCTGCTGCTGTCGCCGATCGTCGGCTTCCTGTGTGCGTCGCTGCTGCTGCTCGTGCTGAAGGCCGCCGTGCGGATTCCTGAGTTGTACAAGGAGCCGCCGAAGGATCAGCCGCCGCCGTTCTGGATTCGCTGCCTGCTGATCCTCACCTGCACCGGCGTGTCGTTCGCACACGGGTCGAACGACGGACAGAAAGGGATGGGCCTCATCATGCTGATCCTGATCGGCACGGTGCCCACCGCGTATGCGCTGAACAAGGCCGTCACGCCCGCCGAATCGCAGACCTTCGTGGCGGTCGCGAACCAGGCGGCCGCGACGTTCGGGAAATACACGAACGGCGTCGCGCCGTCCGCGAACCCGCGCGCCGATGTCGAGCACTACGTGCAGCATCGCGAACTGACGCCCGCCGTGCTGCCGGCCGTCGCGCAGTTGTCCACGTCGCTTGCGACCGCCGTCGGCGCGTCGGGCTCGATGGCGGCCGTGCCGCAGCGCGACGTCGACAACGTGCGCAACACGATGTATCTGGTGTCCGAAGCCATTCGTCTGATGGAGAAGTCGGGCCAGCCCGCGTTCGCCGCCGACGACAAGCTCGCGATCGACAACTATCGCAAGCAGCTCGACCACGCGACGAAGTTCATTCCGACGTGGGTGAAGGTCGCCGTCGCGATCGCGCTGGGTCTCGGCACGATGGTCGGATGGAAGCGGATCGTCGTGACCGTCGGCGAAAAAATCGGCAAGCAGCATCTGACGTACGGACAGGGCGCATCGGCCGAACTGGTCGCGATGCTGACGATCGGCGCCGCCGACATGTACGGGCTGCCCGTGTCGACGACCCACGTGCTGTCGTCGGGTGTCGCGGGCACGATGGCGGCGAACGGCTCCGGGCTGCAATGGAGCACGGTGCGCAGCCTCGTCCTCGCATGGGTGCTGACGCTGCCGGCGTCGATCGCGCTGGCGGCTGGGCTTTACTGGTTGTTCCGGTCGCTGGCGTGATCGTGTACGCGGCGGGGGGCGGGCGATAGCCGGCTCCCTGCTGCGGTAGGTTGGATGTGGCGTTCGCTGCCGCTCCGCTTCTCCGCCTTTCCGCTTCCCTCGCCGCTCCGGCCCGTCGCCACATTCGGTGTGCCGATGCCGCGCCTTCAACGTTTCCCCGTTTCCTCGCCGGAATTAAAGCGCAAGATCTGGAGCGTGCCGGCGCCCGGACGCCGCTAGACTGGGTTCGTCAACTTTCGTCGTGGATTCGACCGTGCGCGACCGCACGGCGCCACACCGCCGATGCCCCGAGGTACGCCCGTGAACATTGCCGATCTGCCCCCTGCCGTCGAACCGCCGGACATCGCGCAACGCGTCGACTCTCTCGACTGGCCAGGCGTCGATGCCGAGCTCGATCGCTACGGTTGCGCGCGCGTGCCGGGCCTGATGTCGGCAAGCGAGTGCGATGCACTCGCGTCGTTCTATCCCCGCGATGCGCTCTATCGTTCACGTGTCGTGATGGCGCGACACGGCTTCGGCCGCGGCGAGTACAAGTATTTCGCGTATCCGCTGCCAGCGATCATCGCCGAGTTGCGCACGACGATCTACCCGCATCTCGCGCCGATCGCGAATCGCTGGAACCAGGCACTCGGGATCGACATCCGTTATCCGAAAGACCATGCGACGTTCCTCGATCACTGCCACGCGGCGGGACAGACGCGACCGACGCCGCTGATCCTGCAATACGGCGCCGACGACTACAACTGCCTCCATCAGGACCTGTATGGCGAGCACGTGTTTCCGCTGCAGGTCGCGATCCTGCTGTCGGCGCCGGGCCGCGATTTCAGTGGCGGGGAGTTCGTGTTGACGGAACAGCGGCCACGCATGCAGTCGCGTGCGGAAGTGGTGCCGCTGACGCAAGGCGACGCAGTGATCTTCGCGGTACACGGTCGGCCCGTGCAGGGAACCCGCGGCGTCTATCGCGTCAACCTGCGCCACGGCGTGAGCCGGATCCGAAGCGGCCATCGCCACACGGTCGGCATCATCTTCCATGACGCGCAGTAGCGGGAGCGGGGACAGCTGCGCTGCTGCCGCGCCACGTATTGCGCATTGCATTCATGCTCGTCTCGGCACCGCATGCCATCGTGAGGAAAGCGGTCCAACCGAGCATGGCCGGCCAGAACACCGCTCGCCCGCGGCGACCGAAGACCGATTGCGCTGACCGTCAAGCGATCGCGGTCGCAATGAATCAGCGCTTCCAGTGAGCACGACGAAACACGCTTACTCACCTGTCGCCCCGCCAACATGATTTGCAGTCCAGCCTATCCTCGCGCCACGCTGGCCCGCAGCCGGTCGCCGGCATCGAGCGCCAGCCGTGCGTACCCCGGCAACGTCAGCAGCGCGAGCACGCCGGCCGCGACGAACGCCCAGCGGAAATCGTCGAGCACGTAATGCATGCCGGCCGCGTCGCCGCGCCCCCATGCCGCGAGCCGCAGCGACAACGCACCGAACGCGATCCCCATCCCGATCGTCATCTGCTGCGCGGCGCTCCACAGCGTGCTGGCCGCGCTCGTCTGCTGAGCCGGGATATCCGCATAAGCCAGCGTCGCAAGCGTCGTGAACTGCATCGACCGCGTGAGCCCGTAGACGAATACGACGAGCAGCGTGATCGCCAGCGGCGTCGACGCGGTCAGCCAGCCGCATGCGATCGTGAAGATGCCGACGATCGTCACGTCGACGAGCGCAACGCGCCGAAAACCGTAACGGTCGAGGATCCACGACGTGCCCGCCTTCATCCCGAGATTGCCGAGCGCGCTCGCGAGCAGCAGCAGGCCTGACTGGAACGGCGACAGCCCGAAACCGATCTGGAACAGCAGCGGCAGCAGGTACGGGACGGCGTTGATCGCCATCCGCGTGATCGAGCCGGTGACGACCGTCACCGAGAATGTCGGCACCTTCAGCGTCGTGAAATCGAGCAGCGGATGCGCGCAGCGTCGCGCATGCAACCATGCGGCGATGCCGAACAACACGCTTGCGCCCACCAGGACAACCGCGCGCGTGAAGTCGACATCCTGCTGGCCGGCCGCTTCGGTGCCGATCAGCAGGCAGGTCAAGGCGCCGCCGGCCAGCACGAAGCCGACCCAGTCGAGCGGCCGTTGCTCGTCGGTCCGCGTATTCCGGACGATCAGCCAGGTACAAACGAGCGCGGCCAGGCCGAACGGGACGTTCAACAGGAAGATCCATCGCCACGATGCATAGGTCGTGATGAAGCCGCCGATCGGCGGCCCGACGACGGGCGCGACGATGCCCGGCCACGTGATCGTCGCGATCGCACGCATCAGCTTCGCCTTCTCGGTGCTGCGCACGACGATCATCCGCCCGACCGGCACCATCATCGCCCCGCCGACACCCTGCAGCAGCCGGGCAGCCGTGAACGACATCACGCCTTCGGACAGCCCGCACAGCACCGACGCACCGGTAAAGACGACGATCGCGCTCGCGAAGACGGTGCGCGAACCATAGCGATCCGCGATCCAGCCGCTGATCGGAATGAACACCGCCAGCGCCAGCATGTAGGCCGTCATCCCGAGGCTCAGTGCGTTCGGCCCCACGCCGAACGAGCGCGCCATTTGCGGTAGCGCGGTCGCGATCACGGTCGTGTCGAGATACTCCATGAAGAACGTCGCGGCGACGAGATACGGCAAGAAGTCGGTCGTCCGACCACCTTGGGCAGGGCTGTCAGTCATGAACGATGCGGGAGACGGAATGCAAAAAGCGCCGATCGCCGGCGGATGCAGGCAAGCACCCGGGAATCGGGACGAACGGTGATATTACCCCGAAGGGTTAGCTCCCCGCTCTGCCGCGCATGTTGCGCACGTCGCGCGAATGAACTTTATGCGCATAGATTTTTGTGAGGATTTCGCGCTGCGTTCGCCGAGCAATGTGCATGACGCGGTGCCTCGAGGAACGCGCAGATGCGGATATTTTTCGCCAGAAAGCGGCATTTATCGATCATTGTCGCTCAATATCGCGCATCATCGACCATCACAACATCGTCACCCGAAGTATGGCGTGGGACGGAATCGATCTGAAGATGGATGGGTCTGGTTGGCGGGAGGGGGCGAGAGATTAGACGGCACAACCGCGGAGTGCCCGAGAACGGCAGAGCGCTGAATGAGAGCTCGGCGCTGCGATGGATTGCGTAAGCGGAAAGCGGAGTAGCCTCGGTCACGCTTCGCCACATGCTTTTGGGGACGCCGAAATGCAAAAACCCCCGCCTGGTCGGGCGGGGGTTTCTGGCTTAGGGAGCCTGACGATTACCTACTTTCACACGGGAATCCGCACTATCATCGGCGTAGAGTCGTTTCACGGTCCTGTTCGGGATGGGAAGGGGTGGGACCGACTCGCTATGGTCATCAGGCAAAGAGGGTTGTTCTGCTGGCGTGGCCAACAGAACCAATCTTGGAAGAAGCAGTAATTAGGTTGTGTGTATCACACACGAGAATCCAACCGTCCGACGCGCTCTGTAGCGCGAAACAGACTTGTTATAGGATCAAGCCTTACGGGCAATTAGTATCAGTTAGCTGAACGCATTACTGCGCTTACACACCTGACCTATCAACGTCCTGGTCTCGAACGACCCTTCAAGGGGATCTAGTCCCCAGGGATATCTCATCTTAAGGCGAGTTTCCCGCTTAGATGCTTTCAGCGGTTATCTCTTCCGAACATAGCTACCCGGCGATGCCACTGGCGTGACAACCGGTACACCAGAGGTTCGTCCACTCCGGTCCTCTCGTACTAGGAGCAGCCCCCTTCAAATATCCAACGCCCACGGCAGATAGGGACCAAACTGTCTCACGACGTTTTAAACCCAGCTCACGTACCTCTTTAAATGGCGAACAGCCATACCCTTGGGACCGGCTACAGCCCCAGGATGAGATGAGCCGACATCGAGGTGCCAAACACCGCCGTCGATATGAACTCTTGGGCGGTATCAGCCTGTTATCCCCAGAGTACCTTTTATCCGTTGAGCGATGGCCCTTCCATACAGAACCACCGGATCACTATGACCTGCTTTCGCACCTGCTCGACTTGTCGGTCTCGCAGTTAAGCACGCTTATGCCATTGCACTATCAGCACGATTTCCGACCGTACCTAGCGTACCTTCGTACTCCTCCGTTACGCTTTGGGAGGAGACCGCCCCAGTCAAACTGCCTACCATGCACTGTCCCCGACCCGGATCACGGGCCAAGGTTAGAACCTCAAACAAACCAGGGTGGTATTTCAAGGACGGCTCCACCGAAACTAGCGTTCCGGTTTCATAGCCTCCCACCTATCCTACACAGATCGGTTCAAAGTCCAATGCAAAGCTACAGTAAAGGTTCATGGGGTCTTTCCGTCTAGCCGCGGGTAGATTGCATCATCACAAACACTTCAACTTCGCTGAGTCTCGGGAGGAGACAGTGTGGCCATCGTTACGCCATTCGTGCAGGTCGGAACTTACCCGACAAGGAATTTCGCTACCTTAGGACCGTTATAGTTACGGCCGCCGTTTACCGGGACTTCAATCAAGAGCTTGCACCCCATCATTTAATCTTCCGGCACCGGGCAGGCGTCACACCCTATACGTCCACTTTCGTGTTTGCAGAGTGCTGTGTTTTTATTAAACAGTCGCAGCCACCAGTTTATTGCAACCCCTTCACCCTCCTGGCGCAGGCCAGTCAAGCTACAAGGGCGTACCTTATCCCGAAGTTACGGTACCAATTTGCCGAGTTCCTTCTCCCGAGTTCTCTCAAGCGCCTTAGAATACTCATCTCGCCCACCTGTGTCGGTTTGCGGTACGGTCATCGTTAGACTGAAGCTTAGAGGCTTTTCTTGGAACCACTTCCA
>NZ_CADFEH010000001.1:1753-3625 GCF_902833155.1 Burkholderia sp. BCC1047 | reverse complement strand
CGCGCCCGGATTTGCCTAAGCGCCTTCTCCAATGCAGCGACCGGGACTTCCAACACCCGGACAACCTTCCGCGATCCGTCCCCCCATCGCATCTAACAATGGTGCAGGAATATTGACCTGCTTCCCATCAGCTACGCATTTCTGCCTCGCCTTAGGGGCCGACTCACCCTACGCCGATGAACGTTGCGTAGGAAACCTTGGGCTTACGGCGAGGGGGCCTTTCACCCCCTTTATCGCTACTCATGTCAGCATTCGCACTTCCGATACCTCCAGCACCCTTTACAAGGCACCTTCGCAGGCTTACGGAACGCTCTCCTACCATGCGTGCAAAGCACGCATCCGCAGCTTCGGTATATAGCTTAGCCCCGTTACATCTTCCGCGCAGGACGACTCGATCAGTGAGCTATTACGCTTTCTTTAAAGGGTGGCTGCTTCTAAGCCAACCTCCTGACTGTTTTAGCCTTCCCACTTCGTTTCCCACTTAGCTATATTTGGGGACCTTAGCTGGCGGTCTGGGTTGTTTCCCTCTTGACACCGGACGTTAGCACCCGATGTCTGTCTCCCGTGATTGCACTCTTCGGTATTCGGAGTTTGCTATGGCGGGGTAATCTGCAATAGACCCCCCAACCATGA
This sequence comes from Burkholderia sp. BCC1047, assembly GCF_902833155.1. NCBI lineage: Bacteria > Pseudomonadati > Pseudomonadota > Betaproteobacteria > Burkholderiales > Burkholderiaceae > Burkholderia > Burkholderia sp. BCC1047. Next base: position 2,992 of record NZ_CADFEH010000001.1, on the reverse strand, counting down.
CAGTGCTCTACCCCCGAAGGTGAGACACGAGGCACTACCTAAATAGTTTTCGGAGAGAACCAGCTATTTCCAGGTTTGTTTAGCCTTTCACCCCTATCCACAGCTCATCCCCTAACTTTTCAACGTTAGTGGGTTCGGACCTCCAGTACGTGTTACCGCACCTTCATCCTGGCCATGGATAGATCACCTGGTTTCGGGTCTACGCCCAGCAACTGAACGCCCTATTCGGACTCGCTTTCGCTACGCCTGCCCTATACGGTTAAGCTTGCTACTGAACGTAAGTCGCTGACCCATTATACAAAAGGTACGCCGTCACCCCTTACGAGGCTCCGACTGTTTGTATGCATGCGGTTTCAGGATCTATTTCACTCCCCTCCCGGGGTTCTTTTCGCCTTTCCCTCACGGTACTGGTTCACTATCGGTCGATCACGAGTATTTAGCCTTGGAGGATGGTCCCCCCATCTTCAGACAGGATTTCACGTGTCCCGCCCTACTTGTCGCACACCTAGTTCTTTCATACTGTTTTCGCCTACAGGGCTATCACCTGCTATGGCCGCACTTTCCAGAGCGTTCGGCTAACAATACAAATAAAGAGTGCAAGGCTCATCCCATTTCGCTCGCCACTACTTTGGGAATCTCGGTTGATTTCTTTTCCTGCGGTTACTTAGATGTTTCAGTTCACCGCGTTCGCTTCACTGGACCTATGTATTCAGTCCAGGATGACCCAAAAGGGCCGGGTTTCCCCATTCGGACATCTACGGATCAAAGCTCGTTTGCCAGCTCCCCGTAGCTTTTCGCAGGCTACCGCGTCCTTCATCGCCTGTGATCGCCAAGGCATCCACCACATGCACTTGTTCGCTTGACCCTATAACGAGTCTGTCTCGTTACAGGTTGAGTTCTCGCGTTGTGCCGTATTCCAATTGAGTCAAACTTAGAGTTCGAATCATCTTGAGATACATCGATACAATCACAACCCGGATAACTTCCACGTCCATCTCGAGACGCTTCCGCTATCCAAATTACTTACTTCTTCCAGATTGTTAAAGAACGACAGCCGATACTTTCGTACCGCTCTGACTGGCTCAATCGCCAATGACAAAGGTTCGACGAAGTCGAACGCTTGTCATTGAAGATTGGTGGAGGCAGACGGGATCGAACCGACGACCCCCTGCTTGCAAAGCAGGTGCTCTCCCAGCTGAGCTATGCCCCCATGTACAGATTTGCCTCAGGTGTGTTACC